>DASXKE010000198.1:0-32531 GCA_036496985.1 Gaiellaceae bacterium | reverse complement strand
GGAGGATCCGGTGCTCGAAAAGGCGATCATCAGCGGCGTCGCGCACACCGACTGCGAGCCCCTCTACCGCGTTCGCCGCATCGGCGCGGCGCGCCTCTTCGAGCGCCTGGCTGCGTCGAACGTCAACGTCGACACGATCCTTCAGGTCGCGAGCGACGAGATCGTCTTCAGTGCTCCGGTCGAGGATCGCGAGGCGTGCGAGGAGCTGCTGCGGGAGCTCGACGTCGAGTGGTCGATGCGCGACGACCTTGGCAAGGTGAGCCTCGTCGGCGCCGGTATGAAGAGCCACCCCGGGATCGCGGCGCAGGCGTTCGCGACGCTCGGCGGAATCGGCGTCGAACCCGAGGTCATCTCGACCTCGCCGATCAAAATCGCCTGCCATGTGCGCACGGAGGACGTGCCGAAGTCCGTCGCCGCGCTCCACGACGCGTTCGAGCTCGGAGCGGCGTGAGGCCGAACGACGCGCGCATCGGCGTGGTCGGCGCGACCGGCGCCGTCGGCACGGTGACGCTCCGCCTCTTACGCGAGCGGGGCTACGGGAACGTGCGTGGCTTTGCCTCGGCACGCTCGGCGGGCCGGCAGCTCGGCGGATTGACCGTGGAAGAGGCGAGCGCCGAGGCGCTCGCCGCGGGCGGCCTCGATCTAGTCCTCTTCTCGTGCGGCACTAGTGCCTCGCGCGAGCTCGTCCCGCCTGCCGTCGAGGGAGGCGCGCTGGTCGTGGACAAATCCAGCGCGTACCGGCTCGCCGACGGCTACCCGCTCGTCGTACCCGAGGTGAACGGCAACCGCGCAGTCGAGGCGATCGAGACCACGCGGGTCGTGGCGAACCCGAACTGCTCGGCGATCCCACTGACCTGCGTTCTCAAGCCGCTGCACGACGCCGTCGGTCTGCGGCGGGTGCGGGTTTCGACCTATCAGGCCGTGTCCGGCGCGGGCGCGCAGCGGATGGAGCAGCTGAGGGCCGAGTCACCGGACGCCCACGATCTCGCATTCGACTGGACCTGGGAGGGCGACGAGACCGAGGAGGAGTCGAAGATCCGCGCCGAGTCGCGCAAGATCCTCGAGCTGCCCGACCTTCCGCTCAGCGCGACGACCGTGCGCGTTCCCGTCCTCGTCGGCCATGCCCAGTCGGTCTGGATCGAGACGGAGGAGCCGCTCTCGCCGGAGCAGGCGGAGATGCTCTTGTCCGCCGCTCCCAGCGTGCGCCTCGTCGAGGCCCCCACCCCGCAGGCTGCGGCACAGACCGAAGACGTGCTCGTCGGCCGCATACGTCCGGATCACGCCACGGACGACAACGGGCTCGTCCTCTTCCTCTCCTGCGACAACCTCGTCAAGGGCGCCGCGCTCAACGCGCTCCAGATCGCCGAGCTCCTGCTGGAGCCAGCCGCACGCGCCGCGGCCTAGCCGAGCCGCAGGCTCAGCAGCAGTCCCTGCGTCTTGCCGGAACGGTCGGCGTAGTAGCCGCCGACCGTGCAGGCGCTCGCCGACGGGCAGGTGACGGAGTTGAGGAACGTGTGCGGCTTGGTCGACGCGTTCTTCGGCAGAGCGGCGTTGACGGCTCGCTGCCACGTCCCCCCGCGCTCCCGGACGATCAACGCGTGCGTTGCCCCCTTCCAGCGGTAGTGGGCGACCGCGACGCAGTTGCCGCGCGAGGCGCAGGAGACCGAGGTGAGGTACATGCCGCCCGGCGCCTTCGTCTTCGCGGGCAGGCTCAAAGTAGACGTCTTCCACGTACCGCCACGCTCGGTCAGGAGGAGGCCGCGCTTTGCCCCGCCGAAGACGTACCAGCCGACGGCGGCGCAGTCGTCGGGCGCGGCGCACGAGACCGACGGTAGCGGGGAGTTGAACTCGTTGGGCTCGCTGTTCGGAACGGCTTTCGGCGGAAGCGGCGCCGTGACGCCTCGCGACCAGACTCCGTCTCTCTCCGTGAGGATCAGTCCCTGCTCCGCGCCGTTCTTGTCCTCGTAGCCGCCGACCGCCGTGCAGTTGCCTGCCGACGGGCAGGAGAGACCCGTGAAGCCGAACAACGGGGACGCCCCCTTGTCGAGCTCGCCCTGGACGGACGCGTCAGGAGGCAGGAGCGCGTCTCGCCCGGAAGACCAGGTTCCGCCGTGCTCGGTCAGCACCCACGGGTAGATGCTGTGGCCGGCGGTCTTGTTCGTGTACCAGCCGACTGCGGTGCAGTCGCCGGCGGCGGGACACGAGACGAGGTAGATGCCGCCTCCGACATCGGGCTGGTCAGGCGTCGGCGTCGTGTCCGCATTCGCCGGTAGCTGCGGCTCGACTCCGGCCCCCCACTTCCCGCCGCTCTCGGTGACGAGCAGCGGGTGCGTCATACGGTTCCCCAGATAGGAGCCCACGGCGACGCAGTTGCCGGCCGAGGCGCAGGAGATCGAGTTGAGCAAGGGTGACGGGCCGCGCGGGGGATCGACGGGAGCAGCGTCCGCCGGAAGCGCGATCTCGCCGGCGTTCCAGTGCCGGCCGTTCTCGGTCAGGTGCACGACGTGGTTGATGCCGGCCAGGGCGATCGCCTCGCACCTGCCGGCGGCCGGGCAGTCGAGCGACCGGAGGTTCAGGCCTCCGGTGTGCGGGACGACGGGAGCCGTGCTCGCCTTCCACTTGCCGCCCAGCTCGGAGTAGAGCGACACGCCGAGCGCGGCGCAATTCTTGGCCGAGGCGCACGCGACCCGCTCGACGAGACCGGCCTTCCTCGCGAATCCCGCCGGCCGGGGAGCCTCGATCGCCTTCTGCGACACGCCGGCCGTGACCGCGACCAGGACGACGCTGGCGATGGCGATCGTGCGCACGGCCGCGAATGTAAGCCGAACTTGTTACGGACCTGCGCGAATCTCGTAAATCTTTGCTCAGAACCGTTGCGGCTGGGGCGCCGGCATGAACGCCTCGCGCACCTTGGCGAGCACGACCTCCCGCTTTCCCTCCTCGGCCGGCTGGAGCCCGCCGAGCTCGAGCCGCGCGAGCTCGACTCGGCCCTTGGCCCGGACCGTCAGGAAGCCGAAGTCGGCGAGGAAGTCGGCCGGGAAGATCGTCTTGTGGACGTGAAAGCGCTCGTGGTTCGTCTCCCCTTCGGGATAGCGATAGGCGAACGCCTCGAGCGCACGGGCGCCGCGCTCGCGCGCGTCGCCGATCGCGGTGAGGAAGAGCGACTGCATCACCCACGGCCGCGTCGGATCGGTGAGGTACGCGCACGTGACGAGGACGGCATCCTCGCTCGCAGGCCCGGCGGGAAGCTCGCGCGAGCGCGGGAAGAGCTCGGCGGGCCCGTACTGCATCGAGCCGAGCAGCCGTCCGTCGTCGTCGTGGTAGACCGTCCCCCACGCGCCCCACGCGTCCTCTGCATCGTGAATCCACTTGCGCTTGTCGGCGCTCCGCCCGTTTCGCGTCTGCCACCAGATGCACTCGTGGCAGACGCTCGGCGCCGTCTCGATCGTCGCCCCCGTCAATCCGGAGATGCGGGTCACTTTTCCGGACCTACCGCATCCACGACGACCTCCACCGCGGCCGGCTCGACGTCGGCCATGCTGCGGAGGTACTCGCGCACGCGCGCCTGGACGCTCCGGCCGACCGCCGGGATCGACGCCCCCCACTCCGTCACGAGGTGCAGCTCGACGCGAACCGCGCCGTTCTCACCCGAGACGCGCACGGCATGCCGCCGCGGCAGGGGACTGTCTGCGAGCCCCTGCACTCCGTCGACTCCCCGCGCCGCGTCCGCGGCGTAGCGGGCGAGGATCTCGGTCGAGATCGACACCTGACCGGCCATCAGTGCAGGTTAGCTCGGTCGCAAAACCAGCTCGGTGACCTCGGGCCTGGCTGCGAAGCGAAACGGGACGAAGGTGGTGCCGAGTCCGGCCGAGACGTGCATCGTCGCGGCGGCGCTGCGGTAGACGCCGGAGTTGTACGGAGCGCCCGGGTGCGCGAAGCGGAACTTCCCGCCGGGCAAAGGGAAGGCGATCTGACCGTCGTGCATGTGGCCCGAAAGGACGAGGTCGAAGCGACCCGGCTCCAGCACGTCGAGCACGCGCGGGTAATGGCAGAGCAGGATCGAGAAGTCGGCCTCACGCGCAAGGTGGTTCGGGTCGAGCCGCGGGCGTCCACGCACGATCAGGTGCGGCTCGGCGCCGACGATCCACACCGACCGGCCCCGCAGCTCGATCAGCCGCCCCTCGTCCCGAAGCAGCGTCGCGGGCTCGAGATCGTGCAGGTCGGAACGGCGCGCCTGCGGATCGCGGCTGATCGCGATGTCGTGATTGCCCAGCACCGCGAACGTCGGCTGCGGCAGGATTCGCACCAGCCGGCGCAGCATCGGCTCGCCGCGCGGATGCGTGAGCAGATCGCCGCTGATCGCGACGAGGTCCGGCTTCCGTTCGTGCACCCACTCCGCGGCCTCCCAGGACGCGCCGATCCCGGGCGAAGGGACGCCGAAGTGAAAGTCGGAGAGGTGCGCGATCCGCAGCCCGTCGAGCTCTGCCGGCAGTTCAGGCAGCTCGAGCTCGAGCACCCGCCGGCGCAGCCAGCCGGCTTCGAGCAGGCCCCAGCCGAGGCCTGCCGCGGCGGCCCAGCCGAGGGGTCTCAGACCTCGAGGCGTTCGAGCGCCGGCCGCGGATCGACGATGTGGCGCTTGAACTTGAGCTCCGCTTCTTCGAGCCCGGCGGCTACGCCGACCAGCTGTGCAAGATGCAGGATCGGCAGCTGGAACGCGCGGCCCGTCGACGCCTCGAGCTTCTGCTGCCACGCATCGAGCGAGAGGTGGCAGAGCGGGCACGGCGTGACCATCACGTCGGCGCCGGCCTCGAGCGCCTGCTCGATCGGCTGGATCATCTCACCGAGCGCAGTCTCCTCGCGCGCCGCGATGATCGGGAAGCCGCAGCACTTGACCTTGGCCGGGTAGTCGATCGCTTCGCCGCCGCAGGCCTGGATGATGCGCTCGAGCGACCACGGCCGATCCGGATCCTCGAAGCCCATGATCTTCGACGGGCGCAGGATCTGGCACCCGTAGAACGGCGCCACCTTGAGCCCTTTGAGCCCGCGGTGTGCGACGTCCTTCAGCTTCTCGTAGCCCTCACCCTCCGCGATCTCCCAGAGAAAATGCCGCACCTCGACGCCGCCCGAGTACGTCGGCACGCCGACGGTCTCGAGGTTCTCGTTCACGCGACCGAGCAGCGCGGCGTCGCCCTGGAGCATGAAGTTCGCCTGGCGCAGATTGAGCGTGCAGACGTTGCAGACGGTCATGAGCGTCTCGCAGCCCGTGGCCTCCGCATAGGCGAGGATCCGCGCGTTGAGGTGGAGGTAGTAGTCGGGCTCGGCTTCGTGGATGTCGCCGGCCCCGCAGCACGTCACCGACTCGAGCTCCACGAGCTCGATCCCGACCATCGGCGCCAGAGCCTGCGTCGAGCTGTCGAGCTCCTTCGCGGAGAGCGACGCGAGACAGCCCTTGTAATACGCGACCCGCTTCATTGCCGTCTCGGTGGCGCTCATGCCGATGCTTCCTCCTCCACTTCGGGGAGCCACGGCCGCGGCGCGGCACCTGGCCGTTCGTAGATCTCCTCCAGCGATTCGTCCTTGTGCCCGTGCTCGAGGCGACCGAGTGCGCGCTCGCCCTGGACGATCCCGAGCGCGCCGTCCCGATCCTGTTCGCGAACGAGCTTGCGGAGGTTCCGCGCCTCGTCGACGTCGTTCGCGGTGTGCGGGAACGGAATCGGGCGCACCTTGCCGTGGCGCGCGAGACTCGCGCCGAACTTGAGCTGTTTGATCGCCGCGACGTAGCCCTGCGTCTTCGGGATCAGCTCCTCCTCGCGCAGCCAGCCCGTCGTCTCCGCACTGCGCACGAACCACTTCGCGTGCTTCGCGCCCATGTCGCGATCGATGCCGAGCCGGATCGACTCCGCGCCGAGCTTTGCGATCGCGTCACGCGGATCGACGCCCTTGGGGCAGCGCTCGTTGCAGAAATAGCAGCGCGTGCAGTCCCAGATGCCGTGCTCCTGGTTGTAGCGCTCGAGCCGCTCGACCGTCGCGCCGTCGCGCGGATCGCCGACGAAACGCATGCCCTTCGCAAGTGCCTGCGGGCCGAGGAACTCGGGGTCGGACTCCATCGCGTTGCACTCCGAGACGCAGCAACCGCAGTTGATGCAGAGCGCCTCCTTGTGGATCACGTTCATGCGCTCCTGCGAGATCCGGTACTCGCGACCGTCGTCCGGGCGCTCGTATCCGGGCTGGAGCCAGGGCTGCGTCGACTTGAACTTGGCCCAGAAGGGATCCATGTCCACGACGAGGTCCTTGACGATCGGGAGGTTCCCCATCGCCGAGATGACCGGAACGCGACCCTCCTCCGCGATGTCGTACATGCGCGTCTTGCAGGCGAGGACGGCGGCGCCGTCCATCCGCATCCCGCACGAGCCGCAGATCATCATCCGGCAACTCTTGCGGTACGCGAGCGATCCGTCGTGGCGCTCCTTCACGATGTCGAGGCAGTCGAGAAGCGTCGCCTCCTCGGGGGCCTCGATCTCGTACTCGCGCAGCGCACGGTCGCCCGTGGCCGAGTCATAGCGCCAGATCTTCAATCCAACCTGCATCAGTACTTCCTCTCCTGCGGCTCCCAGTGCGTGAAGCGCACCTCGGATTTGGACAGCTCGACGCCTCCGTCCTTCCAGCGCGTGATCGAGTGGTGGAGGAAGTTGTCGTCGTCTCGGGTCGGATAGTCGTGCGGCCGTGCGTGCGCGCCGCGGCTCTCCTTGCGGACGAGGCCGGCCGTGACCATGCAGAGCGCGGTATCGAGCATGTTCCCGAGCTCGATCGCCTGCGTCAGATCGCTGTTGAACACCTCGCCCTTGTCCTCGACCACGACGTTCGGGTAGCGCTCGCGCAGGCCCTCGAGGATCTCGATCTGCCGCGACATGCCCTCCTCTGTGCGGAAGACGGCGAAGTTCTCGAGCATCGAGTTGCCGAGCTCCTCGCGAACCTTCCACGGTCGCTCCCCTTCGTCGCGGTCGAGCAGCTCCCGGAGCCGCGCCTCCGCGTCGCGCTCCGCCGACTCGGGCACCTCGACCGTCGTGTGCGTGAGCGCCCACTCCGCCGCCGAGCGGCCGGCCCGCCGGCCGAATGTGATCGTCTCCATTAGGGAGTTGCCGCCGAGCCGGTTCGCGCCGTGGATGGACACGCACGCGCACTCGCCGGCCGCGTAGAGACCGGTCATCTCCGTCGCGCCGCCGTTGTCGGTCTCGATGCCGCCCATGTGGTAATGCGCACCCGGCCGCACCGGCACCGGCTCGTAGATCGGATCGATGCCGGCGTACACCATCGAGAGCTCGCGCGAGCCGGGCAGGCGCTCGATGATCCGCTCGGCGCCGAGGTGCCGCATATCGAGCAGAACGCTGCCCTCGATGCCGCGCCCCTCGTCGATCTCGGTCTGCTCGGAGCGCGAGACGACGTCACGCGACGCGAGCTCGAGCGCGTTCGGCGCGTACCTCTTCATGAAGCGCTCGCCGTCCTTGTTGATCAGGTAGGCGCCCTCGCCGCGGCAGCCCTCGGTGAGCAGGATCCCTGTCGGGTACAGCGTGGTCGGGTGGAACTGCATGAACTCCATGTCCTTGAGCGGCAGCCCGGCATGAAGCGCCATGGCCATCCCGTCTCCGGTGCACGCGTACGCGTTCGTCGTCACGCGGTACTGGCGGCCTGCTCCTCCTGTCGCGAGCACGACCGTCTTGCCGCCGACGGTCTTGAGGCCGCCGTGGAGCAGGTCCCAGCAGATGACGCCCTGGCAGCGCCCGTCGTTCTCGACGAGCTGCCAGGCGAAGAACTCCTCGTAGACCGGGATGTCGCGCTTGCAGACCTGCTCCCAGAGCACCTGGATGAGGACGTGGCCGGTGATGTCGGCCGCGTAGACGGTGCGGGGCGAGCCGGCGGCGCCGAACGGGCGCTGCGCGAGCTTGCCGTCCTCCCGGCGCGAGAAGACCGCGCCCCAGTTCTCGAGCTGGAAGATGTCGCCCGGCGCTTCCCTGGCAAAGACCTCGATCGCGTCCTGGTCGCCGAGGTAGTCGGAGCCCTTGACCGTGTCGTACGCGTGGATCTCCGCGTTGTCCTCGGCGGCATTTCCGAGCGCCGCGTTGATCCCGCCCTCGGCTGCCCCGGAATGTGAGCGGGTCGGATGGAGCTTCGAGATCATCGCCACGTCCGCACCCGCGTCGAAAGCCTCGATCGCGGCGCGCATCCCTGCGCAACCTGCCCCGACGACGAGCACGTCGTGCTTCGCGATCACGGGTGCTCCGTCCGGTGGGGACGGTGCTGATCCTGGCGCGCGAAAAGCAAGCCAGGCAAGGAGGCAGGAAGCGTGAATATGCGCGCATATTCACGCGACTGAGGACGCGGCATGGCGCGGCTTTGCAGCCGCCAGGGCAGTGCCGTATCCGCCGGACGGAGCACCACCAGTGACGGTAACGAAAAGGGATGACTCGATAGCCGAGGAACCGTGCGGGATGGACGCTCGCGCCGCAGCCGATCGCTTCCTCGCCTCGCCGGCTCTGAGCGCGAGCACCCGGCGGGCCTACGGGGGCGACGTCGAGGAGTTCTGCGCGTGGCTCGAGGAGCGCGGCACGGACCTCGACACCGTCGACGTCCGCGTCCTCGCCGACTACGTCGCGTGGCTCGGCGGCGCGCGGCATGGGAAAAAGCTCGCTCCCGCGACGATCAGCCGCAAGCTGGCCGCCGTGCGGGCGTTCCTGAGACACGCGCTCGGGCCCGATCGCGTGCCCGACGCGCGCCTGGCGCCGCGGAGGGGACGCCGCCTTCCCGACGCGCCGGCCGCGGCCGAGATCGAGCAGACGCTCGAGGCGCTCGAAGGCGACGATCCGCTCGCACTGCGTAACCGCACGCTCGTCGAAGTCGTCTACTCGGCCGGCCTGCGCAGCGCCGAGGCCGTCGGGCTCGACCTCGGCGATGTCGACTTCGAGCAGGAGCTCGTGCACGTCCGCCGCGGCAAGGGCGGGAAGGAGCGGGTAATCCCGCTCGGCGAGGAGGCAGCGCTCTGGCTCGCCCGCTACCTCCGCGACGCGCGTCCGGCGTTGGCTGGAAGCGCCACCGGCAAAGCCGGCGGCGCCCGGCCGGAGAGTTCCGCCTTCGTCGCCGGGGCGAAAGGCGCCGACGACGCACTCTTCCTCTCCGCGCGCGGCCGTCGCCTCGACACGAGCACGCTGCGGCGGATCGTCCCGCACCCCCATCGCCTGCGGCACGCGTTCGCCACCCACCTGCTCGACGGCGGAGCCGACCTCCGCACGATCCAGGAGCTCCTCGGACACAGCTCGCTTTCCACCACCCAGATCTACAGCCACGTCGACCCTCGCCACCTGCGCCGCGTGTACGACCGCTCGCATCCGCGCTCGTAGCGCGACAATGCGGACATGAGGATCTCGGCGAAGGTCGACTACGCGATCCGGGCGATGGCAGAGCTCGCAGCGGCGCCGGGCCTGGTGACCGCCGAGCAGCTCGCCTCGGCGCAGAGCATCCCGCCGAAGTTCCTCGAGAGCATCCTCTCCCAGCTGAGGAGCAGCGGGCTCGTGTCGAGCCAGCGCGGCTCGGCCGGTGGCTACCAGCTCGCGCGCCCGGCGGACGAGATCTCGATCGCCGACGTCATCCGCGAGCTCGAGGGGCCGATCGCCACCGTGCGCGGCGTGCGGCCCGACGAGCTCGAGTACTCGGGCGCGGCCGCGGGTCTCCGCGACGTCTGGCTCGAACTGCGCAACGAAATCCGCGGTGTGCTCGAGCAGACGACGCTGGCCGACCTCGTTCACAAAAAGCTAAACAGTTAGCGCTTGCGGGGTATCTTTGCTTATGGCAATAATCAGCGCAGCAAATACCTACTAGATCTGTAGGTCATCCCAGAAAGGATTCGCCCACATGCGGAGAACTCTCCTTGTCGCGCTGATACTGCCCGTCCTGTTGCTCGGCCTGAGCAGCGCTGCCCAGGCCCGCCGGGCCGGAACGACCGTGGCCCTCGTCGCCTACTCCACGCCGAAGCCGATCATGGCGAAGCTGATCACGCGCTTCCAGTTCTCTCCGGCCGGCAAAGGCGTCTCGTTCTCGCAGTCGTACGGCCCGTCGGGTTCGCAGGCCAAGGCGATCGCCGCCGGACAGCCCGCAGACATCGCCTTCCTGTCGACCGGTCTCGACGTCGACACGGTCGCCGATGCGGGACTCGTCTCCAAGAACTGGACCAGCGCCCCGAACGATGGGATCGTGGCCGACTCGGTCGTCTCCTTCGTCGTGCGGCCGGGCAATCCGAAGCACATCCACACCTGGAAAGACCTGATCAAGCCCGGAGTGCAGGTCGTGACCCCGGATCCGTTCCCCTCCGGCTCGGCGAAGTGGAACGTGCTCGCCGCCTACGGCGCGATGCGCAAGTTGGGCGAGAGCAACAAGCAGGCGATCCAGTTCGTGACGAAGCTGTTCAAGAACGTCGTCTCGCAGGACTCGTCCGGCTCGAACGCGGCGAACACGTTCTTCTCGGGCAAAGGCGACGTGCTCATCACCTACGAGAGCGAGGCCTATGCGGCGTTCGCCGCCGGCAAGCAGGGCACGCTCGTCGTCCCCAAGCCGACGATGCTGATCCAGCTGCCGATGGTGCCGACGACCTCGGCATCGCCCGCGGCCAAGGCGTTCATCAAGTACGCGCACGCGCCGAAGCAGCAGAAGATCTTCGCCGCCAACGGCTATCGCCCCGTCGTGAAGTCGGTCATGAAGAGCCCCGACCTCGCGAGCTGGAAGAAGAAGTACAACACCGGGCCGACCTTCAACATCCGCGACAGGCTCTTCGGTGGCTGGCTCAACGCAAACAAGGTCTGGTTCGACCTGAACTCGGGCAGGATGGTCTCCATCGAGCGCGCGGTCGGAGGCCCCACCCATTAGCACCTTCGCCGCCCGCGCCGCAGCACCGGCGCGCCGGGTAACCGCCGACGGACGGGCCAGCACAGGCCTGTCCGTCGGCGTCATCTCGACATACCTGCTCGTCATCGTGGTGCTGCCGCTGGCCGCGCTCCTGTGGGAGGCGAAGAAGAGCGGCAAAGAGGGCTTCTGGCAGGCCATCTCCAACCCCGACGCAGTCGCGGCGCTGAAGCTCACGTTTGGCGCCGCGTTCGTCGTCGTCCTAATCAACGCCGTGCTCGGCACCGTCACGGCCTGGGTGCTCGTTCGCGACGACTTCCGTGGCAAGTCGCTTGTCAACTCCGTGATCGACCTGCCGTTCGCGCTGCCGACGATCGTCGCCGGCCTCACGTTGCTCGCGCTCTATGGCCCGAACTCGGTGGTAGGGATCCACCTCGCCTTCACCCGCGCGGCGATCGTGCTCGCGCTCTGCTTCGTCACGCTCCCGTTCGTCATCCGGACGGTGCAGCCGGTGCTGATCGAGCTCGACGTGGAGATGGAGGAGGCCGCTCGCTCGCTCGGAGCGGGCCAGTTCACCGTCTTCCGGAAGATCGTCCTGCCGAACATCCTCCCCGGAATCCTCTCCGGCTCCGTCCTCGCGCTCGCGCGCGCGCTCGGTGAGATCGGCTCGCTCATCCTCGTCGCGGGAGCGACCGTCCACACCACTGTCGCTTCGATCTACGTCTTCCAACTGATCCAGGACGGCGACTCTGCCGGAGCCGCGGCGGTCGCGATGGTGCTCCTCGCCGCAGCCTTCGTGATCCTCCTCTTCGTGGGAGCATTGCGCTTCTACGTGACGAGGTTCGAGCGTGCCTAGACGGCTCGTCCTGCGCGGGGTGGCGCTCCTCTACCTCTTCGTCATCCTGCTCGCGCCGCTCGCGATGGTCTTCTACCGGACGTTCCAGCACGGGCTGGAGCCGGTCTGGCAGACCCTGTCGGATCCCTTCACCGTGCACGCCTTCGAGATCACCCTGATCGCCGCGGCCATCGCCGTCCCGCTCAATACACTCTTCGGCGTGCTCTGCGCGCTCGCGATCGTGCGCCGTCGCTTTCGCGGCAAGGGGCTGCTGAACGCGTTCATCGACCTGCCGCTTGCCGTCTCGCCGGTCGTGGTCGGCTTGGCGCTCTACCTTCTCTACGGCCGCACCGGCTGGTTCGGACCGTGGCTCGGAGCACACGGGATTCAGGTGCTCTTCGCCCTGCCCGCGATTGTGCTCGCGACGATCTTCGTCTCGGTGCCGTTCGTCGCCCGCGAAGTGATCCCAACGCTGCGCGAGCTCGGCAACGAGCAGGAGCAGGCCGCCGCCACTCTCGGCGCGACCCGCTGGCAGCGGTTCTGGCGCATCACGCTGCCGTCGATCCGCTGGGCCGTGATCTACGGCGTGATCCTCACGACGGCGCGCTGCCTCGGCGAGTTCGGAGCGGTGGCCGTCGTGTCGGGACGGATCGAGGGGCAGACCGAGACCGCGACGATTCGCGTCGACGATCTCGTCCAGAACTTCCAGACGTCGGGCGCGTACGCCATCTCGGTCGTCCTCGCCGGTATCGCGATCGTCGTGCTCGCTCTGATGATGCTCATCAAGCCCAAGGAGGCCGTCTAATGAGAGCTCCCAACGGAACGAAGCACCTGCCGCCTGAACGCGCCGCGCGGCCCGCTGCCGCGTCCTCCGTCGCACGAATAGCGCTGCTATTCGCGCTCCCTGCGTCCTTGCATCGCACTCGCCCAGCGCGCCCAATCGGCGCGTGTTCATTCCGTCAGGAGCTCTAGGTGTCGATCGAGGTCCGCAACGTCAGCAAGCGCTTCGGCACGTTCACCGCCCTCGACGACGTCTCGCTCGAGATCCCCGACGGCTCGCTCACGGCGGTGCTCGGCCCCAGCGGCTCCGGCAAGTCGACCCTGCTGCGGATCGTGGCCGGCCTCGAGCGCCCCGACTCCGGCGCGGTTCTGCTTGCGGGCGAGGATGCAACGCGGCTCGCGCCGCAGCGGCGCAACGTCGGCTTCGTCTTCCAGCACTACGCGGCGTTCAAGCACATGACCGTGCGCGACAACGTCGGCTTCGCGCTCTCGATCCGCAAGCGGCCGAAGGCGGAGATTCGCGAGCGCGTCGACGAACTGCTCGAGCTCGTGCAGCTCCAGGGTTTCGCCGACCGCTACCCGTCGAAGCTCTCGGGCGGCCAGCGGCAACGGATGGCGCTCGCCCGCGCTCTCGCCGCAAAGCCGCGCGTCCTGCTGCTCGACGAGCCGTTCGGCGCACTCGATGCCCGCGTGCGGGCCGAGCTGCGTGACTGGCTGCGCCGCCTCCATGAGGAGGTCCAGGTGACGACGGTCTTCGTCACGCATGACCAGGAGGAGGCGATGGAGGTCGCCGACCGCGTCGCCGTCTTCGATCACGGCCGTCTCGAGCAGGTCGGCGCTCCGGCCGAGCTCTACGACGCTCCCGCGTCGGAGTTCGTCCTGCGCTTCGTCGGAGACGCCGTTCGCCTCGGCTCGCAGCTCGTGCGGCCGCACGAGATCGTGCTGCGGCGGTGGCCGAGCGACGGAGCGGTCGAAGTGGAGGTCGAGCGCATCGCCGTGCTCGGCGCCGACGTCCGTGTCGACCTGGTCGACGGCAACGGCGAGCGCTTCGCCGCCCGGATGCGGCGCGAGCAGCTCGAGGATCTCGATCTGACGCGCGGCGAGATCGTCTGGGCCGGCGCCGAGCTGTCCCTAGCCCGTGACGTGGAAGCCGACCAGTTCTTCAGGGGCCTCGGCAGTGACCTCGACACGGTCGACGTCGGCGCCGCGAGGGCCGTGGCGGCAGAGGTCGACGAGGGCGTCGACGGCCCCGGGCTCCCCCTCGAAGACGGCCTCGACAGTCCCGTCGGGACGATTCCGCACCCAACCGGAGACACCGTGCGCTCGGGCGGCTCGCTCGACGGCGAAGCGGAACCCGACGCCCTGGACGAAGCCGTGCACGACGACGTGTGACCGCTCCATCGGTCGTATTCGAGCAGGCGTCGCGTAGGCCGGCCCGAAATCAGCCGGGTGGCGAGCGCTGATCCCGCTGTCGAGGGCTTCCTCGCCCTCTCTGCCGCGCGTCTCGCGCCGCGCACCGTCGAGGCGTACCGGCGCGATCTCGCTGACCTGAGGGAGTGGCTCGGCCGCTCGCCGGCGGATGCGACCACCGAGGACCTCACCAGATACGTCGCGCAGCTTCGCGCCGACGGGCTCGCGGCAACCACGATCGCGCGCCGGCTTGCCGCCGTACGCTCCTTCTTCCGGCACCAGGTGCTGCTCGGCGCGCGCTCCGACAATCCCGCGGCGAACGTCGAGCTGCCCAAGCGTAGGCGGACCCTGCCGCGCACGCTCTCGCCGGGCGAGGTCGAGCGGCTCCTCGAAGCCGCTGCCGGGACGACGCCGCTCGACCACCGAAACCGCGCGCTCGGCGAGCTCCTCTACGGCGCTGGACTGCGCGTGAGCGAGGCCGTCGGGCTCGACAAGCAGTCCGTCGATCTCGAGAACCGCCTCGTGCGGGCGTTCGGCAAAGGGAGCAAGGAGCGGGTCGTGCCGATCGGGCGCGAAGCCGCGGAGGCCGTCCGCCACTACCTCTCGCGCGGCCGTCCGTACCTCGACCGCCGCCACCGGCAGGAGCTCTTTCTCAACGCCCGTGGCGGCCCGCTCACGCGCGCCGGCGTCTTTCTCATCCTCCGCCGCCTGGCCCAGCAGGCCGGGCTCGAGCCAGAGCGCATCCACCCGCACCTCCTACGCCACTCGTTCGCCACCCATCTACTCGAGGGAGGGGCCGACCTCCGCGCCGTTCAGGAGATGCTCGGGCACGCCGACCTGGCCACGACCGAGCTGTACACGCACGTATCCGATCGGCGCAGGCGCGAGTTGTACTTCCAGGCACATCCACATGCCCGCCGTTCGAAGCACGCAGCAAAAGCAAGGAAGTAGGCATGCATCTCGATCCACACGTCGCAATCGCCGCCGTTTCCACCCTGGCGGCGGCCTGGCTCATGATCACCGCCGGCCTCGAGAAGAGCGCGTTGGAACGCCGCCGGAGCAAGCGCATCTGCCCGTCCTGCGGTCGCGAGATCCAGGCCCGCGTCTGCAGCACCTGCGCGGGTTAGGCGTCTACCGCTTTTCCTGAGCCTTCCGCTTCAGGCCCTGCGCGACGGTTCCGGCGGCGCGGCGCAGGTCTCCGTCGGCGGCGTCGTCGTCCGAGAGCCCTTCGAGCAGCACGATCGTGTCGCGCTGCGCCGAGCCGTTCTTCAGTGCCAGCACCGCCAGCCGGCGCACGGCGGTGTTCTCGTCCTCGTCGGAGAGCATCTTGTGCAGGAGCGGCCGCACGGAGTTGACCGTGCTGGGATGGTCGCGCGAGAGCAGCTCGACCGAGAGAAGCGCGGAGCCGCGCGCAGCCGGGCTCCCGTCGTCGAGGCCGCGCCGTAGCAGCTCCTCCTTCGCGCGCCAGCGGAAGAGGCCGACCGCGCGAAAGGCGAGCGCCCGCTCGCGGAAGTCGGAGCTGCGCGCCGCCGACTCGAGCTCGTCGTCCCATTCGGTCCGAAGCGTCGCGAGCTCCTGCGCCGAACCGTTCTCGGCAAGCTCGTCCGCGTGCGCCGCTGCTTCTGCGAGGTTCACCGCCCGAGCCTAACTACCGCTCCGCTACGCTCGCGCCCGTGGCGCACAGGGTCGTCCTCATCCCCGGAGACGGAACGGGGCCCGAGCTGACAGAGGCGACGCGGCGCGTCCTCGAGGCGAGCGGCGCAGAGTTCGAATGGGACGTGCGCGAGGCCGGCGCCGACGTGATGGAGAAACACGGCGGCAACCCGCTGCCTCCCGACGTTCTCGACGCAATCCGCGAGACCGGCGTCGCGCTCAAGGGGCCGATCACGACGCCCGTCGGCGGCGGCTTCCGCTCGGTCAACGTCGCGCTCCGCAAGGAGCTCGACATGTACGCGCAGGTGCGTCCGTGCAAGAGCTACGCCGGCGTGCGCAGCCGCTTCGACGACGTCGACCTGATCATCGTTCGCGAGAACACGGAAGACCTCTACGCCGGCATCGAGTACGAGCAGGGCACCCCCGAGGCCGCCGAGCTGATCGAGTGGATCGAGGCCCACGGCGGGACGCTCCGCCACAACGACGCCGGCATCTCGATCAAGCCGATCTCGGTGACGGGCACGCGCCGCATCTTCGAGTTTGCGTTCGACTACGCGCGCCGCAACGGCCGCAGCAAGGTCACTGCCGTGCACAAGGCGAACATCATGAAGTTCACCGACGGCCTCTGGCTGCATGTCGCGCGCGAGGTCGCAGCCGAGAACTCCGACATCGAGTTCGACGACCGGATCGTGGACAACATGTGCATGCAGCTCGTGCAACGGCCGGAGGAGTACGACATGCTCGTGCTGCCGAACCTCTACGGTGACGTCCTCTCCGACCTCGCCGCCGGGATGATCGGCGGGCTCGGCGTCGCTCCCGGCGCGAACTTCGGCGAGTCGGCAGCGGTCTTCGAGCCGACGCACGGCTCCGCGCCGAAGTACACGGGCATGAACAAGGTGAACCCGATCGCGCAGATGCTGTCGGGCGTCCTCATGCTCCGCCACCTCGACGAGGGTGACGCGGCCGACCGGGTCGAAGCCGCAATCGCGGACGTCATCGCCGAGGGCAAGAGCGTCACCTACGACATGAAGCCGAACCGCGACGACCCGACGGCCGTAGGAACGAGCGAGGTCGCGGACGCGGTCATCGAGAAGCTTGGAGGCTGAGATCCCCGCATGAGAAGAAAAGTCACCATCGTCGGAGCGGGTGCCACAGGCGCGACCGCCGCTCATCTCCTGGCGGAGCGCGACTACGCGGACGTCGTCCTCACGGACATCAAGGACGGGCTGCCGCAGGGCAAGGCGCTCGACCTGAACCAGATGAGCCCGATCCTCGGCTTCGAGCCGAACATCACGGGCTCGAACGACTACGAGGCAACCGCGGGCTCGGACGTCGTCGTGATCACGGCGGGCCTGCCCCGCTCGCCCGGCATGTCGCGCGACGACCTCGTGACGACGAACGAGAAGATCGTCGGCTCGGTGACCGAGCAGATCGTGGCGCAGAGCCCCGACTGCACGATCGTCGTCCTCTCGAACCCGCTCGACGCGATGTGCCATGTCGCGAAAAGCGTCTCGGGCTTTCCGAAGGAACGCGTCTTCGGCCAGGCGGGGATCCTCGACACGGCGCGCTTCCGCACCTTCATCGCCTGGGAGACCGGAGCGAGCGTTCGCGACGTGCAGGCGCTCGTGCTCGGCGGCCACGGCGACCAGATGGTTCCGGTCGTCTCCGCGACGACGGTCGGCGGGGTGCCGCTGACCAAGCTCGTCTCCGGGGAGAAGATCCAGTCGATGGTCGAGCGCACCGCCAAGGGCGGCGGCGAGATCGTGCAGCTGCTCGGCACCTCCGCCTGGTACGCGCCCGGCGCGGCGGTCGCGGAGATGGTCGACGCGATCCTCCTCGACCAGAAGCGCGTCCTCCCTTGCACAGCGCTCCTCGAGGGCGAATACGGGATCGACGGCCTCTACATCGGCGTGCCGGTGAAGCTCGGCGCCGGCGGGATCGAGGAGATCGTCGAGCTCGACCTCTCGGACGACGAGCGCGAGGCGCTCGAGCGCAGCGCCGAAGCGGTGCGCGACGTCGTCGGCGTGCTGTCGTCCTGAGCCGCCGTGCTCGAGACGATCGAGAACCGGTTCCAGGGGCGCGATTACCTCGTCGAGCTCGGAGCGCCGGAGTTCACCTCGATCTGTCCGCTCACCGACGCGCCCGACTTTGGTGAGCTCACGATCCGCTACGTCCCCGAGGCCAAGCTCTACGAGCTCAAGTCGCTCCGCGACTACCTGACCTCGTTTCGCGAACGGAAGATCTTCCAGGAAGAGGTGGTCAACGAGGTGCTCGAGCGGCTCCTCGCCGACGGTGCGCCGCGGTTCGTCGAGGTCGAGGGTGAGTTCGTCGCCCGCGGCGGGATGACGACGCGAGTGGTCGCGAGCTCGGGGGAGCTGCCGGGGTCGTGGATCTCGGACTGAGCGGCCGCACGGCGCTCGTCTGCGGCGCCTCGTCGGGCCTCGGCCTCGCGACCGCCGAGGCTCTGGCCGAGGAGGGAGCAAACGTCGTCCTCTTCGCCCGGCGGGCCGAGGATCTCGAGGAGCACGCGACACGGCTGGGCGGCGTCGCGGTCGCCGGAGACGTGCGAGACGACGCCGATCTCGAGGCCGCGGTGTCGACCGCGGTCGAGCGGTTCGGCGGTCTCGACGTGCTGGTCTGGAACGGTGGCGGGCCGCCGCCCGGGACAGCGAGAGATGCCGACGAGGCGTCGCTCGAATCCGCCTTCCGGTTGCTCCTGCGACCGGCGGTGACGCTCGTTCGCCTCTGCCTCGAGCACCTCGAGCGAAGCCCCGGCGGCCGGATCGTCGCGATCACGTCGCTCGCCGCTCAGGAGCCGACCGGCCATCTCGCGCTCTCGAACACTTTCCGTCCGGCGCTCACGGGCTGGTTGAAGACGCTCAGCCGCGAGGTCGGCCCGAAGGGCATCACGGTCAACTGCGTCGCGCCCGGCCGCATCGACACCGCGAGGCTCGGCGAGCTCTATCCGGACGGGCCGACCGAGGAGCAGGTCGAGGAGATCGGCCTGCGGCGCTGGGGCACGCCGCGGGAGTTCGGCGACGTCGTCTGTTTCCTCGCCTCCGAGCGCGCGCGCTACGTGACCGGCCAAACCCTGGTCGTCGACGGCGGACTGAAGCGGTTCCTGTTTTGAGGCGCTATCTCACTCCGTGGTGGCGCGTCGTCGCCGTGATCTTCGCCGCGCTCGTCGTCGCGGTCGTGATCCTGTTCAGCATCCCGTCGGGGAAGTACATCCTTCTGCCCGACGTCGCCCACCCGGTCTCGCCGCTCGTGAAGGTGCAGGGCCCCGCGCGCGCCCAGAAGCCCGGGACGCTCTACTTCGTCGACGTCGTCGAGCGGCGCGCGAACGAGCTCGAGACGCTCTTCCCCTGGATCCACCCGCACGGGACGCTGGTTCCTGCGGGCGACATCGTCGCTCCGTGCGCAACGGCGGGCCAGGCACAGGCCGCGGAGTTGCAGGAGATGGCCTTCTCCCAACGCGTCGCGGCCGCCGTCGCTCTGCGCAAGCTCGGGTACCACGTGGTCGTCAAGCCGACCGGCGTCGTCGTCTCGCAGCTGATCTCCGGCACGCACGCGCCGTGCAACCTCCAGCCCGAGGACGTCATCGTGACGGTCAACGGAATGCCTACTCCGACAATCGCCGCCCTCCGCGATGCGCTCGACAAGGTGAAGCCCGGGAGCGTGGCCACGCTGGGCGTCCACCGCGGCGCCAGGGATCTGACCGTCCGCGTACGCACCATTGCCACCCCTGGTGATCCGAGCCGCGCGCTCGTCGGGTTCGCGCCCGACCAGGCGGCGACGATCAAGCTGCCGCTCAAGGTTGCGATCGACTCCAACGGCATCGGCGGTCCTTCGGCCGGTCTCGCGTTCACGCTCGAGGTGATGCAGAAGCTCGGCCGCAACGTCCTCCACGGACACAGGGTGGCAGCCACGGGCGCGATGGAGCTCAACGGAGCGGTCGGCCCGATCGGCGGCATCAAGCAGAAGACATACGGGGTCAGGCAAGCCGGAGCCGACGTCTTCCTCGTGCCGGCAGGCCAGAACGCGAGGGACGCGCGCCGCTACGCGGGGCCGGTTCGCATCATTCCGGTCACCTCGCTCAACCAGGCGTTGCACGCTCTGGCAACATTGCCACCGGCCCAGTAGAGCGCATCGATTTCCGCCGGTCCGAAAGTGCCGGAAATTCGTCAGTTTTCGTCCGCGACAACGCTTGCGTCTGCGGATTCTGCACCTATCATCGCACCTCGAGAGCGGCCCCTACTTTTTAGAGCACACACGACGATGAGCAAACGCCCCAAACCAACGTGCGCCGATTGCTACTTCCGGCGCGAGGGCCTTTGTGCCCTTGCCGGGGAGACGATCTGCCCCACCTTCCGCGTCCAGTCGCTCGGAACCCTCGCCCCACCTCCGCAGCCGCGCCTCGTTCCGCGGGCGCTGGCCGTCCACGCCGCGGCGTAGTCCGTAGGCTTCCGGCGTGCGTCTGCGCCGCCCCAAGATCGACACCGACGAGGTCTCCGATCGCTGGCAGCCTCGGCTCTGGTTGCGGCTGATCGTCCTCGGCCTGCTCGTCGCGTACGCGATCGCGTTCGTGCTCGAGAACCGGAAGCAGGTGGACGTCCACTTCGTGCTCGCGACGGCGAGCGTCTCGCTCGTCTGGCTGATCCTGCTCGCACTCGGCGTCGGCCTGCTCGCCGGGACGCTGCTCGCCCAGCTAGAGCGCCGCAGGCGCCGCCGCTCGCACGAGCGACCCGAGCACTGAGACGCCCTCGGCGATCTCCTCGGGCGAGACGAAGCTGAAGGCGAGCCGCAGCGCCTGCGAGCCGTCACGGCCACCTGCGTAGAAGTCGGTGCCCTTGACGAATGTGACGCCTGCCCTTTCAGCGTCGAGGAGAAGCTCGGCCGTCGACGGGCCTGATGGGAGCTCGACCCAGATGAAGTAGCCGCCCTCGGGACGCGTCCAGGTCGCGTCCTCGGGCATGGAGCGCGCGAGGGCGTCGAGCATGGCGTCGCGGCGTGCCCGCAGGAGCCCGTTCACGCGCTCGAGATTCGGGCCGAACGCGCCGCGCTCGATGAGCTCGAGCACCGTCGCCTGCGTGAGGTACGGCGGCGAGATGTACGTCGAGACCGCGAGCGCCTCGATCTCGGCCGCGAGCTGCGCCGGGAGGACGAACCAGCCGACCCGCAGCCCCGGCGCGACCGTCTTCGAGAAGGACGAGCAGTACGCAATCTGTTCGCCGCCGGCGAGCTCGAACATGCTCGGCACGGGCTCGCCGTCGTAACGGACGAGACCGTACGGGTCGTCCTCGAGCACGAGCAGTTCCCGCTCACTGGCGAGCTCGACGAGACGGCGGCGCCGCTCGACCGAGAGCGTCCGCCCGCTCGGATTCTGAAAGGTCGGGATCGTGTAGAGGAAGGCGAAGTCGCCGTCGGGCAGTTCGTCCGGGATCAGGCCCTCCTCGTCCATCGGCACGCCGACGATCTCGGCGCCGAGCCGGTCGAGGATCTTGAGCGGCCGGTCGTACGTCGGCGCCTCGACGAGGACCTTCGTCCCCGGCCGCACGAGCTGCTCGGCGAGGAACGCGAAGCCCTGGAGCGAGCCGCTCGTGATCACGACACGCGAGGGCTCGACGCCGTACTGCTCCGCGAGCCGCTCGCGCAGCGGGCCGTAGCCGCCGCCCGGGCCGTAGCTGAGGATCGCGCGCCCGTCACGCTCGAGCGCCGCGCGCGCGCAGTCGGCGAGCTCCTCGACGGCCAGGCATTCCGGCGCGGGGGCTCCGCGGGCGAACGAGATCATGGGCCGAGCGTAGCGACGAACTCGGAGCGCAGCTCGTCGGCGCGGACCTGGCCGACGATGTGGCCCTTCTGCTCGTAGAGTGCCCGCGCCGTGTCGAGCGCCTCGAGAGCTTCGTCTCGCTTGCCCGCAGCCTCGAGCACGATCGCGAGGTCACGATACGCGTCGGCCTTCTCCACAAGCGCGTCGGTCGGTTCTCCCCACGCAACGGCCTCGCGGGCCAACCGCTCGGCTGGCTCGTAGGCGCCGCGCTCGTAGGCGCCGCGACGGGCGAGGATCTTCGCGCGTACCTGCAGGACGAGCATCTGCGTGACCACGTCGTCGGGCGCGCCGGCGCTCTCCGCGATCTCCGTTAGCCGCCAGGCCTCGTCGTCCCGCTCCAGCCGGTACGCCGCCTCCGCTCCGTAGCCGGCTACGGTCGACAGCCACCCTCGTTCGCCCAGCTCGTCGAGTTGCGCGACGCCTTCGACCGCAAGCTCGTGCGCACGCTCGGCGTCCCCCGCGTCAAGCTCCACGCTCGCCGCCTGCATCGACATGCCGGCTGCGAGCAGGCGCTGACCGAGCTCACGCGCCTGCGTGCGCCCTTCCGTAACGGACGCACGTGCTTTGTCGAACTCCCCCAGCATCGCCTCGAGGAGCGAGCGGAAGACGGGTTGGAACGGGGTCGACACGGCATTCGCGGCGAGAAACTCGAGCGCCTCTTTGGCGGGAAACGGGCCGGCGACCCGTGGCACCAGGCGGTGGCCGCGCGCGTACTGGAGAAGCACGAGATCGCCCGCCCTCTCCGCGTACTTCACCGCATTGTCGGCGGCGAGCGCGCACGCTTGCCACTGGAGAGCGCTGAGCTCGGTCTGTGCGGCGAGCAACCAGGCCGCGGCCAGTCCGGCGTCGTCACCGGCAGCGGCCAGAACTTCGAGGGCTTCTTCGACAAGTATTCGCTCCTCTGGTTGACTGGCAGCCTCTGCGAGATGGGCGACGAGGCCCCGCGACTCGCGCCCGAAGCTCCGTCGGACGATTGTCATCGCGCTGCGCACTCTCGATCAGCTCGTCGGCCAGCTGCAGAGCTCCCGCGAGGTCACCGCCGTGCTCAACGAGCCGCACAAGCCGCACCCGCCATTCGAATACGCGCGGGTCGTCTGGTGCGAGCGAAATCGCCCGCCCGTAGAGGACGACCGCGGCGTTCGCGTCGTCGCGGAGCGCAGCCCGCTCCGCAGCCGCGGCGAGCGGCTCGACCGCACGCCTCGCAAGATCGTCCGTCTCCTCGCCGGCAATCCCAAGCTCGACGCGGTAGCGATGCGCCTGCTCGAGGTGGTAGCCGAGGATCTCGTCGAGCTCGATCAGATCGCCGCCATGTGTCTCGAGCCACGACGCAAAGCGCTCGTGCAGCTCGGCACGCGCCGCCTTCGGCAGGCTGTCGTAAGCGGCGTCGCGGATCAGGAGATGGCGGAAGCGAAAGGCATCGTCGCCTGGAAACTGCGTCCGGTCGGGCCTGACGAGCTCCTTGCGGATAAGCGCCATCAACTTGGCGGGCACGTCGAGCTCGCCAGGGGAGAGCGCTTCGACGCCGCCACGGTGGAAGACCTTTCCCTCGACCGCGCCGCGCTCGAGCACTCCCCGCTCGGCGGCGTCCAGCTGGTCGAGGCGCGCCGCGAGTAGCGCCTGGATCGTCGGCGGCACAACCACGTCACCGTTCGGCGATTCCGCCACCATTGCGAGCATCTGCTCGACGAAGAGCGGGTTGCCTTCGGCGGCGTCCCGGATCCGAGCGCGAAGCGAATCATCGAGCCCGGCGTCCCCGAGCAGCCGCTCGATCAGCTCGTCGGTCTCCTCCGGCGTGAGCGGCTCGAGCAGCACCGTCGTCGCGTTCAGCTTGCCACCGGCCCACGTTGGACGCCGGTCGAGCAGGTCCGGCCGCGCGATGCAGACGAGCAGGAGCGGCGCGTCGCGGCTGCAGTCGGCGACGTGGTCGACGAGATCGAGCAGGGTCGGCTCGGCCCAATGCAGGTCGTCGAAGACGCAGACGACCGGCGCGGACTCCTCGAGCAGCTTGCGGAACGCCCACGCGATCTCGTCCGCTGTGGCAGCGTCGTCGGACTCGCCGAGCAACGAGGCGATCGTCGCGCCCGCGCGAGGATCCGACGGGCGCCGGCCGAGCTGGAGCACGACCTCGACGACCGGCCAGTAGGTGATGCCCTCGCCGTAGGACAGGCAGCGGCCCCGCACGACCGGTAGGCCCTCGAGCGAGGAGGCGAACTCGGCCGCCAGGCGCGACTTCCCGACGCCTGCTGCGCCGAGGACGGTGAAGAGATGGCACGCCCGCTCCAAGCGGACCCGCTCCCACGCGGCGTCGAGGGCCCGCCGCTCGCGCTCCCGTCCGACGATCGGGACGTCGAACCGGCGCGACCGCTCGCCGACCGCGGCGACGAGCGGGTAGGCGGCCACCGGCTCCGATTTCCCCTTCAACTCGAGCCGGCGTTCCTCGCCCAACTCGACCGCGTCGCGCACCAGCCGCACCGTCTCGGCGCCGACGAGCACCTCTCCGGGCTCAGCCGCCTGCTCCAGCCGGGCGGCCACGTTCACGGCGTCACCCGTCGCCAGTCGCTCCTCGGTGCCCGTCACGACCTCGCCGGTGTTCACGCCGATACGGCCGCGGATGCCGAGCTCGGGCAGCGCGCGCCGCATCTCGACCGCCGCACGGCAGGCGCGGAGTGCGTCGTCCTCGTGCACGACGGGGACGCCGAAGACGGCCATCACCGCGTCGCCCACGAACTTCTCGACGCTGCCGCCGTGGCGCTCGACGATCTCCTTCATCCGCTCGAAGTAGCGGGCAAGGAGCGCGCGCAGCGCCTCCGGATCGGTCGACTCACCGAGCGCCGTCGAGCCGGCGACGTCGCAAAAGAGGATCGTGACCGTCTTCCGTTGCTCGCGAGACGCCGCCGCGGGAGCGACCGCCGCGCCACATTCGGGGCAGAACTTCGCTCCCTCCGGGATCTCGTGGCCGCAGGCTGCGTAGGCGTTCACGCCCCCGAGGCTACTGCTACTTCATCCGCTCGGCCACCATCTGCGCGACCTCGGTCGGTGTCGTGCCGACCTCGATCCCGCGGGCTTCGAGCGCCTCCTTCTTGCCCTGCGCCGTTCCCGACGAGCCGGAGATGATCGCGCCTGCGTGTCCCATCGTCTTGCCGGGTGGCGCCGAGAAGCCCGCGATGTACGCGAGCACCGGCTTCGTCACGTGCTCGGCGACGTAGGCGGCGGCCTTCTCCTCCTCGTCGCCGCCGATCTCGCCGACCAGCACGATCAGCTCTGTCTGGTCGTCCGCCTGGAACTGCTCGAGCACGTCGACGAAGGAGGAGCCGACGACGGGGTCGCCGCCGATGCCGACGATGGTGGAGTTGCCGAGCCCGAGCTGCGTGAGCTCGTGACCGATCTGGTACGTGAGCGTGCCCGAGCGCGAGACGAGCCCGACGCTGCCCTCGCTGAAGATCTCGGCCGGGATGATTCCGGCGTTCGCCTTGCCCGGCGAGAGCACTCCCGGACAGTTGGGCCCGATCATCGTCGTGCCCTGGCCGCGGAAGTACGTGTACGCGCGCAGCATGTCGTGCGCCGGTATGTGCTCGGTGATGCAGATGACGGTGCCGACGCCGGCGTCGACGGCCTCGTAGATCGCGTCGACCGCGAAGCGGGCCGGGACGAAGATGAGCGAGGTGTTCGCGCCGACCTGGTCGACGGCCTCGGCGACGGTGTCGAAGATCGGAACGCCTTCGACGTCCTGTCCGCCCTTGCCCGGCGTGACGCCGGCGACGAGATTCGTGCCGTAGGCGCGGTTACGCAGGCCGTGGAAGCGGCCCTCCGACCCGGTCAGGCCGGCGACGACGAGCCGCGTGTCGCTGTCGAGGATGATCGCCATCTACGCCGCCTTGACTCCCTTGAGGACGACGGTCGGGAGCTCGAGCCGTCCGTTGCGGATCCGGCTCTCGAGCAGCTCGCAGACGCGCGGCCGGTCCTCGTCCGGCGTCTCGGTGCGGTCGAGCCAGCCGGCGAGGTCGGTGTCGCGCACCATGATCTCCTCGTCGGCGACCTCGAGCCCGGCGAGCTCGAAGAACGTGCGCCACTCCGGAACCGTGTAGTTGCGGACGTGGCTCGGATCGCGGAGCCGGTCTGCCTCCTCGGCGGACTCGCTCGTGAACGTGTTGTCGCAGATCACCACGCGGTCGCGGGCGACGCGCGCCATCTCCTTCACGGCGGCGAGTGTGTCGGGGAAGTGGTGAGCGGCGATACGGCAGGCCACCACGTCGAAGCTCGAGTCGGCGAACGGGAGATGGTCGGCCGGAGCGATCGCGTCGGGCTCCATGCCGGGCGCCGCATCGGTCGTGACTACGGTCGCTCCCGCCTCGCGCAGGCGACGTGCAACGTGACCGCCGCCAGTGGCTACGTCGAGCACCGTCACTCCCGGAGCGGGCTCGCACCATTCGACGACGAGATCGAGGTCGTCGCCGGAGGCGTGCGTCGCGCTCTCGCGATACGCCTCCGCGCGATCGCTCCAGAGGTCGGTCATGCGGCCAGCTCCACCGCTCGCCGGGCGCCGTCGAGCATCGTCGCCTCGGGATGGATGTTCTCGCGGCCTGCGTCGGCGAGGATCTTCCGTCCCTCTTCCGCGTTCGTGCCGTCGAGCCGGACCACGATCGGGTAGCGGGACATGTCGAGCCGGTCGAGCGCCGCGAGGATCCCGCGCGCCACCTCGTCGCAGCGTGTGATGCCACCGAAGATATTGAAGAAGATCGAGCGCACCTGCTCGTCGCGCGTGATCACCTCGAGGGCGTCGACGACGCCCTCTGCGCTGCCTCCGCCGCCGAGGTCGCAGAAGTTGGCCGGACGCCCGCCTGCGTGCGCGACGACGTCGACCGTGGACATGCCGAGCCCGGCGCCGTTCGCGAGCACGCCGACGTCGCCGTCGAGCTTCACGTACGTGACGTGCTTCTCGCGCGCGAACGTCTCGATCGGGTCGGCGGCAGTCGGATCGCGCCACTCCGCGACGTCCGGATGGCGGAAGAGGCCGCTGTCATCGACCGTGAACTTGGAGTCGAGCGCCTTCACCTCGCCATCGGGCGTGACGATGAGCGGGTTGATCTCGCAGAGCATCGCGTCGAACTCGACGAACGCCTGGTAGAGCTTCTCGACGATCGCGGCGATCTGCTTCTGCTCGGACGGATCCTCGACGCCGGCGCCGTAGACGAGCCGCCGCGCGACCCAGGGCTGGAAGCCTTCGAGCGGGTCGACATGGAGCCGGACGAGCGCCTCCGGGTTCTCCTCCGCGACCTGTTCGATCTCGACGCCGCCCTGCGTCGTGAACATGAAGAGCGGCTTCTTCGCGCCCCGGTCGAAGGTGATGGAGAGGTAGTACTCGCGCTCGATGTCCGAGGCCTGCTCGATCCAGAGCGTGCGGACGACGTGTCCGTTGATGTCGAGGCCGAGGATGTCGCGTGCCTTTGCCTCGGCATCGGCGGGGTCGTCGGCGAGCTTGACACCGCCCGCCTTGCCGCGGCCGCCCGTCAGCACCTGCGCCTTGACGACGACGGGGCCTCCGAGCTCCGCCGCCGCAGCGCGCGCCTCCTCCGGTGTCTTGGCGAGCCGGCCGTCGGAGACGGGAATCCCGACGCGCCGGAAGAGATCCTTGCCCTGGTACTCGTAGAGGTCCACCGGCGCCGGACACTAACGGCGCGACGCCGGTGGACCGCGCAGTACCTCTACGGATAGGTCGGGACGGTGTACGTGGTTGTGCCGGTGCCGCCCGCCGGAGGCGCGGCCTTGTTGGGGCTTCCTGCCGCCGAGACGGCGTACCACTTGCCGCCGAAGAAGTTCAGGCCCTGACCCGCGATCTGCCCCGCGCCGTGGTCGAGCTTGAACAGGTAGAGCGGGTGTCCCTTGTAGGTCACCTGGAGCGCTCCGGTCTTCCGCGTCGTGGTGCCGAGCAGCGCGGCTTTGACTCCCGCCGACGCGCTCACCTTGCCCTTCTTCATCAGCGGCGGCCAGTTCGTGGCGCACTTGCCGTAGCAGGCGCTCTTGCCTTGCTTGTCCGCCATGAAGAGATAGAGCGTCCTGCCCGCGCTCGTCGCGAGCACCTTGCCGACCTTCGTCTGGTGCAGGGTGACGCGGCCGGCTGTCGCGTTGGTCGCGGCGGACGAGCTGGAGCTCTGATGTGTGACGGCCGCTGCTGCGGCGACACCGGCCGCTGCGAGAGCGAGTGCGAACGCTGCGGCCAGGATGGTCTTTCTCATCTCTCTCCTCCTACTGGGTTCGCCTGGGTTTACGCGCGCCGGCGAGCCGCGGTTTTCGGAGAGAGCTACTGCGCTTCGATCGTGCAGATGACCTGGCCGGTCGTGACGGCCTGGCCGGGCTCGACGGAGAGGCTTTGGACGATGCCTGCGCGTTGCGCGTGCACCTCGTTCTCCATCTTCATCGCCTCGACGACGCAGATCACCTGGCCGGGCTCGACTTCGTCGCCGTCGGAAACCGGGACCGCGAGAACCGTGCCCTGCATCGGCGAGACGACCGCGTCGCCGCCGGCCGCACCGGAGCCGGCCGAGCGCACACGCTCGCGCCGCCGTTGCGCCAGTGCACGCCAGTCCGGCTCGGGGTCGGAGATGCGCACCTCGAACCGCCGTCCGTCGACCTCGACCGTGCGCACGCGATCGACCGTGGTCCCGCCCGGACCCGTCTTTCCTTGTAACAGACTGTTACTTGGAGGCGTGGGAGGCATCCCGCCCAGCTCGGCCGCGCGCGCGGCGAGCTCCTCCGACTCGACGACGCCGTGGCACGTCTCTCCGCCGACGAAGCACGGGTGCTCCAGAAGCGCCTTGTGGAAGCCGATCAGCGTCGTCGGCCCCTCGATCCAGAACTCGTCGAGCGCGCGCAGCATGCGCCGGCGTGCGTGCTCGCGGTCGACGCCGTGGACGATGAGCTTCGCGACCATCGGGTCGTACGAGCCCGAAACCTCGTAGCCGGCGGCGACGCCCGAGTCGACACGCACGCCGGGGCCGGCCGGCTCGCGGTAGCCGGTCACGGCGGCCGGCGCCGGCAGGAAGCCCTGGGTCACGTCCTCGGCGTTGATCCGGCACTCGATCGCGTGGCCTCGCAGCTCGATGTCCTCCTGCCGCACCGAAAGCGGCTCGCCGAGCGCGACGAGGATCTGCTCGCGCACCAGGTCGAGGCCGGTCACCATCTCGGTCACCGTGTGCTCGACCTGGATGCGTGTGTTCATCTCCATGAAGAAGTACTCGCCGTCGCGCGTGAGCAGCCCCTCGATCGTTCCGGCGGAGCGATAGCCGCAGGCTCGAGCGGCTTCGACGCCGATCGCGCCGATCCGCTGCCGCAGCTCCTCGTCGACGGCCGGAGACGGCGTCTCCTCGATGAGCTTCTGGTGGCGACGCTGAATCGTGCAGTCGCGCTCACCGAGGTGGACGACGTTGCCGTGCGAGTCGGCGAGCACCTGAACCTCGACGTGCCTAGGGTCGACGATCAGCTTCTCGACGTAGACATCGGGATTCGCGAAGTAGGACTGCCCCTGTCGCCGCGCCCGCTCGAACGCCTGCTGGGCCTGCGCCGGGTCGTGCACCTCCTCCATGCCCTTGCCGCCGCCGCCGGCCGCCGCCTTGATCAGGAGCGGGTAGCCGAGCTCGTCGCCCAGCGCGATCAGCTCGTCGACGGAGCCGACCGGATCGGTCGTGCCGGGGATGATCGGGACGCCGGCCTCCTGCATCGCCGTGCGCGCCGCCGTCTTCGACCCCATCAGCTCGATCGCGGCGGGAGGCGGCCCGATCCAGACGAGACCGGCGTCCTCGACCGCCTGCGCGAAGGCAGCGTTCTCGGCGAGAAAGCCGTAGCCGGGATGGATCGCCTGCGCCCCGGAGCGCTGCGCAGCGTCGAGAATCCGGTCGACGGCGAGGTAGCTCTCGGCAGCCGGCGTCGGGCCGAGCAGGAACGCCTCGTCGGCGTACGCGACGTGCAGTGCGGCGCGATCTCCCTCGGAGTAGACGCCGACGGCGCCGACTCCGAGCTCGCGCAGCGTGCGGAAGACGCGGATCGCGATCTCCCCTCGATTGGCGACGAGAACCTTGTCGAACATGAGCGGGCCGTATTCTCCACGCCGTGGACCTCACAGCGGCCGACAAGCTCACCGTGGCGCGCGCGGCAGCCGTCCCGATCGTCGTCGTGCTGTACGCCTGGAGCTTCCCGAACCACGACTATTGGGCGACGGCGGTCTTCTGCGTCGCGATGACCACCGACTGGTTCGACGGGAGACTCGCGCGCAAGCATGGCTACTCGTCATCGGTCGGTTCGCTGCTCGATCCGATCGCCGACAAGATCCTCGTGCTCGCCGCGCTCGTGATGCTGATCGAGCAGGGAGTGATCCCCGCGTGGATGGTCGCCGCGATCGTCGTACGCGAAGTGCTCGTCAGCGGACTGCGGCAGGCAGCCGTCGAGCGAGGCGTCGTTCTCGCCGCACGCGATCTCGGAAAGCTGAAGACGTGGGCTCAGGCGGTTGCCGCGGCGGTCGCGGGCTTCGCGGCAGCCGGCGCCTGGACCGACCGGGCCGCGTGGTGGACGCTGCTCGTCGCGGTCATCCTCACGTGGGTGTCCGGCCTCGACTACGCGCGAAGCGCGCCGCGACTGCTGAGCAGAGCGCAGCCCGAGTAGCTCGACGAGTCAGACCGCGAGCTTCTGGGCTTCGCACCACTCGTCGAAGCGGGCCCATGCGCGCAGGTACTCGCGCATCGCGTAGAACCCTTCCTCGACCTCGGCCCGGACGGCCCAGTGACAGTGGCCGCAATAGCCCTGGTCGTCGACGGCCGGAGCCTCGGTACAGCGGATGCATTCCTCCCACATGCGGAGGAAACGCCCGGCGGCTCGGTGCGGTTACGGCTCGTGGTCGTCGCGACCGGGGAGAAACGCATCGGCCCAGACGGAATCTGCAGGCCGGTCGTCGTCGTCCGCGGCGATCGCCGCGAGGATCGCCTTGCGCTCCGCCTCGTCTGGCTCGGGCGTGATCTCCACCGACTTCACCCAAAGAGGGTAATGCCATACCCCATCCCGGTCGATGGAGACATCGTGGGTCAGCGTCTCGCCATGCTTGCGGCTGCGTGTGCTGTCGCCGGAGTCTCCACGGCCGCCGCCGCCGGATCGTCCAAAACCGTCCCGAACTGGGCGGCTCCGCAGATCGCCACCGTCGTGGCGCACAAGCTGATGGACGCGAAGAGCGTGAACAAGTTCCGGCCGAACGCCGCACTCACGAACCAGACGCTCACGAATCTCTCCGCGGACCTGAAAGCCCAGCTGGGCACACCGCCGACCTCGCCCGACTCCGGTACGGGCACGACGACGACCGGCACGACGACCACCGGAATCACCACGACGCCCACCGTCTCGGACCCCGCCGGGACGGAGACGATGGCGCAGCTCGACCGCAGCCTCGTGCAGGCGATCGGGCTCGGCAAGGCGGCGAAGGAGTTCGTCGCGGGCGCACAGGCATCCGGCCTCGTGGTGCCCGGCCGCTTCGGCACCGAGGTCGTCGCCCGGCTGCTCGGCCTGCGGCTCAACCACCCGGCCGCGCAGGACTTCCTCGAGCTGCGGCCGCAGGATCCGGCGACGCGCGCCGAGGCCGCCTACTCGACCGCGCAGATCCTCAACTTCGGCCCGCTCGAAAACAGTTGGCAGATCGCCCAAGTGAAGAACCTCGCAGCCGCCTTCGCCCTTCCTCTGGTGCTCAACGCCTGGCAGCGGCAGATCCTCACCGTCGCGTTCTCGAAGATCGGGATGCCGTACATCTGGGGCGGGACGAGCGACAACGCCGAGACCGAGTTCGGCGTGACGTCGCGCGGCGGCTACGACTGCTCGGGCTTCGTCTGGCGCGTCTACAAGCTCCAGGCCTATCCGAACGAGGGCACGCTCGCCTCGACGATCACAGGACGGACGACGTACCAGATGAGCGTCGAGGTCCCGAGCTCCGAGCGGATCGGGATCAAGAAGCTGCAGCCCGCGGACGTCATCTTCTTCGGCGACAACGGCTCGAAGTCGAAGGGATCGCAGGTGATCCACACCGGCATTTACGTCGGTAACGGCTGGTTCATCCACTCGTCGGACGAGGGCGTCGCCCTCAATCAGCTGACCGGCTGGTACAAGCAGAAGTTCGCGTGGGGCCGCCGGCCGCTGCGCGAAGCCGGTCTAGAGCCCTAGACCTGGCCGTTTTCGCCCTGTAGTTACCCCCTTTTAGGGACGCCGCTACCCCCATCGGGTGATTCCCGGTCCCGCAAACCGCACCCACAATTCCTTTTGTCTGGCGTCCTTAACGATCTCCGTCCCTGGAGGCACAATGCTTGAGTGGAAGTTTCGTCTCGTGACTCTCCTGGCGTTCGCCGCGGTTCTCGCAGTGGCGTTCGGCTCGAGTCTCAGCGGCGCGCTCAACTTCGGCTGGTAAACGCCCGCCCACCTCGTAGGGGAGGAATCGGTGGCGGGTGACCAGCAGGAGGCTGTCGGGAAGATTGCCTCGGCAGGAGTTCCGCCGAAAGTCTTAGCAGTAGTGGCGCCCGTGATCGTCGCGGGCGCCGTAACTGTTGCGTTCGCGATCTTCCGCTACGTCGACACACCGAAGTCGGCGTCGGACGTCGCGGCGCTCCTCGGCCTCATGGCGAGCATGGCGCTCGCCGAGCGCTTCCCGGTGCCGGTCGAGGGAGTGAGCGCCGGCGGCGTCACGCTTGGGTTCGTCTTCTCCGTCTCGGCGATCATCCTGCTCGGCTGGCCCGCCGGCGTAATCGTCGCCGCGGGCGGCCCCACGTTCACGCATCTGCTGCAGCGCCGGCCGCCGCTGCGCGTCGCCTACAACGGCTCGATGTTCGCCCTCTCGGCGCTCGCGGCCGGGGTGGCGATCGAGCACGTCGAGGGCAGCTCGACCGGCGCCCTTGTCGGGCGGGTCGTGCTGTGCGGCTTCATCTACTACTGGATCGTCAACCTCGTTCTGATCAGCGCGGTCCTCGCTGCCAGCTCCGGCCGCTCGTTCTTCACAATTGCCTGGGAGAACATCCGCCAGACCACGGCGCCGTTCGCATTCATGGCGTCTGCGGCGTTGACGCTGATCGTCCTCTGGCAACGCGATCCGTGGCTCTCCATCGCGCTCGTCGGGCCGCT
>DASXKE010000197.1:0-4100 GCA_036496985.1 Gaiellaceae bacterium | reverse complement strand
GCCGATTCCGCTCGATCTCATGCACCGGGTCTTCCGTGAGTACGAGCGCCGCAAGGCGGCCGAGGAGATGCTCGATTTCGAGGATCTGCTCGAACGGACCGCGCGGCTGCTCGAGGAGGACGGCCGGGTGCGGGCGACGGTGCATGACCGCTGGCGTGCGTTCACCATCGACGAGTACCAGGACGTCAATCTGCTGCAGCAGTCGCTCCTCGACCTCTGGCTCGGCGAGCGAGACGAGCTCTGTGCGGTCGGCGACGACTACCAGGCGATCTACGGCTTCACGGGAGCGAACGCGCGGTGGCTGCTCGCCCTCCCGCGGCGCTTCCCGCACGCGCACGTGGTGAAGCTCGAGCGGAACTACCGCTCGACGCCGCAGGTGCTCGAGCTCGCGAATCGCCTCGTGTCGCGGCTCGGCGGTTCGGCGAAGACGCTCGTCCCGACCCTCGAGCCGGGCGCGGAACCGGTTGTCGGTCCCGGCCTCGACATCGCCGCGCACGTCTGGCGCCTGCACGAGGACGGCGTCGCGCTCGAGCAGATGGCCGTGCTCGTCCGGACAAACGCGCGGACGACCGAGTTCGAGGAGGCGTTTCACGACGCAGGGATCCCGTTCCAGGGGGCGTCGCTGCTCGCGCGCGACGCGGCCCGGCAGCTGCTGAGAGCGCTGCGAGGGCAGCGCGGACCGGCAGGCGAGGCGGTGCGTGAGCTCGCGGCACGGCAGGGGTTTCTCACCGAGATTCCCGACAAGCTCGGCGAGCGAGAGCAGACGCGGCAGGCCGACCTGGGGCGGCTTGTGCGACTCGCCGAGGAATTCGGCGGGGAGGTAGAAGCGTTCGTCGAGTCGCTGCACGAGCGCTTCGGCGAGAGCGCGGGCCGCGGCGTGCATCTCCTGACGCTCCACCGGGCGAAGGGGCTCGAGTGGGAGGCCGTCTTCCTGCCGCACGTCGAGGAGGGCGAGCTGCCGATCCGTCGCGGGGACGCCGAGGAGGAACGGCGACTCTTCTACGTCGGGCTGACGCGTGCGAAGCGGCATCTGCTCGTCACGTGGGACGGCAAGCCGAGCCGGTTCCTCGACGAGCTCGGCGTGCGCGCAGCAGCTCCGACGCAGCCGAAACGCGAGAAGCAGGCGCTACCGCAGACGCCGGCGGTACAGGCACTGAAGGAGTGGCGGCTCGCGCGCGCCCGCGAGGAAGAGGTGCCGGCCTACGTCGTCTTCAACGACCGGACGCTGGCGGAGCTCGTCGCACGCGAGCCGAGAACCCTCGCCGAGCTCGCGGCGGTGCCGGGAATCGGCCCGGCGAAGCTCGAACGCTACGGTGCCGAGCTGCTCGCCCGGATCGCCGACGTCGCGGCCTGAGCGGTGCGCCGAAGCCGGGTTTAGACCCTCGAGGTTGCGGGGCACTAGGCGCTCGTGGAACCTAAGCCCAGTGAACGGCAGCTCGCCATGCTGCACATTCTCTACGGCGCGTGCACGTCGGCCTTGAACGCTTTCCGGGCGGCCGACAACCCGGTCGACGAGCGGCTCGTCGACGAACTCGAGGCAATGGTGGTGCGAACACGCGGCGAGATAGAGCGCCTTGCGACGTTGCTCGCGAGCGACGCCGCGTAGGGTGACCCGATGGATGCCCGCGAGGAACGGCTGGCACGGAACGAGACACTCTTCCGATCCGTGAACGAGAACATCGAAGAGGCGGCCACCTCGAGCCAGTTCGACGACCACACATTCGAGTTCTTCTGTGAGTGCTCCAATATCGATTGCACCCGTCTTCTGCCGATGACGGTCTCCGAGTACGAGCGCGTTCGCGCCGACCCGAAGCAGTTCGTCGTCGCACCCGGTCACGAGTTGCCGGAGATCGAGTACGTGGTCGTCCGGAAGGACGCCTACCAGGTCGTTATCAAGGAAGGCGACGCGGCCGACTTCGTCACCGAGCACGACCCGCGCAGCAACTAACCGCTACCCGGCGCTCCTCAGGCGTCCAGGGCGGAAAGCAGCAGCCTCAGCATCTCGGCCGGTTCGCGCCGCACGCGTGGGGCCGCCTCGGGGTCTCGCTTCATCAGCTCGAGCGCGCGGGGGTCGGTGAGCGGCTTCAGGCGTCCGCTGCGGATCAGCTCCTCGTCGACGCCGCCGAGCCTCCCGCCGTACGTCGTGTAGACAGGCACCCCGAGCGCCGCCGCCTCGCGGTTCATCGTCCCGCCTGCCGAGACAACGAGGTCGGCGACTGCGATCAGGCTCTGCGCGTCGACGGCACCGTCCGGGAGGATCACCGACGGCAGTGCCAGTCCCTTGACGTAGTCGTGCTGCTCCACGGTGCGCGGCAGCACGAACGCCTGCACATCGTCGGACCGGCCGAGGTGCTCGAGGGTTTGCGGGAAGAGCGGGTTGGAGTGCCGGTGGTAGAGCGACACGTCGGGCGGCGGTCTCAGCACGACAAGGACGCGCGCCGGATCGACGCCGAAGCGGTCGAGCAGCGAACGGTCGGGCTCGAAGTCGGCGAGGTAGTACTCCTCCTTCAACCCCGGGTACTGGACGAGCTTCGGCGGCCGCACGCCGTACTTCTCCAGCCGCTCCGGAGGGATCGCGTCGGGCACGACGACGCGCGTTGCCGCGCGGCAGCCGAGCTGATGCTGGAGCGTTGCGAACTCGTAGTCGAAGGTCGTCGAGCTCGGAATCCCGAGGCGGCGCGCCGAGATGGTCAGCTCGTGCGAGCCGTGCGCGAGCGCGACGTCGAACTCGCGTGAGCGAGCCCACTTCCGCAGCGCGCCGAGGCGGCTCGTCATCTGCCGCGCCTTCTGCAGGCGCGACCGGCCGGCATGGCGTCCAATGACGGCGTCGGCCTCGAGCCCGTGCAGCTTGAGCAGCTGCAGCGTCTGTGCGTAGTCGCGGGCCGTGATCTCCACCTCGTCGCCGCGGCCCCGCATGATCTCGACCAGCGGCTTGAAGACGAGCACGTGGGCCGGCGCCGTCATGTCGATCCAGACGCGCATCAGAGGCGCTCCACCACGCGGAAACGGACCGCGACGATCTGCGTGTCGGCCTCGATCGAACGGCCGAAGAAGCGCTCGTGCGCGACGCGCCACTCCTCGACCGATTCGTAGCCCTCGCCCTCGTCGCGCGCGAACTGGCCGTCGATCTCCCCGGCGGGGACGACGCGGGTCTCCGTCACCTCGATGACGGCCACAGGCTCGTCGTCGTAGCCGAGCAGGGTGGCGCGAGCTCCCGCCGGCTCGGGCTTCGTTCCTTCCGCCTCGTACTCGTCGAGGAGCCCCGCCGTGGACGTCTTCTCGCCCCGGAGCACCGCGTCGACGAGCTGCCGCCGCAACTCGGTCCGCGGGTAGCCGAGCTCGAAGGGCGGGAGATCGCTCACGCTGCCAGCGCCTCCATCCGCGCCGACTCCAGCCGCGGCGGCTCCTGCTCGACGTGCCGCTCGTACCAGAGCGTGAAGGCGAGCAGCCCCCAGAGCTGGCGGCTCCAGTCCTCCCTGCCCGCGACGTGCTCGTCGAGCAGCCGACCGACCGGTTCGGGCCGGAAGAAGCCCTGGCGCTCGAGAGTGCTCGGCGACAGCGTCTCGCGCGCGAAGGGCTCCAGCTCGCCGCGCAGCCACGCGGCCGCCGGGATCGAGAAGCCGCGCTTGCGCCCGTGCACGACCTCCTTCGGCAGGAGAGGCTCTGCCGCCTTGCGCAACAGCACCTTCTTCGTGAGGCCGCGCACCTTCAGCCGTGTCGGCAGGGCGAAGGCGAGATTCGTCACGACGGGGTCGAGGAAGGGAACACGTGCCTCGAGAGAATGCGCCATCGACGCACGGTCCGTCTTCACGAGCAGGTCGTCGACGAGGTAGATACCGAAGTCCACGTCCTGCAAGCGCGCCAGCTGCGGCGCCGCCGAGGTCTCGGCGTACCGCGCGCGATGCACGTCGACCGGATCGAAATCTGCGCGGCGTCGGGTCAACTCGCTGCGCGCCTCGGCCGAGAAGATCTCCTTCCAGCCGTGATGCCGCTCGAGCGGCGGCAGGTGCGCCGCGCGGACGAAGCGCTTCGCGCGGTAGTCGAGGCTCGCCTTCCGCGACGACGACGGCAGCGCCCCGACAAGCGGCCGCGCGACGCGG
>DASXKE010000196.1:0-16623 GCA_036496985.1 Gaiellaceae bacterium | reverse complement strand
GAGCAGTCAGTCGCCTGGCCTACGAACTCGAACGCGACCAGGCGCCGGCCGCCGCAATCTCCACCGGCGCCAGCCAAGACTTCTTCTCCGCGCGGATTGGCTGCCAGGTGTACCAGCCCGAGTTCGGAATGGACCTTTCCTCCCTCTGCCTTCGGCATTGACCCAGGCGCGCAGGTCGCGCGCCCCGGAGAGGTCCCGGTGCGCCAAGCCCTCGAGTCGGGGCCCCGACGTCGGTGCCCCGACTCGATTGCCCGCATCGGATTCGGCTCAAGGAGCGGAGGGGGAGGGATTTGAACCCTCGATCCGCCTAACGACGGATAACGGTTTTCGAGACCGCCGCATTCGACCGCTCTGCCACCCCTCCGCGGGTGTGCGCAGACCCGCGGCGGGCACTGCGCTAACGGAGAAGGAGGGATTCGAACCCTCGATGGAGCCATTCAGCCCCATAACGCCTTAGCAGGGCGCCGCCTTCAGCCACTCGGCCACTTCTCCGAAGTGCGGACAGGGTACCGGCTCAGCCGAAGAAGTTGACCGCCGCGACCATCAGCACGAAGAAGGCAATCGAGGCGATCACGAAGACCCCCATTCCCTGCGGGCCGGGGAAGTCCGGCTTGTAGCGCGGGATGAGGAACGACGAGGCGAGCGCGAACGAGATGAAGAGGGCCGCGACCACGATCAGGCCGATCTCGTGACCAACCGGGAGCTCTCCGCCAAGCAGCACGCTCGCTTATCTACCAGATCACGCGCCCGCGAGCAGCCGTTCCTCGCGCCGCCGCCGCTCGCGCAGGATCCACCAGCCGAGCGCGACGAGCAGGATCACCGGCGCGAGCACGATCAACGCGTAGAGGAGAATGATCCCCTCGAGCGCGAGGAAGTGCGCCGCGTCGCCGAGCAGGCGGCCCAGGCGGCCTTCCTTGTGATGCGTCACAGCTGCCGCGGTCTTGTGCGTGACGAGGACGAGCGAGATATCCGCGTTCGCGCCCGCTGCGAGCGTTCCCTTGCGCGCGTGCTCGAGCTGCGAGAGCGACCGGCGCGCGTTGTTGAGCCGGATCTGGAGGATCGCGCGCTGCGAGGCCGGAAGCGTCGAACTCTGGAGCGCGGTCACGTAGACGGCGATCGCGCGCTTCAGCGAGCCGATCTGGCTCGTCTGGCTCGTGAGCTTCGCCTGCAGATCTTGAGTCGAGACCTGCTGTGAGAGCAGCGTGCCGAGGCTGCCGAGCTTGCCGATCGCGGTCTGCGCCCTCTGCACCGGGACGCGGAGCGACAGCACCGCGCTGCCGCCGCCGTCGTGCGAGGCCGAGTAGCGGACGGACTGGGCGTAGCCGCCGAGCGCGGCGACGTCCTGGGTCGCCTGGTTCGTCGCCTTCGAGAGCTCAGAGCGGCCGGGCACGCGCACCTCGAGCGAGGCAGTGGCATGCACGAGCCGGTTCCGCGGGATCCTGAGCGCATTGAGCGAGCCCGCCGCAGCTGCCGGGACCGCGGCCTGCAGTGCGTTATCGCCGGCCGCGGAGTACGTGCTAGGGAGCGTCTTCTGCTTGTTGACCGGAGCAAGCGCTCTCTTTTCCACCTGGTGTCTGACAACTCCGCCGTTTGAGACAATCGAGGAAATGCCGGCCAGCGGTGGGGTGTTGGCGCTCGCCCCGTGCGAGCCTGACTTGACGAAGCCGTGCACGAACGCAGCGCCGACCGCGAGCACGACGGCAACCGGCACGACCACGAGCGCGAGCCGCCGCTTCTTCGACCTCCGCGCGCGCGGCGCGGGCGCGCCGTCCAGCACTCGCTGGCGCAGGCGGTCGGGAGCGACGGGAGCAGTGGCCCGCAACTCGGAGACGAGCGCCTCGTATCCCTCGAACTCAATTCCGGACATCGCTCATCTCCTCCTCGAGTCGTTGCAAAGCCCGGCTGAGCCGGGTCGAGCAAGCTGTTGCACTGATGCCGAGCACGCGCGCCGCGCTCGGACCGTCGAGCTCGAGCAGCACGCGCAGCGCGACCACCTCGCGCTCCGCCGGTGTCAGACGCCGCAGGGCCCGCTCCAATTCAGGAGACAGGCCTTCGGCGAAAACGGATTCCTCGATCTGCGCGTCGTCGCGGCTGTACGTCTCCTCGCGCCGCTGCCGCCGGGCCTCGGCCCGGAACCAGTCGACGGCGGCGGAATGGGCGATACGGCAGAGCCAGGTGCGGGGCGCGCCGCGACGCGGGTCGAAACGGCGCCAGCTGCGAAATGCCCGCTCGAACGTCTCGGCCGCGAGATCCTCGGCCGCCGAGCGATCGCCCGTGAGATAGACGAGATAGCGGTAAACGGCGTCGAGATCCTCTGCGACGACGTCCGCAAAAGTCGGTGCTGCCATCCGACTCGGAGGTCGGACGGTTGCCGGCAGTGCGTTCACGTCGCTCATACGGCGCCGAGCCCTCGAAGTGTCACACCGGAACGGTAAGCCCGCCTACGCTGCCTGGCAATGCGCCGTCTCCTGATCCTCGTCTCGGCGCTCGTCTGCGTGGACACGATGCTCTACGCGGCGCTCACGCCGCTCCTCCCCCACTTCGCGCACACGCTCCACCTCTCGAAGGCGGGAGCCGGAGTGCTCGTCGCCGCCTACGCGGCCGGCGCGCTCGTGGGCGGCCTGCCGGGAGGGGCGGCTGCTGCCCGGCTCGGCGCGCGGCGTGCAGTCCTCGTCGGGCTGACGCTGATGGGCCTTGCAAGCCTCGGCTTCGCGTTCGCCCACGGCTTCTGGCCGCTTGCCGCCGCGCGCTTCCTGCAGGGCGTGGGCAGCGGCTTCACCTGGGCCGGAGCGTTCGCGTGGCTGCTCGCCGCCGCGCCGCGTGATCGCCGCGGCCAGCTGATCGGAACCGCTATGGGCGCGGCCGTGTTCGGTGCGCTCTTCGGGCCGGTCGTCGGAGCGGCGGCAGCTCTCGTCGGCCGCGACGTGGTCTTTACCGCGCTGGCGGGCGTCGCCGTCCTCCTTGCGATCTGGACGCTGCAGATCGAGTCGATCCCGCCCGACGCTCCCTCACTGGCCGCAACGCGGCGTGCGCTGCGCAACCCGTACTTCCTCGGCGGGCTCGTTCTGATGGCGTTGCCGGCGTTCCTCTTCGGCGTCCTCTCGACGCTCGCGCCGCTTCATCTCGCGGCCGCCGGCTGGGAGGCGGCCGCAATCGGCGCCGTCTGGCTCGTCAGCGCAGGGCTCGAGACCGCGATCTCGCCGCTCTCGGGCCGGCTGCTCGACCGGCGCGGAGTTCTGCTGCCGATCCAGGTCGCGCTCGCCGCCGCCGTTCCGATCTCGATCGGGCTCGCGCTCGGCCCTCGCCCGCTCGCGTACGTCCCGCTGATCGTGCTCGCCGGTGGAGCGTACGGCGCGCTCTTCACTCCGGCGTTCGCGCTGATCGCCGAGGGCGCCGAGCAAGTCGCGCTGCCGCAGGGAATGGCCTTCGGCCTGATGAACGCCGCCTGGGCCACCGGAGCCCTGATCGGCCCGGCGGCGGGAGGTGCAGTCGCCGCTGCGACGGGCGACGTCGTTCCCTTCCTCTTCTCCGCCCTCTTCTGCGCGACGGCGCTCGTAGCGGTTCGGCGCGCGGCACACCGCACGACCACCCCTCTCGCGTCGTCAGACCTCGCGCGCTAGCGGCTCGTCAGCGGCTGCGCCTTCTTCCTCCGGCAGGACAACGTCGCCGATCATCTCCTCTATGCGCTCGGTCGGCAGTGCGACCGCGAGCGCCCAGTAGTAGATGGCCGCGCTGAAGATCGCGACGGCGACCATGTCCCACCAGAGCGGGAGGACGGGAGTCGTCCGCGGGCCGAAGTCGCTGAGATAGACGATCACGCCCATCCCGACGAGGTAGACGGGCAGCCAGCTCGCTGCTCGGAGGTCGAGCTGCGGCGAGCGCTCGTTCCAGCCGAACATGCGGGTCATCGCGAGGATCATGTAACCGATGAGGATCGCGACGCCGAGCCGCCAGACGGTGTCCCAGCCCGACCAGAGGATGAGCAGGTTCGCGACGACGAAGGAGACCGGCGCGAGCGCTCCTCCGAGCGGAGCGCGCCAAGGCCGTTCGGCGTCGGGCAGCCGCCGCCGAAAGACGCCGAAGGCGAGCGGCGCGCCTGCGTACATCAGCACGCTCGCCGCGGTAATGAGGCCGACGAGCGAGGTCCAGCTCGGGAACGGCAGGAAGCAGACGCAACCCACCACGAACGCCGTGATCAGGCCGACCCACGGGACGCCGCGCTTGTCGGTCGCCTCGTACGCGGTCGGGAAGTAGCCGTTCCGGCTCAGGCCGTAGGAGACGCGCGAGCTCGACGTCGTGTAGATCAGGCCGGTGCCGCCCGGCGAGATGATCGCGTCGACGTAGAGGATCGCCGCGAGCCACCCGAGGCCCAGGAGCGTCGCGACCTGCGCGAACGGGCCGGTCATCGTCGTGTACGCGCCGTGCGCCCAGCTGTGGCCGATCTGCGAGGACGGCAGAGCGCCGAGGAAGATCACCTGCAGCGCGATGTAGATCACCGCGCCGATGAGCACCGAGAAGATCACAGCCCGAGGGATGTCGCGCTTCGGCCGTGTGCTCTCACCCGCGAGCTGGTCGGCCTGCTCGAAGCCGAGCAGCGCGAAGATGATCCCGCTCGTCGAGATCGCGCCGAGAACGCCCTTCGCACCGAACGGGCTGAACCCGTCCGCCGCCGTGAAGTTGCTCGCGTGGAAGTTGACGATCCCCAGCACGAAGATGGTCAAGAGCGGGATCCCGACCTTCCACCACGTCGCCGCGCTGTTCGTGTGCGCGAGCTTGCGGATCCCGAGGAAGTTGATCGACGTGAAGATCGCCATCAGGACAACCGCCGCCACGATCCCGCTGGCGGTGAGGACGCTCGTGCCGCCGGTGCTCGTCTTCATCCACCCGCTGGCAAAGCTGTAGTGCTGGCCGTAGGTGATCATCGCGAGCACCTCGATCGGTGCGACCGTCGCGGCCTGCAGCCAGGAGAACCAGCCGAACGAGGCTCCCGCGGCGCCGCCGAACGCGTAATGCGGGAAGCGTGCCGTGCCGCCGGCGACCGGCCACATCCCACCGAGCTCGGCGTGCGTCAGCGCGAGCAGGAAGATGGCGAGCGCGCCGATTCCCCACGAGATGATCGCGGCCGGCCCTGCCGCGATCAGCGCCTTCTGGGCTCCGAACAGCCAGCCCGAGCCGATGATCGAGCCTGCGGAGGCCCACAGCAGGCCGATGAAGCCGATTTCCCGCCGGAGCCCGGCTCGTCGCGGCGTCGAAGTGCCGGCGTCGCGGCCGGCAACAGCGGTCTCAGGCCCGACTGTGCTCATGCTGTCGCTGCAACGGCTCATTCGCAGCATCGGATACGTCTTCCAAGTCGTATTCCGGGCTGCGCCGCGGCCAGCGACCCGCGCGGCCGAACACCACGACAAGCGCCGGCACGAGCACCGAGCGGACGAGGAACGTGTCGAGCAGGATCCCGACGCCCATCGCGAACGCCAGCACCGTGAACGGCGTGATCGGGATGATCGCGAGCATCGCGAAGCTCAGAGCGAGCGCGACTCCGGCGACCGTGATCGCGCGCCCGGCGCGTGGCGCGGCCGTCGCCACCGCGTCCTGCAGCGGCCGCCGGTCCGCTTCCTGCCAGACCCGCCCGACGACGAAGATGTTGTAGTCGGAACCGAGCGAGAGCAGGAGCACCGAGAACGCGACCGGGATGTAGTACGGCAGCCCCGAGTCGTGCAGGACGTTCGTGAAGAAATAGACCGTGAGGCCGAAGGTCGCGGCCAGGGCGGCCGCACTCGCGAGCAAGAGATAGAGCGGCGCGAACAGCGAGCGCAGGAACAGCACGAGGAAGATGAAGTTGATCGCGAACGCCGCGGCGATCACCCGCCAGAGCGACGTGTCGGTCGCCTGGACGGTTTCCACCCCAAGCGCCGTCTCACCGCCCCAGCCGACCGTCGCCCCGCCGAGCCCGACGCGCGCAAGCAGGCTCGGCAAATCCCGCTGGAGCGTCTGCAGGTGCGAGATCGCGGGCGCCTCGGCCGGGTCGCTGTCAAAGATGACTGCGTAGCGGACCGCTCCTCCCCGCGCCACGAACGAGCTCCCGAGCCGCGTGCCGGCGGGCTGGTCGCCCACGCCGAGGACGCCCGCGACATGGGGCTGACGGTGGAGAGCGGCCTCGAGCCGGACGAGGGCCGCGTGCCGGTTCTGGATTCCGGGCTCGCGTAACAGCAGCTCGGTCGGCGCGATCACTCCTGGCGCGAAGCCTTTCCCGGCCGCATGAGCAGCGACCGCGACCGGGTTGCTCGACGGCAGTCCTTCGACCAGCTGAAACCCGAGCGGGAGCCCGTTGCGCAGGCCGGACGCGGCGAGCGCGAGCGCGGCGAGGACCGCCGCGGCAAGGACGAAGGCGACCGGCTTCCGCGTCGCGAGGTGCGAGATCCGAGTCCGCCACCGCCGCACGGGCGGCGGCCCCTGTCGCAACCCCGGCCAGAACAGCGCCGGCCCGAGGAGCCGCAACATCGCCGGCACGAGCAGCACGGAGACGAGCAGGCCCGTGGCGACGGTGATCGCCATCCCGGGGCCGAAGGAGTGGAAGAAGCCGAGCGTGCCGAGCAGCAGCGAGGCGACACCGAACGAGACGACGGCTCCGGCCGTGAACACGATCGGCGTGTTGAGCACCGTCGACCTCCGCACCGCCTCGCGCGCAGGCAGCCCGTCCCTCAGCGCCTCGCGTGCGGTGCTGAAGTAAAAGATCGAGTAGTCGGTGACGACGCCGAGCATCAAGGCGACTGCGACTCCCTGCAGCTCGTTGGGCATCGTCAGGTTCGAGTTCGCCTCGAGCCAGCCGAGCAGGCGCTGGGAGATGAGGAACGCGATCCCGGCGCAGAGCACCGTCAGAATCGGCGCCAGCACCGCCCGCAGCGCGAGCCCGACGATGAGGACGATGAGCAGGACAGTCAGTCCTTCCACCCAGTGCAGCCGCCCGGCCAAGAGGTCGTACTGCTGGAGGCGAGCGGCCTCGGCGCCGGTCGCATCGACGGTGTGGAGGCGCGGGCCGAGGTACTGGGCGTAGCGCTCGGTGTCGGCGTACGCAAGCCCCGTGGCAGTCTGGTGCGGGAAGTACAGGTACGTGACGATCGTCGTCCCGTGCTCGCGCGACGAGGGGACGATCCCGAGCGTGTTCATCACCGGCACGGCGCGGATTCCCCGCAGCGACGGCACCCGGCTCTTGTCCACCGCGACCGCCTTCGCCAGGCTCGCCCGCTGGACTTGCTCGGACAATCCGTTCGGGTCCCGCTGCACGACTGCGTACGGCGTCGAGAGCGGCGATCCGAACAGACGAGCGGTCTCGCGCTCGACCTGGAGCGCGGCCGGGTGGCTCGGCAGGAGCGAGTCGCTCGTCGCGGTCGGCGCCGTCGCGAACGACGGCAGATAGTGGTACGCACCGTAGGCGGCCGCTGCGACGATCACGACGAGGAGCGGAGCGAGCCAGATCACGACGCCGGCGTAGAGGCGCGCCAGGCGCCCTCCGGGCGGCGCCTCGGTCGGTTCCACCGGGCCGTCCTGCCGCCCAGGAGGACGACGCCGGTGCTGCCCGATCACCGGGCCACCGGTTCCTGCGGGCGACGCAGTGCCTCGACCCGCCGCGCCGGCCGTTCGAGACCGAGCCGCCGCAGCTCTGCGGCTGCGAGCTCGGCGTTCGGAGGAGAGTCCTGCGTGCCGTAGCCGAGCTTCCGAAGCTCGTCGAAGCGCATGTGCGCGAGCGCGCGATGCGCGAGGAACGCCTCGAGCTCCGGCTCCCCGTCCCACTGGGCAAGCGCGCGGCGAACCGCCTTGCGGTCGCGCCGCCAGCTGAGCGCGAGCGGCACGTAGAGCGCGAGCAGCGGCACGGTCGGGACGAGCGCGATGACGATTCCGAGGACGACGGCGAGCTGGTCGATCGTCGAAGCCGTCGAAGCGCCGCTGGCGCGCGCACTCGCGCCGGCTGAGATCGCCTGCGCTGCGAGGTGGGCGATCCGTCCGCCGACGAACGGGAGCTGCCCGACCGCCGCGAGCGCGTGGCCCGTCGACTCGGTCGCCGTCCCCGCCTTAACGACCGTGCGGCTCAGGTTCCGGAGCGCCGCGACCTCGTACGCCGTGTACGCCGCGAGCGCGATCCAGAACGCGGCCCAGATCGCGATGCCGAGGTTGAGCGCGCGCATCGCACGCGCGGAAAGGAACGCGGGAACCGACGGCATGTGCCGCTGATGCCCCGGGCTCCGATTCGCAATCTGCGGCGGGCTACAATCGGGCCCCTCAGGGCGCGTAGCTCAGCGGGAGAGCACTCGCTTCACACGCGAGGGGTCGCTGGTTCGATCCCAGCCGCGCCCACTGAAAGACCCGCCGGACCTCGCGGCACTCGACGCTGGGCCGGGCGACTAGGCTCGCTCGCATCCGCCGGGTTCTCAAAGTGGTCGCGATCGTGCTCGCTGCGATCTTCGCTGCGCTCACGATTGCGTCGTTTTCCTACAACCTCGCGACGAACGGGCGCTACAAGCCGCCGCAGCAGCTCTACCCGGGACCGTTCGTCAACGTCGACGGAACGCTGCTCGCATACAGGCACTGGGGTCGCGCAGGAACGCCGATCGTCCTCCTCGGCGGCGCCGCCGAGCCGAGTTGGGTCTGGCACGAGGTCGGACCGTTGCTCGGACGCGACCATCGAGTGTTCGCGCTCGACGTCCCGCCGTTCGGGTTCTCGCAGCGGCGCGGCCCGTACACGCTCGCGCACTGGGTGCAGCTCGTCGACGGGTTCACCCGGCGGCTTCGGCTCGGGCATCCGCTCCTCGTCGGCCACTCGCTCGGCGCCGGGACCGCGGTCCTCTACGCCCTCGATCATCCCTCGACGACTCGCGGGATCGTGCTCCTCGACGGCGATGCGTTCCCCATCGGCGGCCCCGGCTGGTTCGCGCATCTCCTGCTGCCGCCCTGATACACGTCGCTCTACCGGATCGCGACCGGCTCGGACTGGCTCGTCGGACGCGTCCTGCGCACCGCATGGCCGAACGCGAAGGTGACGCCTGCCGTGGTCGAGCAGTTCCAGGCGCCGTTCCGTGTCGAGGGAACGGACAGCGCGTTCAGGTCGATGCTCGCCGGCGGGATCCAGGGCGTCACCCGTGCCGACCTCGAGCACGTGCGCACGCGGCGAATCGTCGTCTGGGGCGCCCACGACTCCGTCGACTCCGTGACCGCGGGCCGCAAGACCGCGTCGCTCCTGCACGCACGCTTCGTGCTCATCCCCGGCGTCGGCCACCTCTCGATGCTCGGGAACCCACAGGCGGTCGCCGCCGCGATCGAGCGCTTCGACAAGCGGTGACGCGCGTAACGAGGGCGGCCGTTCTCCATCAGGGATCGGTCACACTTGGGGCAGGCACGGATGAACCTCTTTCGCTTCTTTCCCGGTTACGAGACGCACATCTACGGCGGCGGCCGCGAGCCCGCGTTCCTGATGCTCCTGGCCTTCGTCCTCACGCTCGCGGGGACGCGCTTCTACACGCGGATGGCGCGCGTCCGCGGCTGGGGCAGCGCGCATGTCGGGGACGTTCACGTCCACCACCTCGTTCCCGGCCTCGTGATGAGCCTCGTCGCCGGCGGAATCGCGATCGCGCTCGCACCGCGCGAGGTCTGGATGGCCTTCCTCGCGATCGTGTTCGGCGCGGGCGCCGCGCTCGTCCTCGACGAATTCGCGATGCTCCTCCACCTCGACGACGTCTACTGGACGACCGAAGGGCGGCTGTCGATCGACGCCTGCCTGGCGGCGGTTGCGTTCCTCGCGCTCGCGATCGTGGCGACGTTCCCGCTTCCATCCGACACGGCGGGCGACCGCCTGGGCCGGATCCTCGGCGACGGACTGATCGTGCTCATCGCCTGTCTCGTCGTCGTCACCATGCTGAAAGGGAAGCTCAAGCTCGGCCTCTTCGGGGTCGTGTTCCCGCCGCTCGCTGTCGTCGGCACGGCGCGACTCGCAAAGCCGACTTCGATCTGGGCGCGCCGCTTCTATACGCCGGACGGCCGCAGGTTGCAGCAGAGCGAAGCGCGCGCCGTTTCCCGGGACGAGCACTGGACACAACGGCGCAATCGCTTCTACGACCTGATCGGCGGCGCGCCGCACCTCGGCTCGAAGCGAGACTAGTGCGTGTCGAGGTACTCGCGGATCTGCCGCTCGCCGCGGCGCATGGCCCAGATGTGGTAGCTCCAGCGTCCACTCGCCCGAGCCGACGAAATCCTTCGAGAGCCGCGAGAGGGTGCGCCGCGGCCGCTCGGCCTCGACCACCTCCAGCCCGAAGTTGACCTTGTAGGGCAGGTACGCCTTCACGAGGAACTCGTTGCTCTTGCCGGCTTCCGGCGGCGCTTCGTCGCCCGTCGCGCGGATCACAAAGTCCGTCCACCAGCGCTCGTAGCCGAGCACGTCGCCGATCGCGTCGTGGACCCGGTCGATCGGAGAAGGCACGACCCAGCGGTCGAGGAAGCGATAGGCGGGCGGCATCGCGCGATATTCGCACGGGACCGTAGTGCGGTTCTAGACGCGCGCCGGCACGACTCTGCCTCGCACCTCGCCGAACTCGACCCCGTTTGCCGCACGGCCGCGCAGCACGACCTCGTCGCCGTCGTCGAGGAAGCGCTCGCCACGGAAGAGCTCGATCATCGATCCTTCCGAGCCCGGTTCGGAGCCTGAGATCGTCCCCGATGCCATCAGGTCTCCCGTCCGCAGGCGCGCCCCGTTCGAGGTCGCGTGGGCGAGCTGCTGCGGCAGCGTCCAGTAGAGCGTTCGCGCATTGCCGCGCGAGAGCGTCTCGCCGTTCAGCTCGACTTCGAGCGCGACGTCTAGACCCCAGTCGCGCCCGCCGGCGAGATGCGGCAGCGGTGACGGCTCCTGCGGCGGAGCCTCGACGCGCGCGTCCTCGAGCAGGGCGAGCGGCGTCACCCACGCCGAGACCGACGTCTGGAACGACTTGCCGAGGTTCGGGCCGAGCGGGACGTACTCCCACGCCTGGATGTCGCGCGCGCTCCAGTCGTTGACGAGCACGACACCGAACACGTAGTCGGCGAACGCCTCGACCGAGACGGGCTCGCCCGACCAGGTGGGAACGCCGACCACGAACCCGAGCTCGAGCTCGAAGTCCAGGCGGCGGCTGGGGCCGAACGTCGGCGCGTCCTCGCTCGGCGCCTTCCGCTGACCGCGCGGCCGAACGACGTCGGTTCCGCTCACCACGACGCTCGCGGCGCGGCCGTGGTACGCGACGGGAAGCCAGCGCCAGTTCGGCAGGAGCGGCTCCTGGTCGGGCCGGAACATGCGGCCGAGGTTCGTGGCGTGCTCCAGCGAGGAGTAGAAGTCCACGTAGTCCGCGACCTCGAACGGCAGCCGCAGGCCGGCTTTGTCTACGGGAACGCGAGGGCCGTCGTGTGCGCGGGCGATTGCGGTCGCCTCTCGCCAGGTCGGCCGGCCCGCCGCGAGCAGCTCGTTCAGCGTCGGCCGGGCGAACAGGTCACCGAGGCCCGAGAGATCGACCGCCTCGTCGCCGTCCCGCCAGAGCAGCCCGTTCGGCCCGGCCCCGAAGCTCACAGGATTCGCAGCTCCTCCAGCTCATCGACCGGTTCGAAGAACGAACACGTTCCGATCGAGTGGAAGAGCGACGCGCGAACGTCCGCGAGCCTTGCGGGAAGCGCCTCCTGGTCGCGCCAGCGAAACGACGTGGCGTCGAGCGCGAACGCGGGCGACCGTTCGCGCAGCGCCTCTTCCTCGTTCCCGAAGACCGACGCCGCGAGGACGTTGAGGAACCCGTGCTCCCCGGACTCGCTCGGATACGCATGATGAAGGCCGGCCGTTGCCTTGAAGACGAGGCCCCTGGAGCGGCAACCACGGATGAAGTCCGCGAGCTCCTCGACGGCCGGGACGCGCTCGCCGCCGCACCGGATCTTCGCGCGCACCCCGCGCGCCGCAACCTCGTCGAGCGCGACGCCCTCGAGATAGACCGCGTCGGCCTGTTGTTCGCTTCCGGCCTCGACGACCGCGAGCGCTCGCGCCTCCTCCTGGGGCAGCTCGGAAAGCTGCGCCGCCGGCCACACGAGACGGCCGAGCATCCACGCGTTCTCGCTCTCCCGTGCCCGCCGGTCCTCGGCCAGCGCCTCGGCGGGCGGCAGGCTCGCCGGCGGGAACATGGGCGCGTGGTCGAAGAACCTCGTCAGCAGCGCACGGCGGGCATCGTCGGGCATGAAGGCCGAGGCTACACTGGCCGCCGGGCCAGGCCCCGTGCAGTGGGAGCCTGCGAACCGCGTCAGATCCGGGAGGAAGCAGCGCTAAGTAGTCCCTCTCAGGTGTGCGGTGCGCCTGGCCCGTTTGCCCGCTTCGCCCGCTCCGCCTTCGGCTTCGGCTTTCCGCTCGCTCTCGTGCGAGCGGCTTCGCCGCTCGTCTGCTGACGGCATGCGGTTGTGAGCCGCGCCCGCGCATGTCGGGCGCGGCGACGTTCTGCTTGAATCGTGCGATGGCTGCGCTTTACCGGAAGTACCGCCCGCAGAGCTTCGCCGAGGTCGTCGGGCAGGAGGCGGTCGTCCGGACGCTGAGCAACGCGATCGGGAGCGACGCGGTGCGCCAGGCGTACCTCTTTGCGGGTCCGCGCGGCACCGGCAAGACCTCGATGGCGCGGATTCTCGCCAAGTGCCTCAACTGCGCGCAGGGCCCGACGACGACCCCCGACAGCACCTGCCACGCGTGCCGCGCGATCGCCGCCGGCACCTCGCTCGACGTGATCGAGATGGACGCCGCCTCGCAGCGGGGCATCGACGACATCCGCGAGATCCGAGACCGCGTCGTGCTCCAGCCGGTCGAAGGCCGCTACAAGGTCTACATCCTCGACGAGGCCCACCAGCTGACCGATGCAGCCTGGAACGCGCTGCTGAAGCTGATCGAGGAGCCGCCCCCGCACCTTGTCTTCGTCTTCTGCACCACCGACCTCTCGAAGGTGCTGCCCACCGTGCGGTCGCGCTGCCAGACGTTCGTCTTCCAGCGGCCGAGCCTGCAGGATCTCGTCAAGGTGCTGCGCCAGATCGCCGACGCGGAGGGGATCGACGCCCCGGACCAGGCTCTCGCCCTCGTCGCCCGCAGCGGGCGCGGCGCATACCGCGACGCGGTCTCGACGCTCGACCAGCTCGGATCCGCGACCGCGAACAAGGTCACCGTGCAGTCGGTGCTCGAGCTCCTCGGGACGGTCGAGGAGGAGGCGCTCTTCAGGCTCTGCGACCTCGTGATCGACCGCGACACGGCCGGCGCCCTCACGTACGTGGAGGAGCTGTCGGAGCGCGGCTACGACCTCGGCCGCCTCGTTCTCGACCTGATCGAGCATCTGCGCCAACTGATGCTCGCCCAGCACCTCGGCGAGGTGCCGGAGGCCGCCGCGACGAGCCAGGAGGCGCGCGAGCGGCTGCGCGCGCAGGCGACCCAGCTCGAGGAGGCCACCGTCCTGCGCCTCGTCGACCTGCTCGCGGTCGCGATCGACGACATGCGCCAGGGCGGCGACCCGCGTCTGCCGCTCGAGCTCGCGCTGGTCAAGGTGACGCGCCCCGCGAGCGACCTCTCGCGCGAGTCGATCGCCTTCCGCCTCGAGCGGCTCGAGCAGGGTGCGATGCCGATGCCTCCGCCGCAGGCGGCTCCACACAAGCCCGCCGCCGAGGCGGAGGCCGCCGAGCCGCAACGCGCGCCGGAGCCACAACCGGTTCCCGTTCCGGTCGGCGCGCCCTCGATCGAGCTTTCGCAGCTGCAGGAGGCCTGGGCGCGCACGGTCCTCCCCGCGGTCGAAGAACGTGGCGGGATCCCGACTGCGTCGCTGCTGCGTGAGGCGCATCCGGCCGACCTGGACGGGGAGACGCTCACGCTCGAGTTCCCGCCGAGCGCGCAATTCCACCTCGACCTCGCCCGCGACCCGAAGAACGCGGGCTTGCTCGCCGACGCGCTCTACGACGTCACCGGCCGCCGGCTCGAGCTCGTCTTCGAGCTCGGTGAGGCGCGCGAGGCGCCGATCGTCGACGAAGGCCCGGCGGGAGAGGACAAGATCCTCGAGCTCCTGAAAGAGACATTCGACGCGCGCGAGACGGAGGAGTAGCGATGGCTTCGTTCGACATGGAAAAGCTCATGCAGCAGGCCGCGCAGATGCAGGAACAGGTCGCGCGCATGCAGGACGCGGCGGAGAAGGAGACCGCGCAGTCGTCGGTCGGCGGCGGCCTCGTCAAGGTGACGGCGAACGGCGCCGGCGACGTGACCGCAATCGAGATCTCACCCGACGCGATCGACAAGGACGATCCGGAGGCGCTGGCCGACCTCGTCCTGGCCGGCGTCAACGAGGCGCTGCGTTCGGCGAGAGCCGGTGTCGAGGCGAAGGCGGAGCAGATGCTCGGCGACATGGGCCTCGGCGAGATGGGCATCGGCGGGCTCGGGCTCCCCGGGCTCGGCGAGTGACCGCGCCCGAGCCCGAACCGCCCCCGAAACGCAGCCTCCGCGGCCGCTACATCCTCTCGAACTGGCTCTGGGCGATCATCGTGCTCGCCCTGATCGGCGTCGTGATCTGGGGCTGGGCCTTCGACTTCAGCCCGAACTAGAGGCCGAACTAGCCCCGCTCGCGCTTGAACCAGAGGGAGACGCGGCGGATGAACCCGACCGGCTTCTGGTGCTCGACCGGGTGGATCGCCTTGCCTTCCACCTCACGCACGTCGGCGCCGATCGTCTCGCCGATGCCGTGGTGGTCGCTGGGCTCGATCTCGGCTGAGGTCGCAGGCTCGAGGAACTCGCTTGCGCCCTCGAAGTCCGCGCCCGTGAGCGAAAGATCGACGCGACCCTCCGTGATGGTCGTGACCTTTTCGGCCGGGACGTATTTCGGTTTGCCGAGAGCCGTCGCCGCCACCGCGAGCCCGTCGAAAATGTCGGCGTTCTCGTCCCCGGCGACCTCGTCGACCGCTCCGAGCTCGGTCCCGTCGGCCGCATAGACCTTCCAGCCGGGTCTGATCATGAGCCAGGAAACGGGGTCGCCCACGGAGGGATCTTGCCAGGACTCGTCCGGAGGGGACGAGTACCCTCAGAGCGCATGCTGAGCCCTTCCGTCGACAACCTCGTCGCGCAGCTGACGCGCCTGCCGGGCATCGGCAGCCGCACCGCACAGCGACTCGCATTCCACGTCCTGCAGACGCCGAAGGACGAGGCGCTTGCGCTGGCCGGGGCGATCGTGGAGGTGAAGGAGCGCGTCCGCTTCTGCCGCGACTGCGGCCACCTCACCGAGGACGAGCTCTGCGCGATCTGCCTCGACGCGCGTCGCGACCGCACGATGATCTGCGTGGTCGAGCAGCCGGTCGATCTCGTCTCGCTCGAGCGGACGGCGGAGTACCGCGGCCTCTACCACGTGCTGGGCGGCGCGCTCTCGCCGCTCGACGGCGTCGAGCCCGAGCATCTGCGCATCGACGAACTGATGCACCGCGTCCAGAGCGACGGCGTGGTCGAGGTCGTCCTCGCCACTAATCCGAACGCGACCGGAGAAGCGACGGCGTCGTATCTCGCCGGACGACTGCGCGACCGCGTGCGCGTGACGCGCCTCGCGAGCGGCCTGCCGGTGGGCGGCGACCTCGAGTACGCCGACGAGGTCACGCTCGGTCGAGCGCTCTCCGGACGCCGGGAGATGTGACGGTGGCCACGACGTCCTACGAGACCGTCCCCGAGGTCGCGGCCGATTCCGCGGCGCGCGGCCCCGACCTCGTGGTGATGAAGTTCGGCGGCACCTCGGTCGCGGACACGGACAAGATCAAGGGCGTCGCGCGCCGGCTCGTACGGGCGCGCGAGGAAGGCCGGCGCGTGGTCGCCGTCCTCTCGGCGATGGGCGACTCGACGGACGAGCTGATCCGGCTCGCGCACGAAATCTCGCCGCGGCCCCATCCGCGCGAGTACGACATGCTCATCTCGGTCGGCGAGCGCATCTCGAACGCGCTCTGTGCCATGGCCGTCCACGACCTGGGCCACGAGGCGATCTCGCTGACGGGCTCGCAGGCAGGCATCGTCACCGACACCGTCCACGGCAAGGCGAAGATCGCCGAGGTTCGCGCCACCCGGATCAACGAGGCGCTCGACGCGGGCAGGATCGTGCTGGTCGCGGGGTTCCAGGGCGTCTCGGCCGACTCCCACGACGTGACGACGCTCGGCCGAGGCGGCTCGAACCTGACCGCCGTCGCCCTCGCCGCCGCGCTCGGCGCCGACTCCTGCGAGATGTACACCGACGTCGAGGGCGTCTTCACCGCGGACCCGCGGCTCGTCCCGAATGCGCGCCGTCTCGACGCGGTCACGTACGAGGAGATGCTCGAGCTCTCGGCGAGCGGCGCCAAGGTGCTCCAGCTACGCTCGGTCGAGTTCGCGCGCAACCACGAAGTGCGGCTGCACGTGCGGTCGACGTTCTCCGACGCCGAGGGGACGTGGATCGTCGACGAGGAGGATCCGGTGCTCGAGAAGGCGATCATCAGCGGCGTCGCCCACACGGACTGCGAGCCTCTCTACCGCGTGCGCCGGATCGGCGCGGCGCGCCTGTTCGAGCGGCTCGCGGCGGCGAACGTCAACGTCGACACGATCCTCCAGGTCGCGAG
>DASXKE010000195.1:0-3110 GCA_036496985.1 Gaiellaceae bacterium | reverse complement strand
CGGTCGCCGCCGGCTGCCTGCGCCGCCGCGAGGCACTCGATCAGGCGCTGCACGAGGGGCAGGTGCCCGGTCCCCTCGAAGGTCGTCGCGAGCGCTGCGACGGTCTCCTCGCCGACGAGGATGTTGCCCTGCGCTGCGTAGCCGGGCCCAGTGGTGTGGCCCGCCCAATCGTTGCACTCGGGCCCGGTCCAGCTCGCGCTGTCGCCGTTTCCGTCGACGACTCCGAGCTGGCGCTCGGCCCGTCCGTCGTCGGCGGCCGTCAGCCGTTCGACCACCTCGCGCGCACTCAGGCCCTCGCGCAGGAGCGCGAGCCCATCCGGGCCGTAGCGCGGATTCGCATACGCCTGGGTCGCAATCGCTCCAACCCCGGGCTTCGCCCACGGGACGACCGAGCCCACGGCGAGGAACTTCGACTGCACGGCCACGCCCCACTGCCCGGCTTCGACGTCGCAGGCGACGATCGAGTACGTCGCGACGACCGGGTCAGCCATACGTCAGTGCGGTCAGATCGAGGTCGAGCAGCTCGCGCCGGGCCTCCGGCACGAGCACCGCGGCGACCTCGGGCCGGGCGAGCGCCACGCGCACCTCCTCCGGAGACGAGGCGCGCACGACGACGGGACGGCCGCCCGCGAACGCCTCGACGATCGCCGACAGGTCCTCAACATTGTCGACGACGAGCGCCTCCTCGGCCGGCACGGCGGGATCGCCCTCGACAGCGAGCTCCGGCACGCGCCGGCCGCTACCGACCCACCAGCGCTCCCTCATACGGTGACCGAGTCGCCCGGCTCGATGTCCTCCACCTGCACGTCCGGCGCGAGCTCCCGCAGCTGCGCCGGAGTGCCCCTGAGCGGTGGGAAGGTGCCGTAGTGACAGGGGACGCAACGCTTCGTCCCGAGCAGCTCGAGCGCGAGCGCGGCCTCCTTCGGGTCCATCGTGTAGTGGCCGCCGATCGGGAGGATGGCCACGTCCGGCGAGTAGAGGCGGCTGATGAGCTGCATGTCGCCGAACACGCACGTGTCGCCGGCGAAGTAGAGCTTCGTGCCGTTCTCCACCTCCACCACGATGCCGCACGGCTCGCCCATGTATTCGCCGTCGTTGTTCGAGCTGGAGTGGTGTGCGTTCGTGAGCGTGAACTTGACGCCCTCGGCCTCGGCGGTGCCGCCCTTGTTTGGGTCGAGGACGTTCTCGAGCCCCTGCTTCCCCTGCAGCCAGCCGGCGAGCTCGACCGGCGCGACCACCGTGCAGCCGTGCTTCTTCGCGAGCTCGACGGTGTCGCCGACGTGGTCGCCGTGCCCGTGAGTGAGCGCGATCACGTCGATGCGCTCGGGTTCGAGCTCGGACTCGGGGCACTTCGGATTTCCGTTGAGAAACGGGTCGACGTAGACGCGCTTGCCGCCCGGCGTGTCGAAGCGGAAACTCGAATGGCCGAGCCAGGTCAGGGTCGTGTCGGGCATGCGCTCTCCTTGGACTGGGTCGGGGCGAGCCTACTGAGGGAGGACCGTCCGATGCGGAAACGAACCTTCAGGAGTGCTCGGCTCGCGGCTCCTGCCCCTGGCGCTTGCGACGGCTGCTCTGGCAGTCGGATCTGCGGGACTCGGGGGGCTCGCACTCTGGCTCGGCCTGCTGGCGGTTCCGGCGGCCGCCGCTGCGGCGTTCGTCGCGGTCAGCGACGCGCTCGAGGGACGGCCCGCGCGGCTCGCTGCCGTCGCCAGCGGCGTCGCGCTCGGCCTCATCGTCCTGGCCTCGGCGGTCCGCGCCGGCGCTCCCACGGGCGGGGGAATCTCGCCGCTCGCGACGTGGGCGCTCCTCCTCGCGCTGCTGGCCTACGGGGTTCCGCTCGTCGCCTGGGTGTTCGAGCCGGTCTGCGTGCCGCGCAGGACACGCCGTGCGCCACGCCGCCTCCGGGCCGCCGAGGTCGACGAGCTTCTCTCTCGCGCCGCCTGAGGGCGGCGGCACCCCGCCGAGAGGCAGTGCGCCTTCCTTCGAGATGCGCTGGGCGCGGCTTTGCAGAGCTTTCAGAAAGGGATGGCGCCCCGCTCGTGCGGGGCGCCGGGACTGCTGGCTTCAGCGGCCGAACCGGAAAGCGACGACGCGGCTGGATGAGACTCCCGCCGTCGTCGGTTCCCCTTGCTTCCAGGCTCGAACGAACACCGTCAGGAGGCGCTGGTGGGTGCTCGCCGGGAAGCCGCTCTGCCGCTCCTGCGTCAGGGTGACCGAGCCGGTCGCGCCGGTCGTGCTCTGCGTGACCGTGAACTGGTTGAACGGGATCGCGGCGGCGTAGACGCTGGCGCCCTCTACGGGTCGGCCGTTGCAAGCCGTAATCTGGAAGTGGAGCTGGATCGTCCGCGTTCCGCGTCTGACGCGTGGTGAGACCGTTGCACTCGAGATCACCAGCCGTGCCGGCAGCCCGAGCTGGGCGATCTGCATCACGCCGCTGCCGGTTGGGCAGCCGCTTGGGGGGACGATCGCGGTCTGGGCAGACGTTGCATTGCCGGCGCCGGACGCGTTCCGTGCCGTGACGGTCACACGGAGCGTATGACCCACGTCGCCTGCTCGGACTCGATAGCTCTTTCCGGACGCGCCTGCTATCGCGAGGCACCCATTTCCAGAGGTGTCGCACTGAGCCCACTGGTAGGTGAACGAGGTCGGACTTCCAGTCCAGGTTCCGTGCGTAGCGGTGAGCGGTTGGTCCACCAGTCCGGTCCCGCTGATCGTCGGTAGCGTCTTGTTCGTAGGAACGGCGTCGGCTGCAGCGCGACCGCTGCTCGGCTGTCCGACGACGGCGCCGATCACGGCACCGGCGACGACCGCCAGGACGAGCCCCAGCTTCGTACGCATCAAAATCCCTCCAAGCATGGCCGGCTCCTTCATTGAGATTTGTGCGGAGTGGTACCTCGCCGGCGGGGGCGCCTAACCTCGCTTCAGCGCGACCTTGCGCGTTCTTTGCAGAGGCCTTTCAGAGCGGTAATGCGCTCGCCGCGTGCTCCGCGAGATTGATCAGCGGATTGACGGCGATGAGCGAGCCGAACGAGACGACGAGTGCGGCTCCCACTGCGAGGTGGAGGAGTCTGTCGCGAGCCGGGGCACCGCCGCTCACGGCGACTCCGCCA
>DASXKE010000194.1:0-7849 GCA_036496985.1 Gaiellaceae bacterium | reverse complement strand
AGCGCTGCCGCGCCCTTGGTGTGGAGCTTGCGAGAGGCCAGTGCGTGCGTCTGAAAGTCGATCGCGAGCAGCTCGGCCGCGATCAGGAGACGGAGGTACGCGAGGTCGGCGTCCGGAGGCGCATCCGCCGACGCGGTGCCTGCGAAGGCCGAAAAACCCGACCCTGCGACGAGCAGCGCACCGCCACCGACTGCGCCGCGCCGCAACAACTCAGCCCTGCTGACCCCGCTCCCCACGATCCGAACGCTCCTTGCCGTTGCCGATGCAATGCCTAGCTGCTGACGAGCAGCATATACGCGAGTCTACGGCGTGTTGGGCGTATCCGCCTAGGTAGAGTCAGAGCATGGACGGGCTCGAGACGGATGCCGCTCCGCTGCTTGTCGCGGCCGACCTGATGCTCCGCGCGCCGAAGACGCTCGCCGCCGACGCGTCAGTCGCGGCCGTGCGCGAGCAGCTCGCCAATCCCAGGGTGCAGATGGTGCTGCTCGCCGACGGGCGAGCGTTCAAAGGCGCCGTCACAGAACTTCCTCTCGACGCCGCGCCGGAAGATCCAGCGCTCGACCACGCGGACCCCGACCCGGAGGTCGTCTCTCCTCACGCCTCGGCCGACGAGGCGTTCGAGCGCGCCGCCGCGAGCCCGAACCGCCGCGTGATCGTGCTCGACGACGACCGCAACCTGCTCGGTCTCCTCTGCCTCAAGCGCGACCGCAGCGGCTTCTGCGGCTCGCAGGCCTAGACCCGCGTCGCGCGGAACACCGTGACGACGAACGGCAGCCGGAGCGTGGCGCCGTCGCCGACCGACGGATCCGAGTCCAACACCCGGGCCACTTCGTTGAAGACGCGCCTGCGTTCGTCCTCGGGCAGCGCCGCCACCCCGGAGTACGAGAGCAGATGGTCGGCCAGCGCCTCGCGCGGCAGCTCGTGTACGTGCTCGAAAAGCGCGTGCTCGACGTCTCGGAAAAGGCCAGATCCGGTCAGCTCGGCTGCCCAGTCGCGACTCCGCCAGCGTGGCCCCGGCCTGCGCGTCTGAGCCGCATAGACCGCCTCGCCCATGCGGGCGATCGCGGGATGGCGGTCGTCGCGGTGGTTCCAGCCGAAGCCGAAGCGCGCGCCCGGCCGCAGGACGCGGTGGATCTCCGGCAGCGCCTGCTCGAGCTCGAACCAGTGAAGGCTCGACCCGGCCACGACGGCATCGGCCACGGCGTCGTCGAACGGAATCGCCTCAGCCGAGGCCTCCACTCCTTCGAGGCCGAGCCCGTGCAGCACCGCGAGCATCCGCGGATCCGGCTCGACCGCAACGGCTCGCGGGCCGAGAGCCGACAGTGCGCGCGTCAGCTTCCCGGTGCCGGCGCCGAGCTCGACGACGAGCTCGGCATCCTCCGGAACGAGCCAGCGTGCTGCGGCCTCGGGCCATGCGGGACGGGCCCGTTCGTAGGCCGCCGCGTTCGCTCCGAAGGTCAGCCGCCGGGGAACCGTCGCCATCGCTCGAACCTAATCGACGTTGCGGAAGGCAACACGGGCCACGAGCGATCCGTTCCCGCGGGGCCCGAAGCTGACACGCCGATTCAGCGAGAGAGTCCGCGCCGCCGGCGGCGCAGGCGGCCGAGCTTCGTCTCGAGGTCGCGCGCGAACTCCTCGAGCGTCTCCTGGCGGCCACGAACGAGGGCGAGCTGGCGCTCGACGTGCGGGATCGCCGCCTCGACGATCCGCAGCCGTTCCTCGTCGCTCGGATCCTCTTCCCAGCGGCCGCGCAAAGCCGCGCGCGCCTCCTCGGCCTCGGCGAGCTCGACGAGCTCCTCGAGCGTCAGACCGAGCAGGTCGCGCAGGCGGATCAACTCCTGCAGCCGCGACACGTCAGTCTCGGCGTACGTTCGGTGCGAGCCCTTCTCCCTGCCCGCATCGGAACCGAGCAGCCCGCGCTCCTCGTAGTAGCGGATCGTGCGCGGGGTCACGCCGACGCGCTGCGCGACCTCGCCGATGCGGAGCGCTGTGCCGGTGGCGTTCATGCCGCCACCTCGATGTCGAACGGATCGACCGCGACCTCGTCGACGTGCACGTACTTCCCGCCGCGCAGCATCGAGGCGACGGCGGCGACGAGGCACGCGACGATCGCAAACGCGAAGGCGTAGTCGAGCGCGGTGTGGAACGGGCCCGAGATCAGATGTGGGAAGAACGCGCGTCCCGTCAGCGTGTGCGCGTTCGTAGACGAGAGCCCGTTGAGCACGTGAGGCCCGAGCAGCGTCTTGACCGGGTTGTAGCCGAGGAACGCGGCGAAAAGCGTCGAGACGGGCGGCAGGTTCGAGATGCGCGTCGCGTCGGCCGGAGCGACGCCGTGCGCGACGAGACCCGATTGCATCGTGTGCGGTAGTCCGCTGGCGAGGCCGACGATCATCAGCGTGAAGAACACGCCGATCGACAAGACGCTCGACGAGACGTTGAAGGTGGCGAGCATCCCCGCTCCGGCGCCGCGCTGCGAGGGCGGTAGGCTGTTCATCACGGCGGCCGTGTTCGGCGACTGGAACAGCCCCATCCCGATCCCGTTCAGCAGCAGGATCAACGCGAACTCGGGGTAGCCGAAGTTCACGGGTAGCGCAATCAGGAGCGCAAAGCTCGTCGCCGCCACGATCATCCCGCCGGTCGCGAACGGCCGCGCGCCGAAGCGGTCCGAGAGCCAGCCCGAGGTCGGCCCCGCGATCAGCAGGCCGAGGATCAGCGGCAGCATGTAGATGCCCGCCCAGAGCGGCGTCGACGCGAAGTCGTAGCCGTGCTCGGGCAGCCAGATCCCCTGCAACCAGATGATGAGGATGAACTGGAGGCCGCCGCGCGCCATCGCAGCGAGCAACGCGGCGAGGTTGCCGGCGGCGAACGCGCGGATGCGAAAGAGCCCGAGCTGGAACATCGGCTCGTCGACGTGCAGCTCGATCCAACAGAAGACCGCGAGCAGCGCGACCCCGCCGAGCAGGCACCCGAGCACGAGCGGCGACGTCCACCCCATCGTGTGCGAGCCGTAGGGCTGGATCCCATAGGTGATCCCGACCATGAGCAGGATCAGCCCGGCCGCGAGCGTGAGGTTGCCCCACCAGTCGATCGTCCCGGCCTTGCGCACTCCGAGCTCGCGGAGCGAGCGGTACGACCAGATCGTCGCGAAGAGCCCAATCGGGACCGAGATGACGAACACGAGCCGCCACTCGAGCGGCGCGAGCAGGCCGCCCAGCACGAGCCCGAAGAACGAGCCCACCACCATCGAGACGCTGTTGATGCCGAGCGCGAGCCCGCGCTCGTCGTGCGGGAAGGCGTCCGTCAGGATCGCGCTCGAGTTCGCGAACACCATCGCGGCGCCGACTCCCTGCCCGACGCGCATCCCGATCAGCCACAGCGCGCCGGCGCCGCCGTGCAGCCACGTGACCGAAAGGAGAATCGAGAAGAACGTGAAGACCGCGAAGCCGAGGCGGAACATCCGCACCCGGCCGTACATGTCGCCGAGCCGGCCGAGGCTGACGAGGAGCACGGCCATCACGACGAGGAAGCCCAGCAACAGCCAGAGCAGGTAGCTCGTGTTGCCCGGCTGGAGCGGGTCGATGCCGATCCCGCGGAAGATGTTCGGCAGCGCGATCAGCAGGATCGAGCTGTTGATCATCGCGAGCAGCGTCCCGAGTGTCGTGTTCGAGAGCGCGACCCACTTGTAGTCCAGCTTCCGCAGGCGCAACGGCACCGCGACCCCCTTCTCGTAGAACCTTACGTTTACGTAAGTTTAGCGGATCTGGACGAGCTTGGCCGATGCGTGGTCCACCTGGAGCGTCGTGTGCTCGAGCCCGAATTGGTCGCGCAGCACCGACTCGAGCTCGCGGCGAATGCCGTGACAGTCGGCTCCCGGCTCGACAAGGACATGCGCTGAGAGGCTCGGAAACTCGGTCGTCACCTCCCAGACGTGGAGGTCGTGCACCTCCACCACACCCGGCTGCGAAGCCATCGCCTGGCCGATGTCCTCGACGGACAGTCCGGCCGGCGCGATGTCGAGCAGGACGCGTCCCGAGCTGCGCAGGAGAGACCAGGACGCGCGCAGCATGAGCCCGGCGACGAACAGTGCCGCGATCGCGTCGGCCCGCACCCAGCCGGTGACGAGGATCAACGCACCGGCGGCGGCCGTGGCGATAAACGCGTAGAGGTCGGTGAGCACGTGCTGAAAGCTCCCCTCGACGTTGAGCGAGCGGCGGTTCGCACCAGAGAGCTGCCACGTCGCGAGAAAGTTCACGCCGATGCCCACGAGCGCGACGACGAGGATCGCTCCGCCCTTCGCGTCGGGAGGCGAGATCAGACGGCGAATGCCGCCGTAGACGATGAAGCAGGCGAGCACGAGCAGCGCAGCGCCGTTTGCCTGCGCGGAGAGGATCTCCGAGCGGCGCAGCCCGAACGTCCGGTTCCCGCGCGCCGGCTGCGCCGCGAGGCGCAGCACCACGAGCGACAAGGCGAGTGCGCCGGCGTCGGTGAGCATGTGCGCCGCGTCCGAAAGCAGCGCAAGCGAGTGCGCGAGCACGCCGACGACGACCTCGACGGCCATGAAGGCGAGGATCAGCCCGAGCGCGATTCCGAGGCGGCGCGCGTCGTTCGTTCCCCCGCCGTGCGTATGCCCCTGCGCATGCCCGTGTGAGTGGTCGTGCACGGGCAGATCATGCACGTTTGCAAGATCATGGCTACCTAAACTAGAATTTAGGCATGGCTCAACTTAAACAGGCTCCCGAGGCCCGCGAGCTGACTACCGCGGTGCAGGACTACGCCAAGGCGATCTACACGCTCGAGTCCCGCAACGGCGCCGCCTCGACCACCGAGCTCGCAACCTTGCTCGAGGTCCGCCCCGCATCGGTCTCGGGGATGCTGCGCAAGCTCGCCGCGCTCGGTCTCGTCGAGCACGAGCGCTACCGCGGCGTGCGCCTGACCGACCACGGACGGCGCGTCGCGCTCGAAGTCATCCGCCACCACCGGCTCGTCGAGCTGTTCCTCGTCGAGAGCCTCGGCATGACCTGGGACGAAGTCCACGCCGAAGCCGAGGTGCTCGAGCACGCGCTCTCGGAGGAGCTCGAAGAGCTGATCGCGACCAAGCTCGGCGACCCGACCGTCGATCCGCACGGCGATCCGATTCCGAGCCGCGAGCTGAAACTCGCCGAGATCTCGGGTCCGGCGCTCGCGGAGCTCGAGCCGGGCGAGACGGCGACGCTCGTCCGGATCTCCGACTCGGAGCCCGAAATGCTCCGCTTCCTCGGCGAGCGCGGCATCGTCCCCGGCACGCGCCTCGAGCTCGTCGAGCGGCAGCCGTTCGACGGGCCGCTCTTCGTGCGCGTCGGCGACGACGTGCACGTCCTCGGCGCGACGCTGGCTCGGGCGATGCGCGTGCGGCGGGAACGGAAGGCATGAGCGACGAGGCCTACGAGGCCTTCCGGCACGACTCCACTCCACTCCACACGATCATGGCGCGCGGCCGCGTGCGCGCGACGCTCACGATGCTCGGGCCGGCGTTCGTCGCCTCAGTGGCCTACGTCGACCCCGGCAACTTCGCCACCAACATCCAGGGCGGGGCTCGCTTCGGCTACCTCCTGCTCTGGGTCGTGCTGCTCGCGAACCTCATGGCGATGCTGATCCAGTACCTCTCCGCGAAGCTCGGAGTGGTCACCGACCGGAACCTGCCGGAGCTGTGCCGCGACCATTACCCGCGCCCGGTCGCCTGGGGGCTCTGGATCCAGGCCGAGGCGATGGCGATGGCGACCGACATCGCCGAGTTCATCGGAGCGGCGCTCGGCCTCAACCTCCTGTTTGGCGTGCCGCTCCTGCCGGCCGGCCTCATCACCGGCGTCATCGCGTTCGCACTGCTCGAGCTGCAGCGGCACGGCTTCCGCCGCTTCGAACTCGCGATCACGGCGCTGCTGGGGCTGATCCTGGGCGGCTTCCTCTACGAGACCCTGAGAACCGGACCCTCGGCACGCGAGGCAGCTCAGGGTCTCATCCCCCATCTGGACGGCTCGCAGTCGGTTTACCTCGCCGTCGGGATCATCGGCGCCACCGTCATGCCGCACGCGATCTACCTCCACTCGGCGTTGACGAAGGACCGGACGCCCGTGCGCGACGAGGCTGAGCGGAAGCGGGTGCTGCGCTTCGCGCGGACGGACGTGATCGTGGCGCTCGGCCTCGCGGGCCTCGTGAACATGGCGATGCTATGCGTGGCGGCGAAGCTCTTCCACGGCACGGTCGGCTACTCGCACCTGGACACGATCACCGGAGCGCACGCAGGGTTCTCCGACCTCGTCGGAGGCACGGCCGCACTCGCGTTCGCCGTGGCGCTCTTCGCGTCGGGAATCTCGTCGTCGAGCGTCGGCACCTATGCGGGCCAGGTCGTGATGGCCGGCTTCGTGAACCTCCGGCTCTCGCTCTTCCTTCGCCGTGCTCTGACGATGATCCCGGCACTCATAGTGCTCGCCGTCGGAGTCAGCCCGACGAGCGCGCTCGTCCTCAGCCAGGTCGTGCTCTCGTTCGGGATCCCGTTCGCGCTCGTGCCGCTCGTTCTCCTCACGCGGCGTCGGGACGTGATGGGCGAGCACGTCAACCGCCTGCCGACCACCGTTGTCGCCGTCGCATTCGCGATATTGATCAGCGCGCTGAACGTCTTCCTGCTCGCACAGGCCTTCGGGCTCGCCTAGTCGACTTCGCGAGCGCCGGCGATGACGCCGGTGTCGAAGCCCAGCCAGTGCATGCGTCCGCGGATCCGCGCGTGCTCGATCTTCAGGCAGCGGTCCATCACCACGTCGAGCCCGCCGTCCCGGGCGATCCGCGCACCTTCCGGGCTGATCACGCCGAACTGCAACCATAGCGCCTCCGCGCCCACGTCGACGGCTTCGCGAGCGATCTCGGTAACCGCGGCCGGATCACGGAAGACGTCGACCACGTCGATGTGCTCGGGTATTGCGCCTAGGCTCGGGTACGCCTGCTCGCCGAGGATGCGCTCCTCGTTGGGGTTCACGGGGATGATGCGATAGCCGTGCCGCTGCAGGTAGTAGCCGACGAAGTTGCTCGCGCGCAGCTCGCTCGGCGAAAGGCCGACGATGGCCACCGTGCGCGCGTTGAGGACGATCTCCTGGATCGTGCGGCGATCCTGAAACTCGTTCACGCCGTAACGGCCGAACTGCGCGCCGCCCGCAGCCCACGCTCGAGATCCCACACCAGGTCGTCGACGTCCTCGAGGCCGACCGAGAGGCGCACGGTCCCGGGCGCAACGCCGGACGCCGCGAGCTCCTCGTCCGATAGCTGGCGGTGCGTGGTCGAGGCGGGATGGATGACGAGGCTCTTCGTGTCGCCGACGTTCGCGAGATGGCTCCAGAGCGACAGCGCCTCGATGAAACGCCGTCCGCCCTCGCGTCCGCTTTCGAGGTCGAACGAGAAGACCGAGCCGGCGCCGCGAGGCAGGTAGCGGTCGACGAGCGGGCGGTACGGGCTCTCGGGAAGAGCCGGGTGCCGCACCGCGCCGACTCCCGGCCGGCCCTGCAGCCATTCGGCGATCGCGAGCGCGTTCGCGACGTGGCGGTCCATCCGCACCGCGAGCGACTCCATCCCGAGCAGCAACAGGAATGCGTTGAACGGCGACAGCACCGCCCCGAAGTCGCGCAGCGTCTCGGCGCGCAGCTTCATGAGGAGCCCGTAGACGCCGAACGTCTCGTGGAACTTGAGGCCGTGGTACGCAGTCGACGGCTCCGCGATCGACGGGAAGCGGCCGTTCGACCAGTCGAAGGTGCCGGAGTAGACGACGGCGCCCGCGATCGTCGTCCCGTTGCCGACGAGGAATTTCGTGGCGGAGTGGATGATCAGG
>DASXKE010000193.1:0-8556 GCA_036496985.1 Gaiellaceae bacterium | reverse complement strand
CGTGCTGGTACTAGGGGACGTTCTACAGGCCGGCGCAGGGGTCCGCGCTGACCGTGGTCGGATCCATGACGACCGTTCCGCCCGGGCCCACGACGTGCGCCCAATGTCCACCGTCCTGCCCCGAGATGCAGTACTTCTGCGCGTCGGAGGTGAGCGGCTTGGCCGAGACGATGCCGGTGGTGGCACCGTCGATGCCGTTGACAACCATGCCGGAGTCGTACACGCCCTTCAGCCCGGTGGTGTCCGTGCCGGGGATCATGCCGGTATAGCTGCTGTGGTCCGAGTAGTACGCCTCGGCGTCAGGAATTGCCGAGCGGACGTCCGACGCCGCAGCCGTCGACTGCGCCTTCTTCTGGAAGCCGAGGTACGACGGAATGGCGATGGCGAGCAGGACGCCGATGATGATCAGGACGACCAAGAGCTCGATCAGCGTGAACGCGCTCTCGTCCTGAACGTTGAGCCTCTTTCTAAGAGCAGACATGCACAGTCTCCTTTGTAGGACGGGTAACCCAGACCCGGCCTGTATCGGCAGGAGGGGCGGTGCATCCATCACCCCCGGACGAGTGATTCGCATCACCCGGGCCTCCCCCGTGGCGGGGGATGCCTTTCCCTGCGCAGCACGCGGCCGTCCCTCGATTGAGTGATTCCCGGGAGCCTTTCTAAAGCGAGCGACAACGTCCGCCGATAGCTCGCTCGCATGACGCCGCAGCCGTTTTCCATCGACACTCTCCTCGAGCGCGCTGCCGCCGAGGACGCGTCCGACCTCCACATCACGTCGGGGTCGCCGCCTCTCCTTCGTATGCGTGGCAAGCTCGCGCCACTCGAGGATTTCGAGTCCTTCGCACCGGAAGAGACGCGTGACCTTCTTTATCGCGTGCTCTCGACCGAGCAGCAGAAGCGGCTCGAGATCGACCGCCAGATCGACTTCTCCTATTCGGTCCCGGGCGTCGCCCGCTTCCGCGTCAACATCTATTTCCAGCGCGACACGCTCGCCGCCGCCTTCCGCCTCGTTCCGAGACTGATCAAGTCGGCCCAGGAGCTCGGGCTGCCGGATGTTCTGCTTCAGCTCGCGCGGGAGCCGCGTGGCCTCGTCCTCGTGACCGGTCCGACCGGCTCCGGTAAGTCGACGACGCTCGCGACGATGATCGACTCGATCAACGAGAGCCGGCCGCTGCACATCGTCACGATCGAGGACCCGATCGAGTTCCTGCACCAGCACAAGACGTCGATCGTGAACCAGCGCGAGGTAGGGGCCGACGCCAAGGGATTCGCCGAGGCGCTGCGCGGCGCGCTGCGCCAGGACCCCGACGTGATTCTCGTCGGCGAAATGCGCGACCTCGAGACGATCTCGACCGCGCTGACCGCGTCCGAGACGGGCCACCTCGTGCTCGCGCCGCTGCATACACAGAGCGCACCGAGCACGATCGACCGCATCATCGACGTCTTCCCGGCCGCCCAGCAGGGCCAGGTCCGGATGCAGCTCGCCGCCGGCCTGCAGGGGATCGTCACGCAGACGCTCCTGCCGAGCACCGACGGACGCAAGCGTGTTCCCGCTCTCGAGATCCTCCTGCCCGACGACGCAGTCCGGAACCTCGTCCGCCAGGGCAAGACCGAGCAGATCTACTCGGTGATGCAGACGAACACGTCGCGCGGCATGCAGACGATGGAGCAGTGCCTCGCCGATCTCGTCGTGCGTCGCCAGATCACGCAGGAGACCGCGCTGGGCGTTACGAGCCGGCGCGATGAGTTCGAGGCGTTGCTCGCACGCGCCGGCGTCGCACCGCATTCCGATGACCACCTCCCCGAGGCCCTCCGCGGCCTCCGAGTCGCAGGAGCCTCACAGTGAGCGGATTCTCCGAAGTTCTGAAGAAGGACATCTCCTTCAAGCGCAAGCCGAAGGCGAAGGCCGAGGACAAGACCACCGAGGCCGAGGCCACTGAGGCCGAGACCACGGTCGAGCCCGAGGTCGACCCGAAGGAGACGAAGGCAGAGACCCCGTCGCCGCAGACCGAGACGGCAGCCACCGCCGAGGAGAAGGCGCCGCAGAAGGCGTCCCCGAAGCGCGGCCGCTCGCTGTCGATGCCTAAGCCCAATCTCTCGAAGCCCAGCCTCTCGCTGCCCAAGCGCACGCCGAAGGAACCGGCCGACCCCAACGAGCCGAAGGCCGAAAAGGCTCCGAAGGCTCCGAAGGCTCCGAAGCCGCCGAAGCAGCGGAAGGGCGCGACTCCGCTCTCGGGCGGCCGGCACAAGCAGCTCGTCGGGCTGAGCATCGGCGCGTCGCAGCTCTCCGCAGCCGTGATTGTGAACAACGGCCGGCCGAAGCTCGTCAAGACGGCGGTGCGCACGCTCCCGCCCGATGTCGTCGCAAGCGGAGAGGTGCGCAACTCCGAGGTTCTCTCGAACGAGATCGCAACCTTCTTCACCGAGGCCGACCTCCCGCGCAAGAACGTGCGCCTGGGCATCGGCTCGAGCCGGACGGGCGTCCGCATCTTCGAGCGCCCCGCCGTGGACGATCCGCGGCAGCTCGCCAATGCGATCCGCTTCCGCGCCTACGAGACGCTGCCGATTCCGATCGAAGAGGCGATGCTCGACTACCACGTCGTCGAGGAGACGGCCACGCCCGACCGGGTGCTGCTCGCCGTCGCCTACCGCGATCTCGTCGACCGCTTCGCGGCAACGTGCGTCGCAGCGAGGATCGAGCTCGTCGGCATCGACATCGAGGCCTTCGCACTGCTGCGCGCAGTCGGCGGCGAGCCGCTCGCAGCCGGCCAGCGCGCCGAAGCCGCCCGCGTCGCCGTCTCGATCGGCCACGATCGCACCACCGTCGCCGTTTCCGACGGTCGCGTCTGCGAGTTCACGAGAGTCCTCGACTGGGGCGGCGCTCGCGTCACCGCCGCGATCGAGCGCTCCCTCAACGTCGACGCCGCCGAGGCCGAGCAGCTCAAGCGCTCGCTCGACCTCTCCGACCAGCCGCCGGAGGAGCCCGGTGACGAGCGGACGAACCGCGCCGCCGAGGCCGCGCGCCGCGAGGTCAACGGCCTCGCCCGCGAGCTCGCTTCCTCGCTCCACTTCTACCAGGATCAGCCTGACTCTCTGGGCTTCGCCGAGATCACGATCACAGGCGGCGGCGCCAACCTTCAGGGGCTCGCCGGGCAGCTCGAAGAGCTGATCGGCATCAGCGTCCGCGTCGCCGACCCGTTCGCACGCGTCGGGTCTGCGAGCGACGCCGGCTCCAACGGCCAGGACGGCGCCCTCGCCGTCGCAGTCGGACTGGGAATCGAGGACTGATGCGCGCCGTCAACCTTCTCCCCCGCCAGCAGGTCGCGAGCAAGCGCGAGCGGCCCAACGCGGTCATCCTCGTCGCCTCGATCGGCGGCGCGGCCGTGGTGCTCGCGCTCGTCGCCGGCTTCCTGCTCGCCAACCGCAGCGTCGACCGCCAGAAGCAGAACCTCGCCACGGCGCACGCGGTGCTCGCGGTGACCCCCGCGCACCACCTCTCGGCGAGCACTCAGTCGTTCCGCTCGACCGTGCTCAACGACCGCGAGCAGCGCTCGCTCGCCCTCGACTCCGCGCTGGGCAAGCGCGTGGCGTGGGATCGCATCCTCCGCCGCTTCGCGCTCGTCCTGCCCGACGACGTCTGGCTCACGAGCCTCCAGGGTCAGGTTCCGCTGGACTCCCCGGCGGCTGCCACCACACTCGCGACGACCCCGAGCGCATTGCCGGCCACGGCGACCGCGTTGACGATCACGGGCAACACCTACACCCAGGACGGTGTCGCCCGGCTCCTGGAGCGGCTTTCGGTCATCCCTGACCTCAAGAACGTCCAGCTCCAGAACAGCCAGGTCTCCGTCGTGGGCGGCCAGAAGGTCATCCAGTTCACCATCGTCTCGGACGTCCGCCAAGGAAGGGGTGCCTCGTGATCGCCCGCCTCGAGAGCCTGCCGAAGGCCGCCCAGATCGCGCTCGTCTCGGGCCTGCTCGTAGTCGTCCTTGGTATCGGCTACTTCGCCCTGATCGCGCCGAAGCGCTCGACTGCCGCGAGCCTGAAGAAGCAGACGGCCGCCGTGCAGGCGCAGATCGCCGCCAACCGCTCGACCGCGTTCCAGCAGGCGCTGCCGGCCGTGCGTTCCGCGAGCGTCTTCGCCCTCACCCAGGCGATGCCGACCAAGCTCGACACGCCGGACGTGATCCTCACCCTGAATCAGCTCGCACACGAGTCGGGACTGAGCTTCGACCAGATCTCGCCGCAGGCTGCGGCCACCTCGACGACCGTCGGAACGACGGATCCGTTCGCAGTGGAGCCGATCACGGTCAAGTTCAGCGGCAGCTACTACAGCTTGCTCACCTTCCTCCAGCGGGTGCGCAATCTCGTCCGGGTTCAGAACGGCAAGCTCTTCACCGCTGGCCGCCTGTTCGACGTCAGCAACGTCAGCTTCGGGCAGGGCCAGCAGGGTTGGCCGCAGGTCAGCGCCACGCTCACGATCAACGAGTTCGTGCCGCAGGCGGCCGCCACGATCGCTCCCGCCTCGACCGGAACCGCTACCGGCACCACGTCGACGACCACGCCGGCCAGCACGACGCCGTCGAGCTCCACGTCGGCCGCCCCGAGCACGAGCGGAGGAACCTCATGAGAAGCCGCAAGAAGAGAATGGAAGACATCCGGGTGGCCAAGGACAAGAGGATGAAGAAGGTCGCCATCGGACTCTCGGTCGTGTTCGTCGCGGTGCTCGCCTATGAGGTGCTGCCGCACGTCCTGCACAGCGGTGGGAGTAGCGCCGCCGCGGCTCCCGCAGTCGCGCCGGCGGCGACCACCCCCACCACGGCGCCCTCCGCGCCAACAGCCGCGACCAGCACGGCCACTCCGGCGACGACGCCTCCGGGAACCGCCGCCGCTGCAGTCACGCCGACGGCCACGAGCACGAAGCTCACCAACTCGGATCGGAACCCGAACGTCGGCAAGGCGCAGCTCTACTCGTTCAGCCAGTTCAGCGGCCGGGATCCGTTCGCCCAACAGATCGACGCGACGGCAGGACAGCCCAGCGCCTCGGGTCAGGATGCGCAGGGCAACCCGACTCAGACCGGCAGCAGCACGACCAGCAGCACGAGCGGCGCGACCGCCGCCACCGGGACGACCGCAGCTGTGACCCGCCACCGGCCGACGCGCACGCTCGCCGTGACCGGTGCGGCGAGGATCGCGTTCAACGGTCGGGTGCAGGTCGTGCGGGTGGGCGCGAGCTTCCCGAGTGCGAACCCCCTCTTCCGCCTCGTCTCGGTCACGAACGGCGTCGCCAAGATCGGGATCGCCACCGGCTCATACTCGAGCGGCGCGAAGACCGTTTCGCTCCGCGTCGGCCGGTTGCTGACGCTCGTCGACACCGCCGACGGCATCCGCTACCAGATCCGCCTGGTCTCGTAACGCGAGATGGCCGGCTTCGCTTACAGCGCGATCAGCATCGACGGTCTCGAGACGGTCGGCGAGGTCCACGCCCCCGATCTCGAAACGGCGCGCGAGCAACTCCGCATCCGCGGCCTGCTCGCCCACTCGCTGCGTGAGCTTCCCGCGTCCGGCGAGGACGGGATGCGCACGACGTTCAAGAAGATCAAGCCCCGTTCGATGCAGATCTTCTCGCGGCAGTTCGCGACGATGATCGAGGCGGGCCTGAACATCGTCGCGTCGCTCGTGATTCTCGAGGAACAGACCGACGACACATATCTCGCCGAGATCATCCGCGAGCTCCGCGCGGACGTCGAAGGCGGCCTTCTCCTCTCGCAGGCGATGGCGCGGCACCCGAAGGTGTTCAACGAGCTCTACGTCTCGATGGTGCAGGCCGGCGAGGCCTCGGGAATGCTCGACCAGGTCCTCGATCGCGTGGCAGAGCAGATCGAGAAGGAGACGAAGCTGAAGCGCCGCGTGAAGGGCGCGATGGTCTATCCGACCGTCGTCTTCACGTTCGCCACCCTCGTGCTCGCCGCGATGCTCATGTTCATCGTGCCGATCTTCGCGAGGATCTTCACCTCGCTGCACGGCCAGCTGCCGCTGCTGACGCGGGTCGTGCTCAAGGCCTCAAACGTCATGCGCGCTGACTGGTTCATCCTCTTCCCGCTGATCGGGCTCCTCATCTGGGGCGCGCTGCGCTACAAGAAGACGGAATCGGGCCGGCAGAAGTGGGACCAGTTCAAGCTGAAGGTTCCGCTCAAGATCGGCGAGGTCGTGCTGAAGGTGACGATGGCGCGACTCCTGCGGACGCTTGCCACGCTCGTCGCCGCCGGCGTCGACATCATCAAGGCGCTCGACATTGCGGGCTCGACCGCCGGCAACTGGGTCGTCGAGCGGGCGTTGACCGAGGCGCGAATCAAGGTCCAGGAGGGCGTCCCGATCGCGGATCCGCTCACCGCCGACCCGATCTTCCCGCCGATGGTCAGTCAGATGGTGCGGATCGGCGAGGAGACGGGAGAGCTCGAGCAGATGCTGAGCAAGATCGCCGACTTCTACGAGGACGAGGTCGACGCTGCGATCGCGTCACTGACTTCGATCATTGAGCCGCTCATGATGATCGGCGTCGGCTTCATGGTCGGCATCATCATCATCTCGATGTACCTGCCGATGTTCAAGCTCATGCAGCTGATCGGGAACCAGCAGTAAAGCTCTCCTCACCGGCGGCGCGCGACAGGACATAGATCGCCCGGATCGCGGCGAGCTCGCCGCCCCGGGCCGCGCCGGGCTCGGGCAGGTCTCCCTGCAGGAGCTTCTCTAGCGCACGGAAAGTGATCGGCAGGCGCGCCACCGCGTACGTCGCGCGCGGAAAGCGCTCGAAGGCGCGCTTCGCTCCCCAACCGGCGCGCGTGAGCGGTGCGATCCGGCGCTCCACCGCAGCCTGATACGGCAGGAGGTCGTCCGCGCGGCCCGAGAGCACGTCGAGCGCCGCGCTCGCAACGAGCTTCGCGGAATAGAACGCCTCGTACATCCCGTCGCCGGACAACGGGTCGACGAGCCCGGCTGCGTCGCCGATCACGGCCGTGCGCCCGCAGGCGAGCCGCGTGCCCGACAGCCGCATCGGCAGCCGGTAGCCACGCGTCTCCTCGGCCGTGTCCGGGTCGATTCCATACGCCTCGCACATCCGCTGCAGCTCGGTGCGCAGCTTCGGCCCCTCCTTCCCGTTCCCGCCGACCCCAACGTTGATGTGGTCGCCCTTGGGGAAGACCCAGCCGTAGCCGCCACGGATGACGGCGATCTCGAGCACCATCGCGCCGGTGAAACGCCTGTCGTAGGGGTAGTTCGCCTCGAGCGCCACGCCGTGCGCGACGCGATCGGCGAGACCGAGCTGCTTTGCCGACGAGCCGTTGCATCCGTCGGCGCCGATCACGATCCGTGCGTCGAGCTCCCGCACGTCGGCCGTCTCGCGCTCGCGCACTTCGGCGCCGGCCTCTGCCGCCTTCTGGAGGAGAAAGTGGTCGAGCCGCCGCCGCTGCGTCATGTACGCGAGCGGCGCCCGGGCCCGGCGGGTGATGTGCTGGCCGTAGCGAAGGCCGCAGTCCAGCCGGTGGACGACGTCCTCCACGACCGGCTCGATCGAGTACGGCAGCAGCCGCGCCGCGCGACCCGTCACACCGCCGCCGCGGGGCTTGTCCCGCGGAAAGCTCGCCTTGTCGAGCAGCAGGACGCTGGCACCCGCATCCGCAAGCCGGTATGCGGCGACCGAGCCCGCAGGCCCGGCACCAACGATGGCGACGTCATAGGTCACGAGTCAAACGCTACGTGACGACGCGCCTCCGGAACGTCTGCAGGGAAAAGATTCCGATCCCGATCGATCCCCCGATGAGCGCAGACATGAACGCCCAGACCGGCATGTGCGGCAGATCGGGCGTCAACGACGTGCGCAGTCCCTCGCTCATGTAGACCATCGGATTGAGGAGGACGAGCAGCTTCAGCCACAGGATCGGGGTCAGCGTCGCCCATGGGTAGTAGATGCACCCGAGGAATGTGAGCGGTAGGACGACCACCGCAAACAGGAGCGTCACCCTGCGCGGGTCGAGCACCGTGCCGATGAAGAGACCCATCGCGGCCGCGAGGAACGAGGCGAAGACGAGCACGACGGCGAACAGGACCGGATCCGTGACGTGCACGACCGGCGCCTCGCCCTCCGCGTGTACGAGGTAGACGATCGGAAAGACGACCCCGGCCGCCATCAGCGACTGGATCGCGCCGGCGAAGATCTTCTCGAAGCCGACCACCCAGACGGGAACCGGCGCGAGCACGCGATCCTCGATCTCCTTGCTGACGCTGAACTCCTGCACGAGCGGCAGCGCGACGGCCTGGATCCCCTGGAAGTTGATGGCGACGGCGATCAGGCCGGGCACGAGGACGGTCGCGAACGAGACGCCGTTCGGCAGCCCGTGGAAGCCTTGCCCGATCTTTGGGAAGACGTAGGCGAAGACGAAGACGAACAGGAGCGGCTGCATGATCGTCCGGATCAGGAACTGGCCGAAGTTGCGGCGCAGCACGCGGATGTCGCGGGCGAGCAGCGCGCCGAAGGTCAGCAGCCAGGGCCTCAATTCC
>DASXKE010000192.1:0-27750 GCA_036496985.1 Gaiellaceae bacterium | reverse complement strand
ATCTTCATGACCGACCCCTTGCCGAACTGCCGCTCGATCTGGCCGAGCGCCACGTCGAGTGCTTCGTGCTTGTCCACTTCTCAGCCTCCTAGAGCGACAGATTCCAAGACTTCGTACCGCGCCCCGTCGGGGTGCAGCCGTGATAGGTAAGCAGCCGCGTCGGACGGAACAAACGTTCCCGTCTGCGGCGGGTCCGGATGCAGCCGCGGCCGCTGCCGGAAGCGCGCAACCGTGAGGTGCGGCAGCCAACCGCGACCCTCGCTCCGGTACACGTCGAGCCGTTCCAGCCGCTCGTGGACGTCGGCCGCGAGCCGGGCCGCGCAGGCTCCTTCGTCGGCGAGAACGAGCATCCCGACACTCCGGGTCTCGCGATAGCGAACGGGCTCGAACCGGATCTGCCCCGCTCCGGCCGCCGCCTCGCGGAGGGCGCCGACGATCGATTCGAGCTCACCCACCGGCCGATGACCGAGAAACGCAAGCGTGACGTGCAGGTGCTCGCGGGGAACGACTCTGACGCCGGGGAGGTTCTTCTGCTGCCAGCTCCCGACGTCGTCGAGAACCTTATCGGGCAGGCGAAGGGCGAGAAAGAGCCGCAGCCGTTCATCGCCGCTCACGCTAGCCATGGAGTTCACGCGGCTTCTTCGCGACTTCCCATCAGAAGTGCACGCAGCATGTGCAGCGCGGTGACCGTCGCACGGACCCGAATCTGCGCCCGTTCGCCGGGGAGGTCCAGCGTGCGCGCAAGGGAACCGTCCGGACCGGCCACGTGGAGGTAGACGCGTCCGACGGGTTTCTCGGAGGTGCCTCCGCCCGGCCCCGCCACGCCGGTCACCGCCACGGCGACGTCCGCTCCGAGTCGTCGACGTGCTCCATCGGCCATCGCGGCCGCGACCTCGGCCGACACGGCACCGTGCGCCGAGAGCAGCTCCGCAGGCACGTCGAGCGCCGACCGCTTCACCTCGTCCGCGTACGAGACCACGCCGCCGACGAAGCTCGCGCTCGAGCCGGGGACGTCGGTGAGCCGCGCGGCGACCATGCCTCCGGTACACGATTCGGCGGTCGCGACTCGAAGCCCCTGTGCGCCCGCGAGCGAGAGGACGAGCTCCTCGACTCGCCGCTCGTCGCGTGCGAAGAGCCAGCGCTCGAGCCGCTGCGCGAGCGCAGTCTCGAGGACGTCGGCGCGCTCTTCGGCCCCGGGCTCGACGACGAGGTCGATATGGATCTCGAACTCCCGCGCGCAGATCGTCGCCTCGACGCCGTCACCGTCGCCGCCGGATTCTTCGAGCGCCCGCGCGACCGCGGATTCGCTGACACCGAACAGCCGCAGCACGCGCCGTCCCGGCGGCCGCGTCCGCGCAAGCAGTTCGCGCATCGGTTCGCTCTCGAGGGCGCTTGGCCAGAGCCTCCGGAGCTCACCCGGCGGCCCCGGGAGGATGACGACGACGCAGCCGGTGGGAGCCTTCAGGACAAGCCCGGGCGCCGTTCCCGCGAGGCCGAGCGACGTCGCCGACACCGGACGAGTCGCCTGCTTGGTGACCCCCGGCGCGAAGTCCGCATACGGCCTCCGGAGACGCTCCGACACGGTTCGCGAGATCGATCCGATCTCCCGCTCGAGCGCTTCGTCGACGACGAGCTCGAGCCCCGCAGCGCGCGCGACGAGCTCCACGGTTCGGTCGTCGTGAGTCGGGCCAAGGCCGCCGGAGACGAAGCACGCGTCCGCTTCCAAGGCATCGCGCAGCACCGTCTCGAGCTCGGCGGGCGCGTCGCCGACGATCGTGATCCGGGCAGGCTCGAGCCCGTGAGTCAGTGCTTCGGCGGCGAGGAACGGTCCGTTCCGGTCGGTGCGCTCGCCGCGGACGAGCTCGCTGCCGGTGACGACGACGACCGCGCGCGGGCGCCCGCCGGTCACCCTTTGAGGTGCGTCGTCCGTTGCGGAGTGACGAGGACGCGGTAGTTGTGCACGTTCGGGAGCGCGACGGCCTTGCCGTCGAGGGTGATGTGCACGCCGGCGGGAGTGCGCACGAGGAGATAGAAGCGGTCGCCGGCGAGCCGGTCGGTCTCTCCCCTGCCCACGGTTCCCTGCAGGTCAACCGTGGCGGACGCCTTGCCGCGGCGAACCTCGACGAACGTTCCCCGCTTCACGCCGGTCAGGACCAGCTGATGCGTCGACTGCGACGAATGCTTGTTCTTGTTCTTCGCCCCGAGCCCGGGCGCGTGGGGCGACGAGCCCGGAAGGCTGAAGGCCGCGAAGATGAGCAGCCCCACGACGACGACGGCGGCGATGGCGAGGAGGACGACGCGCCGGTCGACGGGACGGCTGCGCGTTCGGATCCGTGGCCGTTCCGGCCGCGGAGGCAGCTCGTCGCGCCAGCTCGTGATGAAGCGCGACGCGTACTCGTCGACGTAGACGTCTCCGTCGAGCCCGAGATAATCGGCATACGAACGGAGGAAGCCGCGGATGTACGCGTCGCCCGGAAGCGTGGTGAAGTCCTCCTCCTCTAGCGCACGGATGTACTTCGCGCGGATCTTCGTCGCAAGCTCGATCTCCGGGTAGCCCAGTCCCTGCCGTTCGCGGGCTTCACGCAGGCTGATACCGATCTCGAACACGTCGGGAGTCTTCCTGTCTAATGCTCGAGGCGCAAGAGGAGCTCGTAGAGACCGACGGCGATCGAGGCGGAGAGCGTGACGCAGATCCCCGCCACGGCAAGGAAGCGACCGAGCCGGATCCAGCCTGCACCGCCGACATGCCCGAGCGTTCGCGCGATGGCACCGCGCGCGCCACGGGCAAAGAGCAGGGAGACGACTGCCGCGGCCGCCGCGAACGGAATCGCCCAGACCGCGTCGAGAAGCGCCGCGCCGGGGACCTTCCGCGTCAGCTCGATGCCCACCGGAATGGCGGCCACCGCGACGACGCCGAAGACGAAGGCGAGAAACGCGCGGTAGTTGGGCCGTCTGGATTGAATGAGCGTCTGGGTGCGGACAGCCATCTAGCCGGCCATTGTAGGCGGACGCAGGACGGCGAACTGGTCGGTGACCTCGAGTCGCGGGCTGCGGAAGCGGTAGATCGTGGCCGGCCTGCCGCCGCCGGCGCCGTAGTGGCGCTGCTCTCCCGTGTCCTCGAGCACCCGGCGCCGAAGCAGGACACGCTGAAGATTCGTCGCGCCCACCGGATGTCCGAGCGCGGCGGCGTAGAGATCGCGCAGCTCGGCCAGCGTGAAGCACGGCGGCGCGAGGGCGAAGCCGAGGTTCGTGTACGAGAGCTTTCCGCGCAGCCGCTCGCGCGCTCTGAGCAAGATCGCCTCGTGGTCGTACGCGAGCTCCGGCAGCGCGTCGAGCGGATGCCAGCGCGTGTCTTCCGGGACGTGCGGGTCCAGCCCGCTCGGGACGAGTCCGAGAAAGGTCGTCGCCAGCTCGCGCTTGACGGGATTCCGCTCCGGATCGCTCCGCGTCTCGAGCTGCTCGAGATGCGCGACCTCTCGCACGTCGACCTTCTCCGCGAGATGTCGCAGCATCGACTCCTCCAACGTCTCGTCGGCCGCCAACGCACCGCCCGGGAGCGCCCAGCAGCCGGCGAACGGCTCGCGGGCGCGTTCCCAGAGCAGCGCCTGCAGCCTCCGGTCGCGAACCTGGAGAACGGCCGCGAGCACGGCATGCGCAGAAGTTTTCGCCTGGGAGTCGTCAACCATGTAAACTCTGCCTCTGAGGTTATCGCTTGTGAGGCAAAAACGCCAGACGCACGATGTTCTCGTGGTCGGAGCCGGGGTCGCCGGGCTTTCTGCCGCGCTCGCTGCAGCCGACGCCGGGGCCTCGGTTCGCGTGCTCGCGAAGGCCTCGCACACAAGCTCGAACAGCTATGCCGCTCAGGGAGGCGTGGCCGCCGCCGTCGGCCGCGATGACGATCCCGCCCTCCATATGGCCGACACGCTCGCCGCCGGCCGTGGGCTTTGCCGGATCGGCGCGGTCGAGCTCCTCACCTCCGAGGCTCCCGCCCGGATCGCGGAGCTGCGCCGGCTCGGCGTCAGCTTCGACCACGGGCTCGGCCGCGAAGGAGGGCACTCCCGTGCGCGTGTCGTGCACGCCGGCGGTGCCGACACCGGACGCCACATAGCGGACGTCCTGACCGCACGCGTTCGCGAACACCCACGGGTCCGCCTCGCCGAGGGGGAGCGGATCACGTCGCTCGGCACGCTTCGCGGCTCCGCCGTCATTCTCGCCACCGGCGGCTACGCGGCCCTCTGGGCGCGGACGACGAACCCGCACGGCGCGGTCGGTGAAGGGCTCCTGCTCGGGCAGGCTGCAGGTGCCTCGCTCGCCGATCTCGAGTTCGTCCAGTTCCACCCCACCGCGCTGCGCGACGACAACGGCCATGACGGCTTCCTGCTGTCCGAGGCGCTGCGCGGCGCCGGCGCCACGCTGCTCGACGACGGAGGCGAGCGTTTCGTCGACGAGCTCGCGCCGCGGGACGTGGTCGCGCGGGCGGTCGCTGCTCACGCCGGAGCGCGGCTCGACCTGCGTCCGGTCGAGCGCAACCTCTACCCGACCTTGATGGCGACACTCGCGGAGGCGGGTTACGACCCGGCAGACGAGCCGGTCCCTGTCTCCCCCGCCGCGCACTACGCGATCGGCGGCATCGTCGCCGACCTCGACGCGCGCACGTCCGTGCCCGGGCTGTACGCCGCCGGCGAGTGCGCCTGCAGCGGCGTCCACGGCGCGAACCGGCTCGCTTCGAACTCGCTGCTCGAGTGCCTCGTCTTCGGACGCCGAGCCGGCCTCACGGCGCTCGACGGTCCGCGCTTCGACGCAGACGCGACACCGCTTGCGGACTCCCCCGACCCGGGCGCCGAGCTCTGGCGCGACGCAGGGCTGATCCGTGGCAGCGAGGGGCTCACACGCCTGCTGCACTCGCCGCATCCGCTCGTCCGCCAGATCGCCGCCTCCGGCCTCGCGCGCGAAGAGAGCCGCGGCGTCCACTTCCGCGAAGACTTCCCCGTCGAGAGTGAGTCTCTCGCCGGGCATCTCGTCGTCCATCCCGGCCAAGCTCCGGTGCTCGAGTCATGGAGCTGACCCAGCAGGACATCGAGCGCGTCGTGACCGCGGCCCTGGCCGAGGACCTCGGCTCCGGCGACGCGACCACGCTCGCCCTCGTCCCGGAGGACGCTCGCTGCCACGCGGAGCTCTTGCTCGAAGAGCCCGGCGTGGTCTGCGGCGTGCCGGTCGCCGCGGCCGTCTTCCGCGCGCTCGACCCAACAGTGGAGATCGAGGCGAAGCTCGAAGAAGGCGCGGCGGTTTCCGACGTCCCTGCGGTCCTCGCGGTCGTCGAGGGTCCTGCGCGCGCCATCCTCAGCGGCGAGCGGGTCGCGCTGAATCTCGTCGCCCGCCTGTGCGGCATCGCCTCGCTCACCCGCCGCTTCGTGGAGCTGACCGAGGGAACGCCCACGTCGGTCCTCGACACGCGCAAGACGACACCCGGCCTGCGCGCGCTCGAGAAGTACGCCGTCCGTTGCGGCGGCGGCCGCAACCATCGCGGCGGCCTCTACGACGGGGTGCTCGTGAAGGAGAACCATCTGCGCGTCGCCGGCGGAGTCACCGCAGCACTGGCGGCTCTCGAGGGCCGGGTGGACGGTCTGCCCGTCGAGGTCGAGACCGAGACGCTCGCCCAGGTGCGGGAAGCCCTCGACGGCGGCGCACCGCGAATCCTGCTCGACAACATGAGCCCCGAGGAGGTACGCGAGGCCGTTGAGCTCGTCGCCGGCCGCGCCGAGCTCGAGGCGTCGGGCGGCGTCTCCCTCGGCACCGTTCGCGCCTACGCGGAGACGGGCGTCGACTTCGTCTCGGTCGGTGCTCTCACCCACTCCGCCCGCTCGCTTCACGTCTCACTGGAGGTCCGATGACCGCTTCCGCTCCATCTACCACCGCGCTCCACGAGGAAGTCCGTGCCCTCGCCGCGGCGAAGGATGCCGTGATCCTCGCCCACAACTATCAGCGCCCCGAGGTGCAGGACGTCGCAGACTACGTCGGTGACTCGCTCGGTCTCTCGCGCCAGGCGGCCGTGACCGACGCGCAGACGATCGTCTTCTGCGGCGTCCACTTCATGGCCGAGACGGCGGTGATCCTCAGTCCGGAGAAGACGGTGCTCCTGCCCGACCTCGGCGCCGGCTGCTCGCTCGCCGCGTCGATCGACGCCGAGCAGCTGCGCGAGTGGAAGGCGCAGCATCCCGGCGCGGTCGTCGTCTCGTACGTGAACACGACGGCAGAGGTGAAGGCCGAGAGCGACTACTGCTGCACGTCGGGAAACGCGAAGTCGGTGATCGAGGCGATCCCGCCGGAACAGGAGATTCTCTTCCTGCCGGACATGTACCTCGGCCTCTGGCTCGAGAAGGTGACCGGCCGCAAGCTGACGATCTGGCTCGGCGAGTGCCACGTCCATGCCGGGATTCGACCCGCCGACATCGAGCGCTGGCAGAACGAGGCTCCCGACGCCGAGCTGCTCGTCCACCCGGAATGCGGTTGCGCGAGCCAGGCGATGGCGTTCGGCAACGAGCGGACGCAGATCCTCTCGACCGAGAAGATGATCGACTACGCGAAGCGCTCTCCGAAGCAGCGCTTCCTCGTCGCGACCGAGACCGGAATCATCCACCGGCTCAAGCAGGAAGCGCCGGGCAAGCGCTTCGAAGCCGTGCGCGAGGACGCCGAGTGCCGCTACATGAAGGTGACGACGCTCGAGAAGGTGCGCGACTCACTCCGCGACGGCGTGCACCGGATCACCGTCGAGCCGGAGCTCGCGGACAGCGCAAGGCTTGCGATCGAGCGCATGGTCTCCATCACCTAGCTCCCGAGGCGGCTGCAGCGCACAAGCTCACGTGAGAGGACGCCGGCCCATCCGACTGGCTTGACGCCGGGTGGGGCCCTGCCTTGTTAGCTTCGGTGCTCACCCAATTCCGAAAGGGGACGTCATGGCTGTGAAGTTCGGAGTTCTCGCGTTGCTGGAAGCGAAAGCCGGCAGGGGCGGCGATCTCGACGCTTTTCTTCAAGCCGGGCGCGACCTCGCGGCCGCAGAAGATGGAACAGTCACCTGGTACGCGTTCAAGGTGAGCGATACCACCTACGGCATCTTCGACACGTTCGAGAGCCAGGAGGCCCGGCAGGCACATCTAAGTGGCGAGATTCCGGCGGCGCTGGGCCAGGTGGCGGACGATCTCCTGGCGGCACCTCCGGACATTCGGACCGTCGACGTCGTTGCCGTCAAGTAAACCCCTGCTCGCGATTGCCCAGGGATCATTCGTGAACACCGGCCTCGCGAACTCGCGAGCTACTGCTTCGCGTAGGGCTTGCCGTCGGCGGCGGGCGCCACGGTGCGGCCGATCACTCCGGCCACCGCGATGAGCGTCAACACGTACGGCAGGATTGCGAATAGCGTCGACGCCTGGTTCGAGTAGACCTGGAGCTTGAGCGCGAGAGCGCTCGAGAAGCCGAACAGCAAGGCGGCCGCGAACGCACCTGCCGGGCGCCAGTTGCCGAAGATCATCGCAGCGAGGGCGATGAAGCCTCGGCCGTTGGTCATGTTGTTGATAAACGTCCCGTTGCCCTGCGGGCCGAGCGAGAGGTAGACGCCGCCGATCGCCACGAGGAGGCCCGAGAGGACGACGCAGGCGTAGCGGATCGCGTAGACGTTGATGCCGACGGTGTTTGCGGCGCGCGGGTGCTCGCCGCAGGCGCGGATGCGCAGCCCGATCGGCGTCTTGAAGAGCACGATGTACGCGACGATCACGAGCGCGAAGCTCGCCCAGGTGAGCCAGCTCAGGTCTCCGATCGAGCCTTCGAGGAAGTGCCCGAGCCCAGGGATGTGGAGATTCGGCACGGTGGAGACCTGTCCCGTGACCTGGCCGTTGAAGATCTGCTGGAAGAAGTAGCCGGTGATGCCGTACGCGAGGAAGTTGACCGCCGTGCCGCCGACGATCTGGTCGGCACGGAGATGGATCGCGAAGTACGCGTAGACGAGCGCGAGCAGGCCGCCCGAGACCATCCCGACGAGGAGCCCGACGACCCAGTTGCCGCCCTTGTCCGCGCCGTAGACGCCCCAGAAGGCGCCCATCAGCATCATCCCCTCCAACCCGATGTTCACCACGCCGCTGCGCTCGGAGAACATGCCGGCGATCGCGCCGAACACGAGCGGCGTCGCGAAGCCGAACGTCTGGGCGACCAGCGTCGTGTCGAAGACGGTCTCGAGGTTCCCCGTCCCGGACTTCGTGGCCAGGATTCCGAGACCGATGCCGAGGAGTCCTGCGACGGCAGCGCCGTAGCCGAGCCGTCGCCGGCCGCGGGTTGCCGTCCAGATCCCCAGCGCGATGGCGACGATCCCGATGGCGATCGGCCAGGTCGGCGAGCGCGCCTCGATCGGCGGAATCGCGAGGAAGGCCGCGAACGCGCCGAGTGCGATCGCCACGTAGCCGGTCGACGCGGGATCCCGGAGTCGTTCGCTGACGGGGTTGTCGAGGCGCTGGCCCCAGGCCGTCATGCCGCCGCCTTCGCAGCAGGCGTTTGAGCCGGCCGCCGGGGGCGCAGCCGCTTGCGCGAGTTCCAGACGTAGAGGATGAGGATGTCGGCTCCGATGAAGAGCACGACGAGACCCTGGATGATGTACGTGAGGTTCGTCGCCAACTCGGGCTGGATCACGTTCGAGCTGAGACCCTGTGTCGTCCCGTAGATGAGGCCGCCGAAGATCAACGCGCCGATGAACACTCCTACGGCCGTGTTGCGACCGAGCAGCGCCACGGCGATGCCGATGAAGCCGACCTGACTGACCGCAACGTCGAGCGAGCCGTAGTGGTAGAGGTAGCCGAGCATGTCGACGGCGCCCGCGAGACCCGCGAACGCGCCCGAGATCGCCATCGCCCGGATCAGGTTCTTCTTCACGTTGATGCCGCCATAGGCAGCAGCCTCCGGGTTGAAGCCGACTGCCCGAACCTCGTAGCCGAGCGTCGTGCGGTTGATCAACGCCCAGAAGACGACGAGCGCCGCGATGGCGATGAGGAAGCCGATGTCGAGGCCCTGGAAGCCGACCGTCCCCCAGATGACCGGCAGTTGGGCGGTGTGCGCGATGTCGTTGGAGACCGGCACCGTCGGCTGGGTCGAGTTCTGCAGCGGGCCGCCGTCGCCGAAGAGCCACGTCGCCGTATAGAGGGCGATGTAGTTGAGCATGATCGTCGAGATCACCTCGTGCGCCCCGGTCGTTGCCTTGAGTACGCCGGCGATGCCCGCCCACGCCGCGCCGGCAAGCGTCGCGCCGATGATCGCGATCAGGACGTGCGGGAGCGTGCTCATGCCGGCGAAGCTGACGCCGAGCCAGTTCGCGACGATCAGGCCGACGAAGTACTGGCCCTGGCCTCCGATGTTGAACATCCCGCAACGGAAGGCGAACGCGACGGCGAGCCCCGTGAGGATGAGCGTCGTCGACTGGAGGAGCGTCTGGGAGAGGTTGTACGCGGCGGTGCCCTGCGTGCTCGTCGTCGGATGAAAGATCCAGTTCAGTCCGGCCCCGTTGAAGATGTCGCGGTAGGCGAGGAGCGGGTTGTGGCCGGTCGCGAGCACGACGAGGCCGCCGAGGAGGAAGGCGAGGAGGACCGTCGCGACCGGCACCGCGACACCGCCGGCGCGCTGGCTGAGCGAGAGCCGAGCCGCGAAGGTTCCCCCCGTCTCGGGCGGCTGGATCAGATCCTGGTTCGGCTCGGTCACGCGGCGGGGACCTCCGGTTTCACGCCGACCATCTCGAAGCCGATCTGCTCCTCCGACACTGCGCCTTCGTGGGTCCCGACGATCTCGCCTTCGTAGAGGACGAGGATGCGGTCGGAGAGCGAGAAGATCTCGTCGAGCTCGAGCGACACGAGCAGGATCGCGCGACCTTCGTCGCGTTCGGTCACGAGCCGCCGATGCAGGTACTCGATCGCGCCGACGTCGAGGCCGCGCGTGGGCTGTGCCGCGATCAGCGCCTTCGGGTCGCGGGAGATCTCGCGCGCGGCCACGACCTTCTGCTGGTTCCCACCTGACAGCGCTCCGGCCGGCGTGAACGGGCCGCCCCCTCGTACGTCGAACTCCTTGATCAGCGTCTTTGCGCGCTCGACGAGCCTCTTGGGGAAGAGCCAGCCCCACTTCGAGTCGGGCGCCTTGTCGTAGTCGTGCAGCGCGATGTTCTCGGCGAGCGAGAACTCGAGCACGAGGCCGCGGCGCTGACGGTCCTCGGGAATGTGACCCAGGCCGGCGTCGAGAACCTCCCGCGCCGACGCGTGGTGGAGCTCGCGGCCGCCGACGCGGATGACGCCGCTGTCCGCGCGACGCAGGCCGGTGAGAGCCTCGATCAGCTCGGTCTGGCCGTTGCCGTCCACTCCGGCGATGCCGACGATCTCGCCGGCGCGGACCTCGAACGACACGCCGCGCACCTTCTCGATGTCGCGGTCGTCCCTGACGTGGAGGTCCTCGACCTCCAGCAGCACGTCGCCGACCTGCGCAGGCGGCTTCTCGACGCGCAGGAGGACGTCGCGTCCGACCATGGCCCGGGCGAGCAACTGCTCGGTCGCCCCCTCGCGCGGCACAGTCTCGATCGTCTTGCCGCGACGGAGGACGGTGATGCGGTCGGCGATCTCGAGCACCTCGCCGAGCTTGTGGGTGATGAAGACGATCGAGACGCCCTCGCGCCGCAGCGTCCGCAGGATCTCGAACAGGTCGAGCGCCTCCTGGGGCGTGAGCACGGCGGTCGGCTCGTCGAGGATCAGGATGTCGGCGTTTCGGTAGAGCGCTTTCATGATCTCCACGCGTTGCTGCTGGCCGACGCCGATGTCCTGGACGAGTGCGCCGGGGTCGACGGCGAACTTGAACGTCTTCGCCATGTCGGCGACCTTCTTCTCCGCGGCGGTCTCGTCGAGCAGGACGCGGTCCTTGACCGGCTCGGTCCCCAGCACGACGTTCTCGGCGACGGTCATCACCGGGATGAGCATGAAGTGCTGGTGCACCATGCCGATCCCTTCATCGATCGCATCGCTCGCCGAGCCGAAGGTGACCGGTTTGCCCTTGACGCGGATCTCCCCCGCGTCGGGCTTGTACAGGCCGTACAGGATGTTCATCAGCGTCGACTTGCCGGCGCCGTTCTCACCGAGCAGCGCATGCACCTCGCCGCGGCGGACGTCGAGCGACACGTCGTCGTTGGCAACGACGCCCGGGAACTCCTTGCGGATGCCCCGCATCTCGAGAACGAGCTCGTCGCTCACCGGAGTCGATGCTATCGCCCGTCGGCGGGAGGGCGAAATCGAGGCGCCCTCCCGCACTGACGGGTGATCTCTACTTGCTGACCGTCGCCGGCGGAGTGAGTGTGCCGGCGATGATCTCCGACTTGTACTGGTTCATCGTGTTGATCCACGCCTGAGGCACCGTCGGGCTGATCTTGCCGACGCCGACGCCGTGGTTCTTCAGGTCGAGGCTGATGTCCTTGCCGCCCGGCCACTTGCCGGACTGTGAAAGCCGAATCGCCGTCTCGACACCGACGTCGGTCTTCTTTGTCGCGCTCGTGAGGATCCTCGGGGCGACGTGGTACTCGTCGACGTCGACGCCGATGCCCCACTTGCCGAGCTTGGACGCTTCCTTGAGCGCTCCGTCACCGCAGAGGCCTGCGTCCTGGAAGACGACCTGGGCCTTTTGGCCGCTGATCTGGTTCTGCGCCTGCGCTGCGCACGCGCTCTCGTCGGTGAAGCTGTTCGAGTAGTTGACGACCGTCTTCGTGCCCGGCACCGCCTTGTTCGAGCAGTACTGGTAGCCGGCGATGTAGGAGTCGACCGGCGGGATCTTGATCCCGCCGACGGCGCCGATCACGCCGGGCTGGCCGCCGTTCATCTTCTGCGCTTCCTTCGCGGCGAGGACGCCGACGAGACAGCCGACCTCCTGGGTCGCGTAGGTGATGCCGATCTCGTTCTTGTAGCCGCCGATGGCGCTCACCGGGTCGTCCGTGATCGCGAAGTCGATCTTCGGATACTGCTTCGCGTACTTCTTCACCGTGTCCCCGAGCAGGAAGCCGGCCGCAATGATGATGTTCGAGCTCGCGTGGACGGCCTTGTTGTAGTTCGGGACGTAGTCGCTCGACGAATGCGAGACCACCGGGAGCGTCTGGATCCCGAGCACGCTCTTCATCTTGTTCAGTCCCAGGAGCTGGTTCTTGTTGAACCCGTTGTCGTTGAAGCCGGCAACGTCGCTGACCAGCGCCGCCTTGAAGTTGCTCGCCGCGTTCGTCGTGCTACTCGAGCCTCCGCTGCTACCGCCTCCGCAGCCGGCCGCGACAAGCGCGATGGCCGCCGCCGCTGCAAACAGGACCACGACCGTGCGTGTCCTCGATCTCAAGATGTGCCCTCCTCTTCTGCTGTGTGCATCCCTGACCGGTCGATCGTTTTCGCTCGACCAGCGATATTAGAACGGCGCGCGGCTGCGGCCTAGAGGAACTACTCGGCGGCGACGTACGAGTGGTACTGGCTCTCGTCGACCAGCACGCGCCGCGGCTTCGATCCTTCGTAGCCGGAGACGATCCCGCGGCGCTCGAGCATGTCGATGAGGCGGCCCGCACGCGTGTAGCCGACGCGCAGGCGCCGCTGCAGAAGAGAGACGGAGGCAGTCTGTGTCTGGACGACGATCTCGATCGCCTTGTCGAGCAGCGGGTCGTCGTCCGGGTCGAACTCGCCGTCGGCACCCGAGTCGTCGCCCGGCTCGGCAAACACCTCGGGCAGCTCGAGATAGCTCTCGTCGAGCTCCTGCTCGCGCTGCCGCGTCTGCTCGACGACGAGCGCGATCTCCTCCTCCGAGACGTACGCGCCCTGTACGCGCTGCAGCCGCGAGGTGCCGAGGGGCTTGAAGAGCATGTCGCCTTGCCCGAGCAGCGACTCCGCGCCGCCCGAGTCGAGGATCACGCGCGAGTCGGTCTGCGACGAGACGGCGAAGGCGATGCGCGAGGGGACGTTCGCCTTGATCATCCCGGTGATCACGTCCACGGACGGGCGCTGTGTCGCGAGGACGAGGTGGATCCCGACGGCACGCGACTTCTGCGCGAGCCGGATCACCGCGTCCTCGACCGCCTGCGGCGCGACCATCATCAGGTCGGCGAGCTCGTCGATCACGACGAGCACGTACGGGAGCGTCGGCTCGCCGCGCTGGCGGAAGGCGCGGTTGGCCTCGTTGAGGTTGCGCGCGCGCACCGTCGCGAGGCGCTCGTAGCGGCGCTCCATCTCGGCGAGGCAGTTGGCGAGCACGGCACTCGCCTCCTTCGGGCTCGAGACGACGGGCGTGAGCAGATGCGGTACCGCCTCGAAGTGGCTGAGCTCGATTCGTTTCGGATCGATGAGGATGAGGCGCACGTCGTCGGGCGTCGCGCGCAGCAGCACCGAGGTGAGCAGCGCGTTGAGGCAGCCCGACTTACCGGAGCCGGTGGTGCCGGCGATGAGCAGGTGCGGCATGCGGGCGAGGTCGGTCCAGACGGCGGCGCCGGAGATGTCCTTGCCGAGCCAGACCGAAACCGGGCTGGCCGTCGCGGGCAGCGGCTCGTAGATGTCGCCGAGCGTGACGAGATTCGGGGAGAGATTCGGGAGCTCGACGCCGACGGCCTGCTTGCCGGGGATCGGCGCCAGGATCCGGATCTCGGTCGTGGCAAGCGCGTAGGAGAGGTCGTCCTTCAACGCGGCGACCTTGGCGACCTTGGTGCCGGGCGCGAGCTGGAGCTCGTAGCGCGTGACGCGCGGGCCTGAGATCTGGCCGATCACCGTCGCCTCGACCCCGAAGTGCGCGAGCGTCTGCACGAGAAGCTCGGCGACGCGGGCGGCCGTCTCTCCCGAGTCGTCGCTCTGCTCCGGGGAGACTCGCAGGACCCCCGCGTCGGGCAGCCGGTACTCCTGACTCTCCGCTGTCACCTCGTCGAAGAGCGTCGGCGGATCCGCGATCAGCGCCGGAGGCTCGGTCTGGAGTGGAGCCGGCTGCACGCCTGCGTACGGCGTCGGCGCAGCCTCACCCACGACGTCGGGGAAGGAGGAGACTGCGTCCACGGGCGGCGCGACCCGCGGCAACGTACGCGTGGGCTGCGGCTCGGGCCAACCCTCGGGCTCCGGCCGCGTGCGTCGCGAGCGTGCCTTGCGGGCCGCATGGTGCAGGCCGTGTCCCGAACGGCGCAGGATCGCCCCGAGCGAGGCGCCGGTGAGCAGCAACGCGCCGACGAGCATGAGGAGCGCGCCGAGCAGCACCGAGCCGGTTGCGCCGAGAGCGACTCCGACAGCTCCGCCGAGGAGCTGGCCCACGTAGCCGCCCTGGTCCTTGCCGAGACTGATCATGAGCCCGAGGCCGAGTACGGCGAGACCCGTGCGGAACGGCCGGACGTCGACGAGCTTGCTGCGCGTCACGAGCAGTGCGCCGAGCACGACGAGCACGACCGGCACGACGTACTTCGCGTCGCCGACCAGCCGGTCGAGGCCTTCGCCGAGCCAGCCGCCGACGTAGCCGCCGTTCCAGCCGAGATAGAGGACGGCGCCGAGGAAGAGGCCGAGCGCGATCGATCCGAGACCCCAGAGCTCGGGGTGCTGGCCGCGTGCGCGGGTGCTGCGCTTGGTCCGCGTCTTGCGGACGCGGCTCGGGAGCTTCGGACGCAGCTTCGACTTCCGCTTGCGGCGCGGCATGGAGCCGAGTTCGCCTGCGCCCGCTCTGCTCCTTCTACGCGCTCACTTCCGCAACGACCATCCCGTAGTACGTCGGTGCGGCGTAGGCAAGGACGTCGGCTCGTGCGGATTCTCCCAGCGCGCCCTGGAGGACGACGAGTTGCCACAACGAGTCGGCTTTCGCGGCCTCGACGGACTCGGCGAGCGGTAGGAAGTCGAGCCGTTCGGAGGCCAGGATTTCCTGCAGCCGGGCGTCGTATTCAGCAGCCGCTGGGTCGAAGCCGTACGGACCTTCGGGATCGTGAGCGTGGCCGTTGTCGGCGCTCGCGATCAGCGCCACGGGGCCCGGTAGCGCGGCAATCGCTTCTCCCAGCAGGAGGTGCTCCTCGAGCGGACGGTCACGCGAGGGTGCCACGACTACAACTCGCGGGGCGCGCATGAAGGCGAGCGGCACCTCCGCTCCCCAGTCGAGCGGAAACTCGGCCGTGGTCCTGTCGTTGCCGCCATACGAGACGCCGAGAATCGGGAGCTTCGCCTCGAGCAGCGCGGCCGCCGTCGCCGGGTCCGTCTCCCACTCCCCCACCCTTGCGGACGTGACGACCGCGAAGTGGCCCTCGACGTGAACGGAGTGCGGCGTAACGACCACCGCGACCGCGGGCGCCGCCGCGTCGAACCGGCGGCCGAGCTCCTCCATTCCGGCGCGCAGCTCCGGCGCGAGGTCGACGTCGCCGTGCGGCGCGATGCACGCGAAGACGAGGCTCACGGCAGCGAGGCTATCCGGGACACGAGTAGCTCGAGAAACCGCTCGGCGTCCACGTCGACTCCGACGTCGGCGTTCGGCTCGCGGCCAGTGACGCCGCGCAGGTCGACGACGGTCCGGCCGTCGCAGAGCTCTGAGCGCGTCTCGACGGCGACGTTCGTGTGGCGCGTCGTCAGCAGCGTCGGGTCGATGACGTGCGCGACCGCCATCGCGTCGTGGATCGGAGAGCCGTCGAACCCGTACGAGCGCTCGTGGAACGCCTGGAAGAAGTCCGACAGCTCGGCGACGAAGCGGCCCGCGCGGCCGGCGTCGCGCAGACGCTCGGCGTGGGCGCGCGTGAACAGCGCCCTGTGCGTCACGTCGAGACCGACCATCGTGATCGGGATCCCGCTGGCGAAGACGATCGCGGCGGCCTCCGGGTCGACGAAGGAGTTGAACTCCGCGGCGGGGGTGACGTTTCCCTGCCCGATCGAGCCGCCCATCCAGACGATGCTTGCGAGGCGGTCGGTCACGTCGGGGTGACGCTCGAGCATGAGCGCGAGGTTGGTCAGCGGTGCCGTCGGCACGAGGACGACACCGGGCACGATGAGCTCGGCGAGGAAGTCCGCCGCATGCGCTTCCACCGGGAGGGCCGACGGCTGCGGAAGCTCGGGTCCGTCGAGGCCGGTCTCTCCGTGGACGTGCGCCGCAGTGCGCAGCTCGCGCCACAGCGGCGCCGCCGCGCCGGCCGCGACGGGGATGTCGCTCCGGCCGGCGATCTCGAGCGTGACGAGCGCGTTGCGGGTCGTCTTGTCGAGCGTCTGGTTGCCCGCAACGGTCGTGACGCCGATCAGCTCCACCTCCGGGGAGGCGAGCGCAAGCAGGATCGCAATCGCGTCGTCGTGCCCGGGGTCGCAGTCGATGACGATCTTGGTGCTCACAGAAGAGCGTCCACCTCCTCGGCGGTCGGTAACGAAGTCTGCGCGCCGAAGCGCGACGCGGCGAGCGCGCCGGCGGCGCACGCCCGGCGCACGGCGTCGCCGCGGGAACGGCCTTCGAGCAACGAGACGACAAGGCAGGCGGTGAAAGCGTCGCCGGCGGCCGTGCCGTCGACCGCTTCGACCGCAGGAGGCTCCGCGCACGCGACCTCCTCTCCGTCCTCGAGAAGAACCGCGCCCTCGGCCCCGAGCGTGAGGCACACGAGGCCGGCTCGCTCACCGAGCGCCTCGAGCTCGAGCTGATTCACGATCGTAAGCTCGGCCTCGGGCGCGCCGTCGCGCGCCGGCGCGGCGTTGAGGAAGAACCGCGGCGCGAGCTCTGCCGCCCGCGCGACCGTCTCGGCCGGGATCTCCTGCTGGCACAGCACGGCGTCGGCATCTCCCAGCTCGAGGTCGTCGGGTCGCAGCTCCCCATTCGCGCCGGGAGCGACGACGATGGTCGTCTCCCCCGTCGCATCCACGGTGATCAGCGCGATCCCGGTCGGCGCGTCCTTTGCGAGCCACGACTCCTCCACGTTCGCCTCTCGCAACCCGGCGAGGGCCTCGTCGGCGAGCGCGTCGCGCCCGACGCAGCCGACCATCCGCACCTTGGCCCCGAGCCGCGCGGCGGCGACGGCCTGGTTCGCACCTTTGCCGCCGGACACGCGCGCGAACCGGGCGCCGCTCACGGTCTCGCCGGGCCGCGGCAGCCGCTCGGAGCGCACCACGAGGTCGAGGTTGATCGAGCCGACCACGGTCAGATGCGGCGCCGCCATGCGGTCGAGCCTATCCCGACAAGATTTTCTGGCGGGGGATCGGATTAATCGGGCGAATCGAGCGGCTCGACTACTTCGACGGCGAGCCGCTCGAGGACGACTAGACCTCGACGATCACCGGCAGCACCATCGGCCGCCGGCGCGTGCGGTCGTAGACGACACCGCCGAGAGCGTCGTGGAGGTGCTCCTGCAGCAGTTTGATCTCGGTCACGTCGTCGGCGACCAGCTCCTCGAGCACGCGCGCGGCTTCCTCGCGCAGCTCGTCGAGAAGCTGCTCTGCGCCCTCGCCGAAGCCCCGCGCGATCAGCTCGGGCGGAGCTGTGAGGCCCCCGCCGTCCTGGGCCGCAAGCGTCGCGACGACGATGAGGACGCCGTCCTCGGCGAGCTTCCGCCGGTCGCGCAGCGCCACGTCGTGCACGTCCCCCACCCCGAGCCCGTCGACGAACGTCACGCCGGCCGGCACCTCGTCGACGATGCGCGCCACGCCGTCGCGCAGCTCGATGACGCTGCCGTTCTCGGCCAGGATGATCCGGTCATCGGGAACGCCGCCCTCGCGCGCGAGCTGGGCGTGTGCCGCGAGCATCCGGAACTCGCCGTGTACCGGCATCACAGCTTTCGGCCGTAGAAGGCCGATGATCGTGCGCAGCTCTTCGGCGCAGGCGTGGCCGGAGACGTGCACGGGTGCGTTGTCCTCGTGCAGCACCTCCGCACCGATCTTGGCGAGCCGGTTGATCGCGTCGTGGACGCGCAGCTCGTTGCCCGGGATGGGCTTCGCGGAGATGATCACCGTGTCGCCGCGCTCGACCTGCACCGCAGGATGGTCGTTGTACGCGATCCGCGTCATCGCCGACATCGGCTCGCCCTGGCTGCCGGTGCAGAGGATCAGCTGCTGGTCGCGCGGCAGCTCGGCGAGCTCCTGCGGCCGCAGGATCGCGTCATCCGGCACGTCCATGTAGCCGAGATTGCGCGCGATGTTCCCGTTCTTCCGCATCGAGCGGCCGACGAACGCGATCTTGCGGCCGCAGTCGAGGGCGACGTCCGCCGCCTGCTGCATGCGATGCACGTTGGACGCGAAGGAGGAGACGAGGATCCTGCCCTCCCGGCTCGGGAAGATCTGGCGGAACGCCTCCCCCACCACCCGCTCGGACTGCGTGATGCCGGGCCGTTCCGCGTTGGTGGAATCGCCGAGCAGGAGGTCGACGCCCTTGCTGCCGACCTCGGCGAGCCGGCCGACATCGGTTCGCTGCCCGTCCACCGGCGTGTGATCGAGCTTGTAGTCGCCTGTGTGGACGACGCGCCCGCCCGGCGTCTCGAGGACGATCGCGGCCGCGTCGGGGATCGAGTGCGCCATCCGGATGAACTCGAGCCGGAAGGGGCCGAGCTCGACAGGCTCATCGCCGGGCGCGAGCTCCTGCAGCTCCGCGGAGCGCAGCAGCCCGTGCTCGTCGAGCTTCGACTTGACGAGCGCGAGCGTGAGTCGAGTCGCGATCACGCGCGGCACGCGCACCTCGCGCATGAGATACGGCAGTGCGCCGACGTGATCCTCGTGCCCGTGCGTCAGTACGACCGCGCGCACCATCTCCTCCCGCTCGCGCAGGTAGGAGAAGTCGGGCAGCACGAGATCGACGCCGAGGTGCTCGTCGCGCGGGAACGCGAGCCCGGCGTCGACGACGACGATCGTTCCGTCCGCCTCGTAGACGGTCATGTTCTTCCCGACCTCGCCGAGGCCGCCGAGCGGAACGATGCGGCATGCCCCCATCGCGGCTGAGCTTAGGGCCTAAGCGGACGCGGCGGCGAGGAGACCGGACCGCTCGAGGCAGGAACGAACCTGCGCGAGCTCCTCCTCGTCGGCCTCGACCATCGGCAAACGGTGGCCGCCGACCTCGTGGCCGGTCAGGTTCAGCGCCGCCTTGATCGGGATCGGATTCGTCTGGATCCGCAGCAAATCGTACGCCGGCTCCTGCTCGGAGTGCAGCGCACGCGCGCCGTCGACGTCGCCGTCGCGATGGCGGCGGATCATCTCGGCGGTCTGCGGTCCCCAGAGATGCGCGGTCACCGAGACCACGCCGACACCGCCGAGCTCGAGGAACTCGAACGTGTTCGGATCGTCGCCGCAGTAGAGGTCGAGCCGCGTCTCCTCGACAATGAAGCGCGCCTGATCGGGATCGCCGATCGCCTGCTTCACGGCCACGACGTTGTCGATCTCCGCCAGCCGGGCGATCGTCGCGGGCTCGATGTTGACCACGACGCGTCCCGGGATGTTGTAGGCGACGACGGGCAGATCGGTCGCGGCCGCGATCTCCTCGAAGTGGCGCACGATCGCGCGCTGCGGCGGCTTGCTGTAGTACGGCGTCACGACGAGGATCCCGTCGACGCCGAGCTTCGTCGCCTCTCTCGTGAGGTGGATCGAATGGCGCGTGTCGTACGTTCCGGCGCCGGCTATGACGCCGGCGCGCTCGCCGACCGTTTCGACTGCCGCCCGGAAAAGCTCGAGCTTCTCGTCGTCGGTCAGCGTCGGCGACTCGCCGGTCGTACCGCACACGACGAGCCCGTCGGAGCCGTTGTCGACGAGAAACGCCGCCAGCTCGCGGAAGCGCTCGAGGTCGACCGCGCCATCCGGCTTGAACGGCGTCACCATCGCGGTGATCACGGAGCCCAGCTTGGGGGAGGCCGGCATGTCCCGGGATTCTACGAGAGCGCGCCCTGCAACTCCTGCACGGCGTAGAACACGCCTTCGGAGAAGCTCGGGTACGGCTGAATGGTGTCGAGAAGCGTCTCGACGGGCACCTCGGCGCGAATCGCCAGCGTGAACTGGCCGAGCCACTCCGCCGCCTGCGGCCCGACACAGCAGGCGCCGACGAGCACGCGCTGCCGCGGATCGGCGAAGACGCGGACGAAGCCCTCGCGCTTCGGCTTCTCGTACGTCACGAGGCGCGGGAGGGCGCTGAGCGGAATCCGGACGCTCACGAGGTCGTCTCCATCCATCCGTCCGACGGTCCCGACCTCGGGATCGGTGAAAGTTCCTGCCGGAATCGCCCGGTAGTCGGCCTTCGCGCGGCGCTTGGCCATGTCGGCGGCAGCAACTCGCGCCTGGTACTTGCCGACGTGCGTGAACTGCGCGATCCCGGTCACGTCGCCGATCGCCCAGACGTTCTCGGCCGCGCGCAGCCGCTCGTCCACCTCGATCCCACGCTGCGAGACCTCGACTCCGAGCCCGTCCAGGCCGAGCCGCTCGACGTTCGACCGGCGGCCCGTCGCGACGAGCAGCCGCTCCGCTTCGAGCGTCGAGTCGTCGGACAGGTGGACCTTGACGCCCGCCTCCACACGCTCGATCCCCACCCCGACCCGCACGTCGATGCCTTCTTCGCGGAACAGCTCGGCGAGCAGCTCCCCCGCGTCGTGATGCACGCGGCCGAGCAGGTAGTCCCCGCGCTCGACGATCGTCACTTGCGACCCCATGCGCGAGAAGAACTGCGCGAGCTCGCAGCCGACCGGTCCGCCACCCATCACGACGAGGCTCCGCGGCACCTTGTGGGTGCGCGTCGCCTCGCGGTTCGTCCAGTACTCGACCGTGTCGAGCCCGTCGATCGGCGGAATCGCCGGCCGCGAGCCGGTGGCGAGAACGAGCCGGTCGTACGGCAGCTCCTGTCCGTCCACCTCGACGACTCCCGGACGCGAGACCGTTCCCTCGCCGCGCACGAGCCGGCAGTTCCAATCCTGGAGATAGTGGAGCTGGCCCGCGTCGTCCCAGTCGCTCGTCATCCAGTCGCGCCACGACCAGACTCCGTCCGGCTCGGGACGCTCGCCGCGGAGGCCCGGCGCCCGGTCGAGCGCGCCGCCGAGCTCGGTCGTCCGCAGCATCGTCTTGGTGGGCATGCAGGCGAAGTAGGAGCACTCACCGCCGACGAGGCGGCTCTCGACGAGGGTTATCTCCGCCTCGTCGTCGAACCGGCGAAGGGCTCCGACGAAATGCTCGCCGGTCGACCCTCCGCCGAGAACGACGACCTTCACTACTTGAGCCCGTTCGCCTTGAGGAACTTGCTTGCGATCTCGCTCGGCTTCGCCTTCTGCACGTAGGCGGCCTTGTCCATCGCGCGCATGGCCGAGATCGTCAGCAAGGCCGACACCTTGTTCGAGATCTGCGCGATCTCCTTGCCGGTCTTGCCGTTCATCAGCTTCTGCGACACCACCGGCGCCACGTTCTGGAAGCCGAAGATGTGCTTGTCGTCGACCAGCTCGGTGTACTTCGAGCTGCTCTGCTGCGGGTCGGTCGTGAACCCGTCACCGCCCGTCACCTGGCCCTTGTCGATGAGCGTGTAGACGCTGATCGAGCCGAGCGCCTTGAACTTCACCTGCTTGAGCCCGTAGACGTTCTTCAGGCCGAGCAGGCAGGTGATCCGCGTCTTGCACTCCGGGAACGCGGCGTACGAGAACGACTTCACCTTCTTCAGGTCGGAGATCTTCTTCACTCCGAGCCTGTTCGCCGTCTTCGACAGCATCGTGAACGTGTCGCTGTCGACGAACGGCGTCTGCTTGAGCAGCGTCAGCCCGTGCTTCTGCTCGTAGGTCTGCGCGGCCTTGTAGGTGGCTGCGGCCGACGGCGGGAACTTCTTCGAACCCGCGAGGTCGAGCACGATGATTCCCGTGTACTCCGGGTAGAAGTTCATCTTGCCGCTCTTGATCGCGGTGTTCGCGAGCTCGGACGAGCCGAAGCTCCCCTTGTACTGGACATTGAAGCCCTTCGCCTGCAGAGCCTGGCCGTAGAGCTGACCCAGGATGTACTCCTCGGTGAAGTTCTTCGTGCCGAGCACGATCGTCGGCTTGCTTGCGGTGAGCGTCTTCTGCGCCCCGTCGACGCCGCCGTGCGCGGAGCCGCCAAAGGCGGTAATTCCGATCAGAAGGGCGACCCCGAACGAGACCGCGAACGCAGCCTTGGCGGCGCGCCGCGTGTGTTTACGCACCATCTCTCCTCCTTCCGCTTCACTGTCCTGCCCTGTCCTCCGGGACCCTATGCGCTCGGGGCCATCCTCCGGTAGGCCGCGCGTTCGGCAAACCCGAGGAGCCAGGTGGCGAGGAGGGCGACCGCCGACACGCAGAGGGCTGCCGCAAATACGCCCGCCAGGCCGTACGTGGCCTGGTCCGCGATGATCTCGCCGAGACCGCTGCCCCCGACGATGCCGGCAACGGTGGACGTCGCGATCACGAACACCGCGGCGATGCGAGCCCCGGCGATGATCAGCGGCAATCCAAGCGGCAGCTCGACCTTTCTCAGGATCTGCGATTCGGTGAGGCCCATGCCCCGCGCCGCCTCGACGACGTCCGGGTCGACGCCTTCGACGGCGAAGTACGTGTTCGTCAGCAGCGGCGGCAGCCCGATGACCACCAGCGCGATCTCGATGTTCCAGAAGCCGACGCCGAGCCACGCGATGAAGAAGCCGATCAGTGCGATGCTCGGCAGGGCGCGACCGAATGACGAGACGCCGAGCGCCGCGAACAACCCCCGGTGCTTGTGTCCGAGCCAGAGACCGAGCGGCAGCGCGATCACGATGGCGATGCCCAACGCCGTGAACGAGAGCTCGGCGAGCTCCAGCGTCTTCTGCAGGAGGAGGTGCGCGTTGTCCGGGATGAACCGGAAAGCGTCGATGAAGAGCGAAGCGAGCATCAGCGGACCCGATTCCACGGAGTGAGCGCGCGCTGTAGAACGGCGAGAAGTCCATCAGCTGCTAGAGCGAGCAGGACTGCGAGGGCGCTAGCGGCAACGAGCTCCGTCCGGAAGATGTCGGGCTGTCCGAGCGCGTCGAAGATCGGTGCGCCGAGCCCGTAATGGATAAGGAATGCGGCGACGGTTGCGATCGAGATCGTCGACACCGTAACGACACGCAGTCCGCCCATGATCGCCGGCACCGCGAGCGGCAGCTCGACCTTGAAGAACGTCTGCCGGCGCGTCAGCCCCATCCCCCGTGCCGACTCGAGTACCTCCGCAGACACGCCGTCCAGCCCCGCGACGATGTTCCGATAGAGGACGAACAGGGTGTAGGCGATGAGCGGGATCAGGATCGTGGTCGTCGTGATGCCCGTCACCGGGAGCAGCAACTCGAAGAGCGCGATGCTCGGAAGCGCGTAGAGAAAGTCCGAGAGCGCCCCGATCGGCGCGTGGAGAAAGCGCCACCGGAAGCCGACGAGCGCCAGCAGGAACGCGATCACGAAACCGATTCCGACGGCGATCACCGTCAGCTTGATGTGCTGGATGAGCGCGGGCTGGAGCGTGTCGCCCCAGTGCTCGTGCACCCAGGCAGTGCAGAACCAGCCGTTGTGCTTGAGACACGCGTTGACGTGACCGAAATTCGGGATCACCGGACCGCCGCCGGCGACGCGGAAGCCCGTCATCCGAGCAGGTCCTCGCGCGTTGCGACGCCGAGCGGGGAACCATCGGGGCCGAGCACCAGCAGCGCGTTCTTGTGCTCGGCGACGAGCGTCGCGAGCGCGTCGCGGAGGTTCGTCTCCTGGGGCAGTCGAGGCAGGCCGTCGGCACCGTCGGGCTTCGCCAGCTCGAGCTCGCCGAGCGTCCGCAACGCGAGCGCCTTGAGCGCGCGGTCGCGGCCGACGAAATCCGCGACGAACTCGTCCACCGGCTGCTCGAGGATCCGCTGCGGCGTGTCGTACTGCGCGAGCCGGCCGCCCTGGCGAAGGATCGCGATCCGGTCGCCGACCCTGATCGCCTCGTCGATGTCATGGGTGACGAAGACGACGGTCTTACGGATCTCCTGCTGCAGCCGTAGGAACTCGTCCTGGAGGCGTGTGCGGACGATCGGGTCGATCGCGCCGAACGGCTCGTCCATCAGCATCAGGGCGGGATTCGCGGCGAGTGCCCGCGCTAGGCCGACACGCTGGCGCTGGCCACCAGAGAGCTCCGACGGGAAGCGCCGGCGGTCGGTGTCGGGGTCGAGCCCGACGAGCTCGAGCAGCTCGCGCGAGCGCGCGTGGATCCGCTTGCGATCCCAGCCGAGCAGCCGCGGAACCGTTCCGATGTTCGCCTCAACCGTCATGTGCGGGAAGAGGCCGACCTGCTGGATCACGTAGCCGATCGAGCGGCGTAGCTCGGTCACGTCGTAGTCGCCGATCTGCCTGCCGTCGATGCGGATGTAGCCGCTCGTGAGGGGGATCAGCCGGTTGACGAGTTTGAGCGCCGTCGTCTTTCCGCCGCCCGACGGCCCGACGAGAACGCAGATCTCTCCGGCCGGCACGGTGAGCGAGAGGTGGTCGACGGCCGCGCCGTCGCGGCCCGGGTAGACCTTCGTCGCATCATCGAAGACAAGCTCGGCCGCCTGGGTCGGCATGGGCGAATCTTCTACGAGATGAGCGTTTCCAGGCCGAGGGTGAGGCCCGGAGGCAGCTCGGGGAGCTTCTCGAGCGCGAGCATCACGCCGTCGGCGAACGACTCACGGCCGGTCGTGTCGTGGCGGATCGTGAGGAGCTGGCCTTCGCCACCGAAGATCACCTCTTGGTGTGCGACGAGCCCCGGCAGGCGGACCGAGTGGACTGCGGTGCCCTTTCCGATCGCCTCGGCTGTGGCCTTGGCGGTGCCGGACGGCGCGTCCTTCTTGGCCTCGTTGTGCAGCTCGACGATCTCGGCCCGCGGGAAATGCGAAGCGGCCTCGCGAGCGAAGCGCATCATCAACACGGCCCCGATCGAGAAGTTCGGTGCGACGAACAGGCGCAGGTCGTTCTCCTCCGCGAGGGCGCCGAGCTCGGCCGGATCCCAGCCCGTCGTGCCCACCACGCAGGAGACGCCCTGCTCCAGCGCGGCGCGGACGTTCGCCGGCGCCGCTTCAGGCGTCGTAAAGTCGACGGCCGCGTCGCAGCCGCCGACGTCGGGCTCGTCGCCGAGCTCGATGCCGCGCACCTCATACCCGGCCTGCTCCAGGCGCCGTGCGACCGCGCTGCCTGTCTTCCCTGCCGCCCCGAAGAAGGCGATCTTCACGCCGCTGCCCCGGACGACGCCGTAGGCGCCGTGGTTTTCGGCCGGGCGTCGCCGGCTTGGCCGGTGACGCTTCCAGCCTCTGTTAGGAGCGCCTGGCTCGCTCGCGCGACCGCTGCGTGAAAATGGTCCTCGTCAGGGCCCACGCCCGCTGCGGCGAGCCGCTCGGCAGGCAGGAGGGCCGCCGCCAGCTCGGCGAGCTCGTCGCCGTCGACCGCCTCGATCTCCGCGATCACGCGCTCGAGCGTGAGCAGCTCGGTGTCCGTCACGAGCGACTTGCCGAGCCGGCTCATGCGATTGGACGTCGACTCGAGGGAGAGGACGATCCGACCTTTGAGGTTCTCCTTGGCGCGCTCGAGCTCGCCCTTGCGCAGGCGGCCCGCCGCAATCTCGGCGATCTGCTCGACGCAGATCTCGACGCACGTCGCGAGGTTCTCTTCCCGCGTGCCGACGTAGACGCCGAGGATGCCGGTGTCGGTGTACTGGCCGCCGAAGCTGTAGACGGCGTAGGCCATCCCCCGCTTCTCGCGGATCTCCTGAAAGAGCCGCGACGACGCCGACCCGCCGAGGATCGAGTCGAGCAGGGACGAGGCGAAGCGCCTGCGGTCCGAGCGCGAGATCCCGATCGCCCCGAGACAGAGGTGATACTGCTCGGTCTCCTTCCGCTGGAACCGCAGCCCGGGGCCGGGGAGCTGCGCGAGCGGCCGGCGCACGCGGGTTCCGGCGCGCGCGGGCGCCCCTGCGCGCAGCTCACTGCGCTGCAGCAGCGCCACGAGGCGGTCGTGATCGAGGTTCCCGGCCGCGGCGACGACGACGTTGCCGGGCGCGTACGCCTTGCGGTGGTAGCCGGAGAGCGCGCGGCGGCTGACGGTCGAGATCACCTCGGCGGTGCCGATCACGGGCCTTCCGAGGGGATGGTCGGCGAAGACAGCCTGCGAGAAGAGGTCGTGGACGAGTTCCTGCGGCGCGTCCTCGTACATCGCGATCTCCTCGAGCACGACCTCGCGCTCCTGGTCGACCTCCGCGAACGAGGGCGCAAAGACCATGTCCGTCATCACCTCGAGCGCCGTCTCGACGTGATGGTCGGGAACGCGCGCGTAGACGACGGTGTTCTCGCGGGACGTGGCGGCGTTGAGCTCGGCGCCCATCGCGTCGAACGTCTCCGCGATCTGCTGCGCGTCGAAGCGGCGCGAGCCCTTGAACAGGAGGTGCTCGATGAAGTGGGAGACGCCGGCGCGCTCGGCGCGCTCGTCGCGGGAGCCGACGTCGATCCAGAAACCGAGCGCGACGGAGCGGACGCCTGCTACGCGCTCCGAGATGACGCGCTCGCCGCTGTCGAGCTCGCTCAGGGTGACCTTCTGCACTGTTCCGCTCCGGCACCGGCTAAGCCGGCGCCTCCGCTCCCTTCCTTGCTCCGTCAAGGCTACGCACGGCCCGATCGTAGGCGAACCGTCGCGCCTCGCGGTTACGCGCGGGCGACGAAGCGCAGCACGGTGCCGCCCCGCTTCGCCTCGTACAGCGCCGCGTCCGCCAGGCGGAAGAGCGTCTTCGCGTCGGTCGCGTCCTCCGGACATGCCGCGCAGCCGAAGCACGCGCCTAGGTCGCCGGCCCACGGCTCGCCACCGGCCGAGAGCTGGTCGAGCAGCGTCTCGACCCGAGCCACGACCTGGCGGGTGTCATCCTCGGTCGCCTCCGCGACGAGCACTGCGAATTCGTCGCCGCCGATGCGGAAGGCGTCGTCCGGCTTCCGCAGCGACTCGGCGAGCACATTCGCGAACGCAACGAGCGCCTCGTCGCCTGCAGGATGACCGTAGCGGTCGTTGAGCTGCTTGAAGCCGTCGAGATCCGCGATCACGAGGCCGAAGGAGCGCCTGTATCGCACGGCCCGCGCGACCTCGCTCTCGAGGCGGCCGACGAACGCGCGCCGGTTGAGGAGCCGCGTGAGCGGATCGTGGTCGGCGAGAAAGCGAAGCTCGCCCAGCTGCCGGCCCGACATGAGCGCCGCGGCGGCGTCGTTGGCGAAGATCCGCAGCGCCTGGAGGCGGTCGGCCGAGGGCACGAGCCGGTCATCCGGGTTGTCGACCCAGATGATCCCGAGCAGCGAACCTCCACCATCCCAGAGGGGCACGATCAGCAGGTGTCGGTCCCACGCCCAAGGTCCCCGGCCGTTGAGCTGGGACGGGTAGACCCCGACCGCCGAGCCGAGCCGGGCACGGGCCTGGGCGTGGCTGAAGAGGTAGCAGCCCTCACGCAGGAACACGTCGTCGAGCAGAGGCTCGAGCTGGGCGACGCTCGCGAGCTCGCGCTGCTGCAGATCTTCGAGCCGCCATCCCGCCGTCGCCTGCGGGACGACGGCGCCGGTCTCCGGGTCGACGAGGGCTGCGCACACGTTGCGGAAGTCGAGGGCATCACGGATCCCGGTGCAGACACGGCGGAGCACTTCGGTGTTCGACGTCTCGCTCGTGATGCGAGACGAGACCGCCAGCAGCTCCTGGAGAGCCCGCTGGTGGCGCGACGACTGTGCCGCCTCGCGTGCCGCTTCGACGGCGAGCGCCGCGTGGTCGCCGAGCGAGACGAGGACGTCGAGGTCGTCGTCGGTCGGCCGGCGGCCGGT
>DASXKE010000191.1:0-21124 GCA_036496985.1 Gaiellaceae bacterium | reverse complement strand
TCGCTCGAGAACGCAGTCAACCGCTTTCTCCTCGACGTCGGCCCACTCCCTCCCGACATCAAAGGTCGGCTGATGGACCTGGGAAAGTCCGCGACCGGGCTCTGCCAGGACTGCTCCGACGCGATCGAAGCCGAGGAGCCGACGGTGCAGACCCGGCTCGGCCGGCCGGCCTGCGCAGCTCGATAGTCGAGACCGAGCACTCTTGCCGCCAGAGAGTCGCAGTCCTGACACTTGGTGGCCAAGGCGCGAGGGCGCTCGCCTAGGAATGGCCCTGAGCGTTCTAGCGCTTCACTCTGGCGTTAGTGGTCAGCGCGGTATGCCATCAGGGTTAGTCGGGAGAGGGCCGTACGCGCCTGAGTCGTGTCGTCTAGGTGGGCTTGTTGAGCTCGCCGAGGTCACGGAGGAGGATGCGGAGTTGGTTGAAGCGTTTGGGGCCGAGTTGTTGGGTCCAGGTGTCTTCCATTTCGGCGACGGCTTCGCGGATGGTGAGGCCGGCTTTGGTTCCGCGCGGGGTGAGTGCGATGCGTTTGGAGCGTTTGTCGTCGGGGTCGGGTTGGCGTGTGAGGTAGCCGAGGTGTTCGAGCTGGCGGAGTAGGTGGTTGAGCGCTTGCTTGCTGATGCGGAGTCGGGCGGCCAGGTCGGAGGGTCGTTCGCCTTGTGGGCCGGGGTATTGGACGACGATGAGGTAGGAGGCGTCGATGTCTGTGAAGCCGTTTGCGTGCAGTCGTTCGAGCATGTGCTCCTGTACGGCTTCCCAGGGGAGGCGCAGGAGGGCGCCGATCATTGGCGGCCCGAGCGGTTCGGAGGAGGTCTCAGCAGAGTTCATAAAGCCACTTGACAAATAGTTGCGATTGAGTATAAAGTCAAACCACTTTACCAGCTAGACATGGAGGAGGAATGACAGTGGCCGCGAGCACACGCGAGGAGATCAGGGTCGGGGAGATGGTGATCCGCTTCCTGGTCGAGGGCTCTCAGACGGCAGGTTCGGTCGCGATCTTCGAGTTCGACGTTCCCGCCGGAGCGAGGATCGCGGGTGCCCACAGCCACGACGGATACGACGAGACGATCTACGGGCTCGAAGGCGTTCTGACCTGGACGATCGACGGCACACCGACCGAGGTCGGTCCCGACCAGGCGATCTTCATTCCCTGCGGCGCCGTCCACCAGTTCGACAACAGCGGCGACCTGGACGCGAAGGCATTGGCGATCGTCACCCCCGGCATCCTCGGCCCCGCCTACTTCCGCGAGGTCGCCGCCGTCCTCGACGCCTCCGCCGGCGGGCCGCCCGACCTGGCCGCAATCGGTTCCGTGATGCGCCGCCACGGACTCACCCCTACCGCCTGACGGCCGCTGAAGGAGGACGAGCTATGACCCTCACCGCCCCCATCCGTCTCAACCGCCGGCCCGGCTTTCGCCCCGCCTACACCTCCCGCCTCGAACCGGTTCCACCACTTGCGTCCGAAGCGACGGTTTCCGCGCCCGCAGCCGCTCCGAGCCAAGTTGTTCTCATGGTCGATTTCAGCTCGCCGGAGGGGCGCACCTGGTGGGCCGTTGGCGTCGGCGACACCCTCGCCGACTCCCTCGCCTTTGCCCGAGACAGCTGTCCCACCGACACAGCCTGGCAGGCGACTCGCTGGAACGACCTCTATGGCGACTAACCAGCTCGCCTCCGCCGACGGCGGGGAGTTGCTCGTTGACAGCCCGGCACGGCAGGGCAGCTTCGTGATCGCGCGCGACGATCTGACGATCACCCACTCCCGCTACGCCGCGGGGGAGCACGTCGCCGGCCGGCACATCCACCACCAGCACACCGACGCCTTCTACGTCCTCGACGGAGAACTGATCTTTGAGATCGGCCCCGAAGCCGACACGATCAGGGTCTCCGCCGGCGGATTCGTCGCCGCGCCGCCCGGGCTCGCTCACGCGTTTCGCGTGGCCGAGAACGGCCCCGCGCGCTGGCTCACCATCCACGCCCCCGACGGCGGCTTCGCCGCTTTCATGCGCGGACTCCGCGACGGCATCCACGTCGAATGGGACATCGCTCCAGTCCCCACTGACGGAGGCCAGCCCGCAGAGCAGATAGTCATCAGCCGCCCACCCCAAGGGGAGTGACACCCGCCTGCGCGAGAGTCTCTCGCCTGAGCCCCTAGCTCTCGCTGAGGAGGCGGCGCAGCACGTACTGGAGGATCCCGCCGTGGCGGAAGTACTCGCGCTCCCGCGGCGTGTCGAGGCGCAGACGCGCGCGGAATTCCTTGTCGTCCGCGCGCACCGTCACCTCGTCGGCGTCGCCGCCCTCGAGACCGGTCATCGAGAACTCCTCGCGGCCCGTCAGCCCGAGCGACTCGGCGTTCTCGCCAGGCATGAACTGGAGCGGCGCGATTCCCATCATCAGGAGATTCGAGCGGTGGATGCGCTCGTAGGAGTCGGCGATCGCCGCGCGCACGCCCAGCAGGTTCGGTCCCTTCGCCGCCCAGTCGCGTGACGAGCCCGAGCCGTATTCCTTGCCCGCGATGACGATGGTCGGCACGCCCTCGGCGCGGTAGCGCTCGGCGACCTCGTAGATCGTCCCCTCGTCGCCGTCCGGGAGATGGGCGGTCCAGGTTCCCTCGCTGCCCGGCACGAGGAGGTTCTTGAGCCGGACGTTTGCGAACGTGCCCCGGATCATCACCTCGTGGTTGCCGCGGCGTGCGCCGTAGGAGTTGAACTCGCGCCGCTCGACGCCGTGCTCTGTGAGGTACTGCCCCGCCGGCGCGTCGGGCCGGATCGCGCCGGCCGGCGAGATGTGGTCGGTCGTGACCGAGTCGCCGAGCATGACGAGGCAGCGCGCGCCCTCGACGTCGGCGACCGGCTCGGGCTCGCGCGGCATGCCGTCGAAATACGGCGGCAAGCGGACGTAGGTCGATGCCTCGTCCCAGGCGTAGAGCTCTCCCTCCGGCGTCTCGAGCGCACGCCAGCGTTCGTCGCCGGTGAAGACGTCGGCGTAGGTCGAGGAGAACATCTCGCCCTTCACGGACTTGCCGATCACCTCGTCGATCTCGTCGCGGCTCGGCCAGAGGTCGCGGAGGAAGACATCCTCGCCGGCGGAGCCCTGCCCGAGCGGCTCGTTCACGAGATCGACGTCCATCCGGCCGGCGAGCGCGTACGCGACCACGAGCGGCGGCGACGCGAGGTAGTTCGCCTTTACCTCGCCGTGGATCCGCGCCTCGAAGTTCCGGTTGCCCGAGAGGACCGCGCACACCACGAGGTCGCCCTCGGCGACCGCGGCGCTGATCGGCTCGGGCAGAGGGCCGGAGTTACCGATGCAAGTCGTGCAGCCGTAGCCGACCGTGTTGAAGCCGAGCTGGTCGAGGTACGTGTCGAGACCGGCCGCGCGGTAGTAGTCGGTCACGACCTTCGAGCCCGGGGCGAGCGAGGACTTCACCCACGGCTTCCGCTCGAGCCCGCGCTCGACCGCCTTCTGCGCGAGCAGGCCGGCGGCGATCATCACCGACGGATTCGACGTGTTCGTGCAGGACGTGATGGCCGCGATCACGACCGAGCCGTGCTCGAGGGCGTAGTCGGATCCCTCGACCGCGACCTGCTTCTTCTCGATCGTCGCCGTGTGCGCGGGCATCGGCTCCTGACCGTCGCCGACCCCGTCCCCCGTCGGCGGGTCGCTCGCCGGGAACGAGTCCGCGATCTCCTTGTCATACGTCCCGTTCGTGTACTCGACGCCGAACGTGTCGAGCGAGTCGATGAACGCGCTCTTCGCGCTCGCGAGCGGTACCCGGTCCTGCGGCCGGCGCGGCCCCGCCAGCGACGGCTCGACGTCGTCGAGGTCGAGCTCGACGACCTGCGAGTACTCGGGATGCTCGTGCGGGTCGTGCCAGAGCCAGTTCTCCTTGCAATACGCCTCGACGAGCGCGATCCGCCCAGCGTCGCGGCCCGTCAGGCGCAGATACCCGAGCGTCACGTCGTCGACCGGGAAGAAGCCGCACGTCGCGCCGGTCTCGGGGCTCATGTTCCCGAGCGTCGCGCGGTCGGCGAGCGCGAGGGAGCCGACCCCCGGGCCGAAGTACTCCACGAGCTTTCCGACCACTCCGGTCTTGCGCAGGATCTGGGTCACCGTGAGCACGAGGTCGGTCGCGGTCGCGCCCTCGCGCAGCGAGCCCGTCAGGCGGAAGCCCACGACCTGCGGTACGAGCATCGACAGCGCTTCGCCGAGCATCGCCGCCTCGGCCTCGATCCCGCCGACGCCCCAGCCCAGCACGCCGAGGCCGTTGATCATCGTTGTGTGCGAGTCGGTGCCGACGAGCGTGTCGGGGAACGCGACTCCGTCGCGCACCTCGACCACGCGCGCGAGGTACTCGAGGTTGACCTGGTGGACGATGCCGGTGTTCGGCGGCACCACCCGGAAGTTGTCGAAGGCGCCCTGGCCCCAGCGCAGGAACGCATAGCGCTCGTGGTTCCGCTCGAACTCGAGCTCGACGTTGCGCTCGATCGCGAGCCGGGAGGCGAACTCGTCCACCTGCACCGAGTGGTCGATCACGAGCTCGACCGGGATCAGCGGGTTGATCGCCTTCGGATCGCCGCCCTGTTCTTGCATCGCGTCCCGCATCGCGGCGAGATCGACGACGCACGGGACGCCCGTGAAGTCCTGCAGCAGCACGCGCGCGGGGGCGAAGGCGATCTCCTCGGAGGGGTCGGCGTCTGCGACCCAGCCCGCGACCGCCTCGGCTCCTTCCTCGGAGCCCTGGCGGAGGACGTTCTCGAGCAGGATCCGCAGCGTGTAGGGAAGCCGGGCGGCGCGCTCGTCGAGCCTGTGGAACCCGTAGCTCTCGTCGCCGACCCGGAGTTGCTCCATGCCTCGATCTTAGAGCCGCGCCATCAGCTCCCGGCGCGCGAAGTCGGCGAACTCCTCCTGGTTGTCGCCGATCTGATGGATGTAGACGTGAGTGAAGCCGGCGTCGTCGTAGGCACGGAGCAGGTCGAGGTACGGCTCGGGGTCGGGCCCCGCAGGGGTCGACTCGGCCACGTCGGCGACGGTGACGTTGGCCGCGGACTCCTCGAAGTCGCGCGGCGCCGGGAACTCCTGGCCACCCGAGCCGGCGAGCGCAAGGTTCGGCCAGAGATTGTGCGCGCGCTCGTGCCCTGCCTCGGCGTCCTCGTCGTAGGCCACGTGGATCATCCCGATCTTCGGCTTCCCGCGTCCCCCGGCCGACTCGAACGCCTCGACGATCTCCTCGTCCGGGGCGACCGAGATCAGGCCGTCGCCCACGCGGCCGGCGAGCTCCGCAGCCTGCGGCTTCGCCGCGGCGACATAGAGCTCCGGCGGTTCGTCGGGAAGCGTGTAGAGCCGCGCCTGCTCGACCGTGTAATGCCTGCCGCGGTGCGTGATGTCCTCGCCGCCCCACAGCTTGCGGATCACGTCGATCGCCTCCTCGAGCATCTCGAGCCGCTCCCACGCCAGCGGCCAGCGCGCTCCTGTCACGTGCTCGTTGAGGTTCTCGCCGGTGCCGACGCCGAGAAAGAAACGGCCCGGCATCATCGCGGCCACGGTCGCCGACGCCTGCGCGACGATCGCCGGGTGGATGCGGATCAGCGGACAGGTCACGCCGGTTCCCATCCGGATCGTTTCGGTCGCCTGCGCGATCCCGCCGAGCGTCGACCAGACGAACGGGCTCTCGCCCTGGTCGCCCGTCCACGGGTGGAAATGATCGGAGATCAGCCCGAAGGTGAAGCCGGCGCGCTCGGCGATCTGCGCCTGGCGGACGAGGTCGTTCGGCGGGTGGTCCTCGGAGGAGAGTGCGAAACCGAGCTCCATCGTCCCGCAAGTACCTCTTTGCCCCGGCGCCAAACGGCGAGGCGCCTACCTCTTCGTCGTCGCCTTCGTTCCGTCTCGCTCGATCCGCTGACGCTGGGACTCCACCACGTACTTCGGGTCGCGCGCCGATTGTTTCCCAGCCTTGAACACGGCCCAGCGCAGGGAGAGCTCGCCCGCGCACACGAGCGCTCCGCCGAGTACGGCGGCGCCGCGGCTCTTCCGGCCGCGCGTCGCGAGCAGCGCGGCGCCGGCGGTCGCCAGCCCCTTCGCCGCCCGTGAGAATGTGCCGGCCTCACCCTGGCGGTAGACCTCGCCGATCGTGCCGAGCCGCCGCTCCATCACCTGCATCAGCGCGCCCTCGGCGAGGACGCCTGCGACCGCGAGCCGCCGCGCCGGCCCTGCGTCTCGCGGATGCACGAACATCGAAGCGGCGGCGCCTGCGCTGGCGGCCGCGCTCGCTCCGAAGATCCACGGCAGCTCGCGCCGCGCCTCGTGCCACACCGGCACTGCGGTATCCGCCACGAGCACGCCGGTGTACGTCGCCAACAACGGCCCGGCGAGCGTCGAGACCCCCTCGGCGAGAAGCTTGACCGGCTTCAGCCGCCCGACCAGCTCGAGAGCCGCCGCCGTGTTCGACGCGCCGCCGCTGACGAGCAGCACCCAGGAGCCGATGTTCATCGGCGACGTGACCTTGACGACGCGAAGCATGTGGAGGAAGCGCTCCGGGCGGCCGAGGTCGGAGATGAGCAGCGCCGGAGAGACGAGATCCGCGGCGGCACCGATGTAGAGGGCCGTCCTTGCGAGCTTCTCGTTCCCGGTCAGCTGCGCCGTCGTCGAGAGGACCGCAGAGGCTCCGGCCACCCCGCCCGTGAAGAAGTACGTCGGGATCTCCCAGGTCCAGGTCGGCTCCTTGAGGATCGGCCGGCCGTAGTAGGAGCGGAACCCGTTCTCGCTCACGATCTCCTCCCTACGAACGTGGCCGCGACGCCGACGACGAGCGCGCCGGCCGCGGCGAGCATGTTCGTCCACATCTCGGGAAGGTCACGCGTCGTCACGACCGGGTCGGGTGGCAGCCCGTAAACCTCGGGCTCGTCGAGGAGGAGGAAGAACGCTCCGAAGCCGCCCACTCCGTCCTCGGGATCGCGGCCGTACAGCTGCGCGCCGTTCCAGCCGTCGTCCGTGAGCTTCGCGAGCCGCGCGTCGGCGTGTTCGCGCAGCTCGTCGAGCGGGCCGAACTGGATCGATTTGGTCGGGCACGCCTTCGCGCACGCCGGTTCGTGCCCGCCCTTGAGGCGGTCGTAGCAGAGCGTGCACTTCCAGACGCGGCCGTCCTCCTTTGCGAACGCAGGCAGGTCGGGCGCGGGGGCGAGGTGCCGCTTGTCGAGGACTCCGAACGGGCACGCCGGCACGCAGTAGCCGCAGCCGTTGCAGATGTCCTGCTGGACGACGACGGTGCCGAACTCGGTGCGGAAGAGCGCGCCCGTCGGGCAGACGTCGAGGCACGCCGCATGCGTGCAGTGCTTGCAGACGTCCGACTCCATCAGCCAGCGCAGCGCCGTGCTCGGCGCTCCGCGGTCTTCCGGGCCGGGCGCCGACGGTTCATCCGCCGGCGCTTCCAGCCTTGAGCGCAGCGCCGTGCCGCCGTCCTGATCTGTGCGGACCGGCTTGTCCTGCTCGATGAACGCAACGTGCCGCCAGGTGTTCGCGCCGAGCGCCGAGGTGTTGTCGTACGACTCGCCGGTCCACGTGTTGCCGTCTGCCGGGATCAGGTTCCACTCCTTGCACGCGACCTCGCAGGCCTTGCAGCCGATGCAGACCGACGTGTCGGTGAAGAAGCCGACTCGCTTCTGCTGCTCGTCGCCATACGTCAGGAGTCCGTCGGGCGCGCTCACGTCGTCTCCGAATGGGCCTGTTCCCGGAGCTCGGCGACGAACTTCGGCAGCTCGGGGCCGCGAGGCCTGCGGCCCGGCCGGATCCCGCAGGTGAACGCCTTGACCTCCTGGATATGGACGTTCGGGTCGAGTGCCATGTGCGCGAGGTCGTTCGCCGAGTCGCCGGTCACGAGGCCGCGCTGCCCCCAGTGGTACGGGAGCCCGACCTGGTGGACTGTCCGGCCGTCCTTCATTCGCAGCGGGCGCATCCGTTCGGTGACGAGGACGCGGGCCTCGATCGCCGAGCGAGAGGTGTAGATCGTCGCCCAGCCGCCGTGCTCGAGCCCGACCTCCCGGGCGAGCCCGGGATGCACTTCGCAGAACATCTCCGGCTGGAGCTCGGCGAGATGCGGAACCGTGCGCGTCATGCCGCCCGCCGTGTGGTGCTCGGTCAGCCGGTAGGTCGTGACGACGTACGGATAGACCTCGGCTCCGGGCTCGTCCGCCACGGGGTTGTACGGATCCTCGGCGAGGTCCTTGTTCTGCTGGCGGCGCGGGTTCGCGCGCTGCGCGTAGAGCTGATTCGTGAACGGCGACTCGTGCGGTTCGTAGTGCGTCGGCAGCGGGCCGTCTTCGAGGCCCTGGGCGACGTACAGCCAGGCGCGCCCGTCGGCCTGCATCACGAACGGATGGTCGCCCGCGATCGCGTCCTCGGCCTCCGCATCGTCGGGCGGCACGTAACCCGGCTCCTTGTCCTCCTTGAAGTCGGGAACGTCGACGCCGGTCCACTTGCCCTCGTCGCCGTCCCACCAGACGTACCGCTTGCGCTCGGACCACGGGTTGCCTTCGGGATCCGCCGACGCGCGGTTGTAGATCAGCCGCCGGTTCGCCGGCCACGCCCACGCCCAGTCGGGCGCGACGTAGCTCGCCTGCTCCCAGTGCGGCTTCCTGCGGGCCGTCTGGTTGATGCCGTCTGCGAAGCAGCCGGAGTAGATCCAGCAGCCGCAGAGCGTCGAGCCGTCGTCGCGCAGCTCCGGGTAGCCGGAGAGGAACTTGCCGCTCACGATCTCGCGGCCGCTGATCTCCTGCAGCACCGCTTCGGCGTCGGGCTCCTCGACCGCGGAGTGCGTCGGGTACTCCCAGCGCATTGCCTTGATCAGCCTGTCGCGCTCCTCGTCGGAGTCCGCGAGCTTCTGCTTGATCCGCCGGCCGAGGTGGAAGTAGAACCAGAGCTCGGAGCGGCAATCCTGCTTCGGCTCGACGGCCTTCCGGTGCCACTGCAGCAGCCGCTGGGTGTTCGTGAACGAGCCGTCCTTCTCGGTGTGCGCCGCGGCGGGCAGGAAGAAGACCTCGGTCGCGATCTCTCCCGTCTTCAGCTCGCCCGACTCGATCTCGGGGCTCTCGTACCAGAAGGCGGCCGACTCGATCTCGACGAGATCGCGCACCACGAGCCAGTCGAGCTTTGCGAGGCCGAGGCGGTGCGCCTTGCCGTTCGCGTGGCCGACGGCCGGGTTCTCCCCGGCGATGATGTAGCCGCGGACGTTGCCCTCGAGCATCTGCCGGACGGTGAAGTAGGCGGAGTTGTCGCTGTCAATCCGCGGCAGCTCCCCGAACAGCCAGTCGTTCTCCTTCGTCGCGTGCTCGCCGAAGTACGCCGTCATCAGGCTGACCCAGTACGACTCGAACTTCCCCCACCAGCCGGTCGGCGACGTGTTCGCGCCGACGAAGTTCTCGAACGTCGGGTAGCTCAGCGTGTGCGGCATCGGCAGATAGCCCGGCAGGATGTTGTAGAGCGTCGGGATGTCCGTCGAGCCCTGGATCGACGCGTGCCCGCGGAGGGCCATGATTCCGCCGCCCGGCCGGCCGATGTTGCCGAGTAACTGCTGCACGATCGCCGCGGTGCGGATGTTCTGGACGCCGGTGGTGTGCTGCGTCCAGCCGACCGCGTAACAGAAGGCGCTCGTCCGCTCGCGCCCGGAGTTCGCAACCAGGGTCTCGCACACCTCGAGGAAGTCCTCCGCCGAGCAGCCGCAGGTGTCGGCCACGAGCTCGGGCGTGTAGCGCCGGAAGTGGCGCTTCAGGATCTGGAGGACGCACCGCGGATGCTCGAGCTCCGGATCCTCGGCCGGCGGCTCGCCGTGCTTCAGCCCGCCGCCGGCGGCGCCGTGGCCCGACTGCTCGCCCCTCGGCTCGAAGCCTTCGCCGCGCTGGCCGGCGGCGCCGTGCACCTCCATCCCCTCGTAGCGCCATGACTCGATGTCGTAGCGGCCGGCCTCGGGATCCCAGCCCGAGAAGAGGCCGTCGGCGTCCTCGGTGTCGACGAACTCCTCGTCGATGATCACCGGCGCGTTCGTGTAGTGCTGGACGTACTCGCGGAAGTAGAGGTCGTTCTCGAGGATGTAGTTGGCGATGCCGCCGAGGAAGGCGATGTCGCTACCGGCGCGGATGCCGACGTGCTTGGTCGCCATCGCGCTGGTACGCGTGAAGCGCGGGTCGACGTGGATCACCTTGGCCCCGCGCTCCCTGGCCTCCATCACCCACTGGAATCCCACCGGGTGGTTCTCGGCCATGTTCGAGCCCATGATCACGATGCAGTCCGCGTTCTGGAGGTCCTGCTGGAACGTCGTCGCTCCGCCTCGTCCGAACGAGGTGCCCAGACCGGGCACCGTGGAGCTGTGTCATATGCGGGCCTGGTTCTCGACCTGAACGACGCCGAGCGCCGTCATCAGCTTCTTGATGAGGTAGTTCTCCTCGTTGTCGAGGGTCGCGCCGCCGAGATTCCCGATCGCCATCGTGCGGTTGGCGGGAGCTCCGCCGGGCGTCTGCCTCCGCCACGTCTCGGCGCGCGTCGCGACGATCCGCTCGGCGATCATCTGCATCGCGTCGTCGAGCGAGAGCTCCTCCCACTCGGTGCCGTACGGGCGCCGGTACTTGACCTTGTACTCGCGCAGCGGGCTCTGGACGTAGCTCCTGGAGGCTTGTCCCTTGGGGCAGAGGCGGCCGCGCGAGATCGGGCTCGCCGGATCGCCCTCGATGTGGGCGACGTCGCCGTCCTTCACGTAGACGAGCTGTCCGCACCCGACAGCGCAGTAGGGGCACACCGAACCGACGACGTGGTCGGCCTCGTCGATGCGTGCCGTGAGGGTCTTCGAGCGCGGCGACTGCACGGCCCTGCCGACTCCCAGCGGATCTCCCTCGCGCAGCTGGCGCAGCGTCGGCCAGGAGTCGAGGAGCTTCGAGAGAGCCACCGAGTTGATTCTTCCCGAACTGCGCTGTCCGATAAACGGGAACGGGACGGTACGCGGTTTTACCGCGCTCTTGGGTGCGGCCCGGTCGAGGTTGACACTGTCGCCCAGCGGGGATACGTCGCGCGTGAAGCACGTCCTCCCGTGGCTCGCCTGGTGGCTGGCGCTCTTCTGGTTGTGGATGCTCCTCGTCGGCGAGTGGAACCGCGAGGAGCTCGTGGCAGCGGCGATCGCCGCGACGATCGCCGCGACCCTCGCCGAGTTCGCGCGTGTGCGCACCGGATTCGTTGCCCGGCTCGCGTTCCGAGATCTCGCCGTGCTTCCGGGGGCGCTCGGCATGGTGTTCGTCGACTTCGGGATTATCGTCTGGGCGCTTCTCGTCAGCGTCGCCCGCCGCCGCATCGTGCGCGGGCGGTTCGTCTCGCGCGAGGTCTCGCGGCGCAGCGCCGTCACCCGAGGCGTCGGCCCGCGTGCCTGGACGGTGCTCGTCGCCGCGTACAGCCCGAACGCGTACCCCGTCGACCTCGATCCCCAGACGCAGCAGGTCTTGCTGCACGACCTCGTGCCGAACCGCGCATCCGAGGAGCCGCTGTGAACGCTTTCCTCATCGCGGCCACGGTTCTCCTCGCCGCCCTCGCGCCCCTGCTCGTGGCCGCATCGTTGTGGCGGCCGATCGACGGCCTCGTGGCAGTCGAGGTCTCCGGCGCGGTGGCGACCCTGGCGCTCGTCTGCCTCTCGGTCGGGCTCGCCAACTCCCTCTACTTCACCGTCGCGGTGATCGCCGCGCTCGCGTGCTGGATCGGCAGCCTCGTCTTTGCCCGCTTCCTCGGCCGCTGGACCTGATGGGCGTGGGGGATCTCGCGGTCGACGTACTGCTCGCCCTCGGCGTCGCCGGGGAGCTGCTGTGTGTGGCCGGGGTCCTCGTGATGCGAACGACGTTCGACCGGCTCCACTATGCGTCGGCCGCGACGAGCGTTCCCGCCTTTCTCGTTCTCGCCGCCGTGATCGTGCGCGAGCACGTCACGGCGGGCGGGCTGGAGGCGATCGCGGCGGTCGCCCTCCTGTTCATCCTCAACCCGGCGGTCGTGCTCGCCACGGCCATGGCCGCCCGCCGCGGCGAGGAGGCGGAGAAGACGTGATCCTCGCGACGCTCGTCCCCCTGCAGGTCGTCTCGTTCGGACTTGTCGCGCTCGGCGCGCCACTCGTCGTCCTCACCCGCGACCCGCTGCGCCAGTCGCTCGTGAACGGCGTCTACGGCGTCTCGCTGGTGTGCCTGTTCGTCGTGCTCGCCGCGCCCGACCCCGCGCTCTCGATGATCGTCGTCTCGGGCATCGCGTACCCGCTCGTGATCCTCGCTGCGATCGCCCGCTCCCGCCGCCACGAACGGAGGCGGGTGCAGGAGGACAAGCCGTGAGCAGGGGTGCGCGAATCGCGATCCTCATGCCAGGCCTCGCCGGTCTCGGGTCGCTCTTCGCCTGGGCCATCGCCGGGATGCCGGCGTTCGGCGATTACCGCGGCCCGTACGGCTTCGTCCTCAACCGTGTCGTCGTGCCGCTGCGCCATACGACGAACGTGGTCATGGGGACGAACTTCGACGTGCGCGCCGTCGACACGATGGGAGAGGAGTTCATCCTCTATGCGGCGATCGTGGGCGTGACGTTGCTGCTTCGCGACGATGCTCGCTCGCAGCAGGCCGAGCGGCACACGAAGCGATTCCCTAACGACGCGGTGCGGCTGGTCGGCGTCGTGATGATCGGCGGCGGCCTCCTGGTCGCGCTCTGGCTGCAGGCGTTCGGGTACATCACCCCGGGCGGCGGGTTCCAGGGAGGCGTTCTCTTCGCGGGCGCGATCCTGCTGCTCTACCTCGTCGGGAATCACCGCGACTACCGGCCGTTCCGCAACGAGCGCGTCCTCGACCCGGTCGAGGGGCTGGGCGCAGGCGGCTACATCGTCGTCGGGCTGGCGGCGCTCGTCTCCGGCGCCGCCTTTCTCACGAACCTCTTCGGGAACGGCAAGACGGGCACGTTGCTCTCCGGCGGCAGCATCGCGCTCCTCAACTGGGCGTCCGCGATCGCGGTCACCGTGGCGATGATCATCCTCTTCGCCGAGTTCCTCGAGACTTACACGGCGCCGCTCGAGGCCGAGGACGCGGGCTCGTGAGCTATCTGCCCTATGTGGTCGCGGCCTGGATCTGCCTCGTCGGCATCGCGGGTATCGCGACGAGCCGCAATCTGATCCATCTCGCGATCTGCCTCACGGTCACGCAGTCCTCGACCTACGTGCTGCTCCTCTCGGTCGGCTACGTCAAGCACGGCACCGCACCGATCTTCAAGGGGACTCCGCTCGGGACGACGGCCGTGGACCCGGTCGTGCAGGCGCTGACGCTCACCGACGTCGTGGTCAGCGTCGCGGTGATGGGGTTGATCCTCGCGCTCGCGCTCGACGCCCACAGACTCTCGGGAACCGTCGACCCGGACGGCATCGCGGACATCTCCGGATGACCTGGATCCCGCCGCTGCTGGTCGTCGTCCCGCTCCTGGCGGCGGCTCTCACCGCCGCGCTCGACCACGTCACGCCGGCGCCGGTCCGCGGCGCGCTCGTTGTCGGAGCCGCGTTCGCCACGACCGTGCTCGCCTTCCTGCTGCTCTGGCACGCCGAGGGCCACGAGGTCGTGCACTGGTTCGGGGGCTGGAAGCCCCAGCATGGCGTGGCGCTCGGGATCGACTTCGCCGTGGGGCCGCTCGCGGCCGGGATGTGCGCGGTCATCGGGACCGTGGTCACGCTCGCGCTTCTCTACGCGCTCACGTTCCTCCGCGAGATGCCGGCGCTCTTCGGCGCCCTCATGTTGATCGCGCTCGGGGCGATGTGCGGGTTCGCGATGTCGGGAGACCTCTTCAATCTCTTTGTCTGGCTCGAGCTGATGGGAGTCGCGGCCTACGCGCTGACCGGCTTCCAGGTCGAGCGGCTCGGGCCGGTGCAGGGCGCGGTCAACTTCGCGATCACGAACAGCCTGGGCGGATACCTGCTCGCAATCGGGATCGCGCTGATCTACGCCCGGACGGGAACCCTCAACCTCGCCCAGGTCGGCCAGACGCTGGCGCACGGGAGCGCCGGCGGCCTCGTGATCGTGGCGATGACGCTGCTGTTCTGCGGTTTCTTGATTAAGGGCGCCGTCGTCCCCTTCCACCTCTGGGCGGCCGACGCGTACGCGGTCGCGCCGACGCCGGTCTGCGCGGTGCTCGGAGGCGTAATGACGGACATCGGGCTGATCGGGATCGCCCGGCTCTACTGGACGGTCTTCGCCGTGCCCTTCGCGGGACACGCGGCCGGTGACGTCTTCCTCTGGCTCGGGATCGTGACCGCGGTGCTCGCCGGGACGATGGCCTTCCTCCAGCGACACCTGAAGCGGATGCTCGCCTACTCGGTCGTCTGCCACATCGGGATCATGCTCGCGGGCATCGGGCTCCTCGACTCGAAGGGGCTCGCCGGTGTGGAGCTCATGTTCCTCGCGCATGCGCTGCTCACCGCCGGGCTGTTCTTCGTGGCGGGGATCCTCCATTCCGATCACGGGCTGATCGACGAGCTGCACCTGCAGGGTCGCGGGCGGGGTTGCTGGGTGCCGGCAGCTGCCTGGTTCGCAGGCACGGTGGGTCTGATCGGAGCGCCCTACCTCGGCATCTACCTCGGCCACAGTCTGATCGACGACGGCGCCACCGAGCTCGGCCGGTCGTGGGTGCTTCCGTTGCTGTGGCTCGGCTCGGCGCTGGCCGGCGCGGCGCTGCTGCGGGCCGGGGCCCGGATCTTCCTCGACTGGGGCGACCACGAGGACGAGTTGCTCGGGGACGCGATCGAGGAGGATCCGCTGGAGCGCAACGTGCTGCGGCCACTGCTCGTGGCGGTCGCCGTCGTTGCCGTGGCCGCCGGCGTGGCGATCAGCGTCGTTCCGGGCCTCGGCCAGCGAGCGGAGTACGCAGCCGACCGCTTCAGCGACACGAGCGGGTATGCCGCGCTCGTCCTGCACGGCCGCGAGATGGCGCCGCCGCCTAGCCTGCCCGTGACGATTCCGGGCACTTCGCTCGAGTCGCTCCTCTACGGCACGGCAGCGACGGTCGTCGCCGTAGGGCTCGCGCTCCTGGGGCTCTTCCGCCGGCGGCTGCCGCGCGCCGTCTCGGCCGTCGCAGACCGGGCGTTCACCCCGCCGGTCCGCGTGCTCCACGCGCTCCACAGCGGCGTAGTCGGGGACTACGTGACCTGGGTTGTGGTCGGCACGGCGGTCACCGGCGGCGCGTGGGCACTACTTCTCCACTGAATGGCGACGACCGCGAAGCTGTCGCTACCTTTGCGCGGTGGAGCACGGGGAGATCCACGGCGCTATCGGGCGGCTTGTCGAGCAGGCCATTCCCGAGGAGGCTGACGAGCTCTGGACGGAGGACGGCGACGAGCACGTCGGCTGGTTCTGCGTCAGCACCGATCCGTTTCCGTGTCCCGCCCCGGATTGCTTCTTCGTCGCGACGTTCATGACCGCGGCGCACCTGGTGCTCGTCTGGGAGGAGCAAGACGACCCGAACCTCCTGCGCCACGCGCAGCGCGCGAAGGAGGTCGGCCGCAACCCGCGGATCGTCTCCTACGAGGTCGACTTCGGCCCCAGCGCCTCGTACTACGCGTGGGAGGCGGCCGGCCGCCCCGTGCACGGCGTCCGCGGCAAGTAAGAGCGGCGATGGATCTGAGCCGCTTCGGAGCGGCCCCGCCGTGGTCGCTCGGCGTCGAGGAGGAGTTGATGCTCGTCGACGCCGAAACGTTCGAGCCCGCACGGGACGGGTTCTCGCGAGTCTTCGGCGAGGCGACCGAGCGGATCAAGCCCGAGCTGTTCGAGTCGTTCGTCGAGATCACGACACCTGTCGTCGAGACCGTCGAGGAGGTCGAGTCTCAGTTGCGCGGGCTGCGGCGCGAGGTCGCCGAACGGGCAGCGGCACACGGCCTGGGGGTGCTCGCCACCGGTTCGCACCCCACCGCGCGCGGCCGCGTCCCACTCGTGCCCGTCGAGCGCTACCGGCGCCTGAAGGCGCAGCTCGGGCCGCGGCTCTATCGGCAGCACGTATGCGGGCTCCACGTGCACGTGTCCATCCCCGATCCGGACACCTGCCTTCGGGCCTTCGAAGGCGTCATGCAGTACCTACCCGGTCTGCTCGAGATGTCCGTCAACTCCCCGTTCTGGGACGGTTCCGAAAGTGGTTGGCGCTCGATCCGCTCCCAGGTCCTCCTGGAGATGCCGACGGGCGGGACCCCTCCTGTGCTCCGGAGCTGGGACGACTGGCTCTCGGCGACCCGCGGCGACAGCAAGCGCCGTCACTGGGATGCGTGGCCTCGACCCGAGTACGGGACGCTCGAAGTGAGAATCATGGATCAGCCGACCGAAGTGCAGCAATCGGCGCTGCTTGCCGAATCGGTGCAGCTGGCGGTACAGGAGGCCGCGCAATGGAGCGGAGAGCTGCTGGATCGCGCCGAGTACACGGTCAAGCGCGATGCCGCCGGCCGTGACGGCGGCGGTCCGGAGGCCGAGCGCCAGCTCGAGCTCGGACCGGAGGCGGCGGTGCGGGAGATCGCCTCCCTGACGGTACGCTGACCGCGATGGCGACCCAGACCGACACGATCCAGGTCAGCGGCGTGCGCTGCGAGCGATGCGTGATGCGGCTCGCGCACGCGCTCGAGGGGCAGGGCGGCCTCGAGAGCGCGAACGCGAACCTGATGGGCCAGGTGACGCTCGCCTGGGACGACGCGCAGACGAGCCGCGATGCGATCGTCGAGCGCCTTGCCAAGGCCGGTTTTCCCGAGCTCGCAGCCGTCTAGCGCGGAATAGCGGCGCCCCCCGAGCCGTTCCAGAAGGAATGGCCCTCACTGGTACGGTTGCCCGCGTGGACGCGGAGCCGGAGGAGCCGCAGCGGCTGGCCACCGAGGCGCGTGACCGCGTCCGGTTCGAGGAGAACGCGCTCGCTCTCTCCGACCAGGTCTACCGCGTCGCCCGCCACCTCGCCTCGTCGCGCGAGGACGCGGACGAGCTCATGCAGGAGACCTACGCGCGGGCGTTCCGCAGCTGGCGTTCGTTCCAGCCCGGCACCAACATGCGCGCGTGGCTGCTGCGGATCCTGACCAACCTCAACATCGACCGAGGGCGGCGGCAGCAGCGCGCACCGCAGATGCAGCCGCTCGAGGCGAACGACTATTTCCTCTACGACCGGCTCGCGGAGAACGGGGACGGCGACTCCGACGAGGACAAGGTCGTGGAGCGGCTGTCGCAGGACGACATCGTGACGGCGCTGTCGGCAGTGCCGCACGACTTCCGCGACGTGATCGTGCTTGTCGACCTTGGCGACTTCAGCTACGCGGACGCGGCTCAGATCCTCGACATCCCGGTCGGCACGGTGATGTCGAGGCTCCATCGAGGGCGCCGCATCCTGAAGCGGGAGCTCGCCGAGTCCGCCCTGGAGGAGGCGACATGAACGTAGGCTCGAAGGAGTTCAGTAAAGAGCGGAGGCGCCGGCATGTACGGCGTCGGAGCGGGAAATGATGGATCCCTGCGCGCACTGCGAGGAGATGATGCAGCCGTACATGGACCATGTCCTCACCGACGAGGAGCTGGTCGAGGCGGAGGGGCATCTCGACGAGTGCGAGTACTGCCGCAAGCGGTACCGGTTCGAAGAGAGCCTGCGGATCTACGTGCGTCAGGCGGTGAACGAGCCGATGCCCGCAGCGCTCCGGCAGAAGCTCGCCGCCCTCAGAATCCCGCTCGACTGACGCTACGCAACGTCGACGTCGCCGGGCGCACGCAAGTCGTCGCAGGGGACGAGCCTCGCGGGCAGTGAGCGCGCGCCCTCGTCGGGCACCGCATCCCACAGCGCACGCGCGAGCAACACCGGATGGAGGCGGACGCCGCCGTACGTAGCGGCGACGGCTTCGCCGCCGTTCGCGCGCCAGTCGGCGACGACGCGATCGATCGCGCGCGGATCGAGGTCGGGGCCGTCGGCGAGGACGACGATCGCAGCCTCGGCTTCCGCGGGCAGGGTCGCGAGCCCGCAGCGCAGCGAGACGCCAGGGCCACGTTCCCAGTCGGAGCAGCGGACGCTCTCGACGGGCAACTCGTGCGCGCCGCTCACGACCACGACCTCCTCGACGGAGCTCTGCTGCAGCGCCGCGAGGACGTCCGCCAGCAGGGCAACCTGCTTCGGCGGATTCGTCCCGTAGCGGGACGAGGCGCCCGCCGCGAGGACGACGGCGTAGATCACGCGAGCTGGGCGAGAGCGCGGCGCACGAGCGCCTGCGCGAGCGGCACCTTCCACTCGGTCCGCGGCAGCGGAGTCGCGCCTTCGAGGTCGTCGATGCTCTCGATCCGCCACGGGATCGGCGCGACGCCCGCGAGCGCGATGCGCGTCTCGCCGCCGGCCCGCGCCGCCGCGACGCCGACCTGCGGGAACGACCAGCGCTTGCGGTCCATGGCCTTGACGTACGCGCTCGACTCGACCGCAGGCAGCTCGACCTCGAGCAGCAACTCGCCGTCCTCGAGCGTCGTCGTGCTCCGGTTGCCCTCGTCGGGCAGCCGGTAGAGCTCCTCGACCGCGAGCTCGCGCTTGCTCGTCCGCAGCCGTCCTCCGAGCGCGACGAGCGCCGCGGCCACGTCGGATGGATGCGCCGAGGCGCAGAAGTCGTTCGCGAAGATTGCGTGCTCGCGATGCTCGCCGTCGCGCGCGTGACAGCGGTCTCCGCCGTGGAGGCGGCACCGGTAACCGAGCCGCCAGTACCAGCAGCGCGTTCCCTGCAGGAGGTTGCCGCCGAGCGAGCCCATGTTCCGGAGCTGCGGCGATGCGGCGAGCCGGCACGCTTCGCGCAGAGCCTCGGGGACCGACGAGTCGTGTTCGAGCTCCGCGAGCGTCGTTCCCGCGCCGATCACGCGGCCACGCACGCCGCGCGGCACGATGCCGCGGACGTCGACGAGACGCTCGACTTCGAGCAAGCCCTCCCGCAGGAGCGGAACGACCTCGGTCCCGCCGTGGACGAAGGTTCCGCCGTCGAGCTCCGCGACGTCAGACGGCCGCAGGAGCTCCACGCTTCTCCTTCTCGCGCTTCCGAGCGTCGGCCTCGCGCAGGGCCCGCAGCATCTCTTCGCGCGAGATCGGCAGCTCGTGCACGTCGGCGCCGGTCGCGTCGCGCACCGCGTTCGCGATCGCCGCTGCGATCGGCACGATCGGCGGCTCGCCGAGACCCTTCGAACCGAGGTTCGTCAGATGCTCGTCGGGCCGGTCGACGAACTCGCAGACGATCTCCGGCACGTCCGCGATGGTCGGCATCCGGTACGCGTCGAGCGAGGTGGTGAGGATCGCCCCGGTCTCGGGATCGAGCAGGCGCTCCTCCGAGAGCGTGTGACCGATGCCCTGGATGACTCCGCCCTCGACCTGGCTCGAGGCGCCGAGCGGGTTGACGATGCGGCCGACGTCGTGGATCGCCGCGACGCGCTCGACCTGCACCTCGCCGGTCTCGACGTCGACCGCGACCTCGACGACGTGGACGCCGAACGTGAGCACGCTCATCCCGGTCGGATTCGGGCCTCGTGCGCCCTTGCCGAGGATCTGCGACTCCTCGAGGACGGCGACGATCTCCTCGAGTGGCGTGTCCTTCGGCATGTCGCGCTGGGCTGCGATGTCCTCGACCTGCTCGCGCGCGTCGGCAGCTGCCGCGCGCACCGCAGGCCCCATCGACGGCAGCGTGGACGAGCCGGCCGAGATCGACGCGTACGGGCCGCGAGCCGAGTCGCCGAGCACGACGTCCACGTGCTCGAGCGGGATCCCGAGCTCCTCGGCGGCGATCTGCGCCATCGCCGTCCGCGTGCCGGTGCCGATGTCCTGCATCGCTGTGATCACCGTCGCGCGCCCGTCGGAGCCGAAACGCACCCACGCGTACGAGGGAGGTCCGCCGCCGCCGTACCAGATCTGGCTCGCCATGCCGACGCCGCGCTTCCAGACCGAATCCGAGCGCGAGTGCACCTCGTGCCGCCGCTCCCAGTGCGGCTCGGCGCGGCGGTAGCACTCCTCGAGGTTCTTGGAGGAGATCGGCGTCCCGTCGTTCAAGGCCGCGTAGTTGCGGCGACGCAGCTCGAGCGGGTCGACGTCGAGCTTCGCGGCGAGTTCGTCGATCAGGCACTCGAGGCCGAACGTCCCTTCGACGAAGCCCGGCACGCGGAACGCCTTCATCGGCGGCGTGTTGAGCTGCGCGCCGTAGGTGACCGTGCGGACGTTCTCGCAGTCGTAGAGCATCTTCATCGGGCCTTCGGTCGAGGCGTTCCAGCCAGACCAGCCGACGGCGTTCGTGAACTCGCCGTCGAGCGCGACGATCGTCCCGTCGCTGCGCGCACCGGCGCGGAGGCGCTGGACCGTCGCGTTGCGATTGCCGGCCGAGGTGTTCTCCTCGCGCCGCGTGAGCGCGCAGCGCACCGGGCGTCCGGTGCGCTTGGCGAGCTCAGCCGCGACGAACGTGTACTCGTCAGGGCCGTTCTTCGAGCCGAAGCCGCCGCCCATGTACTCGCACACCACGCGCACCTTGTCCTCGGGCAGCCCGAGCGTCTCGGCGACCGACTGGCGGACTCCCCAGATGAACTGGGTCGAGATGTAGACGTGGAGCGTGTCGCCCTGCCACTCGCACATCGCCTGGTGCGTCTCCATCGAGTTGTGGAGGACGGTCTGCGTGCGGTACGTCCCCTCGACCACGACGTCGGCGCCGGCGAGCGCCTTCTCGACGTCTCCGCGCTCGTAGTGCCGCGGCTCGGCGGTGAAGAGCTCGTGCTTGACGGCGTGGTCCGGATCGAGCACGACCTCGAGGTCCTCCCACTCGATCTCGATCGCGTCGAGGGCGGCGCGCGCCTGGTCGAGGGTGTCGGCCGCGATCGCGGCGACTGCCGCACCCGCGAATCCCGGCTCCTCCTCGAGCCCGTGCGCATCGCCCGGCCCGATCGCCGCCCGCACGCCGGGCAGCGCGAGCGCCGGGGCGAGATCGATACTCCGCACCTTCGCGTGCGCCTGGTGCGAGCGGAGGACGGCGGCATGGAGCATCCCGGGCAGCTTCAGGTCTGCGGTGTAGCGCGCCTCCCCGCGAACGCGCTCGTGGCCGTCCTTGCGCGGCGCCGGACGCCCGACCGTCGTGAGCGGCCCCGCGGGCCACTG
>DASXKE010000190.1:0-9650 GCA_036496985.1 Gaiellaceae bacterium | reverse complement strand
ATCGCCGCCGTGCCGGGCCTCGACCCGTCGCTGCTCGAGTGCTACCTGCCCGGGCCGTACACGCTGATCGTCGGCGGCGTCGGCGTACGGGTCCCGAATCTCCCGCCGGCCGCGGCCGAGGTCGTCCGCGCGGTCGGTGTCGTCTCCGCGACGAGTGCGAACCTCTCCGGCGGGCAGGACCCGCGGCGCGTCGAGGACATCCCTGAGGAGATTCGCGCCGCGTGCGGGGCCGTGGTCGACGCGGGCGAGCTTCCCGGCGTCCCGTCCACGGTGATCGACCTCACGGGAGCCGAGCCGCGAGTCCTCCGACAGGGCGCCGGCCCCCTGCCCGAGTAGCATCCGCGACATGGCGACGACGCAGGCGACCTTCGAGGAGCTGAAGCACGCGGGCCTCGACGACGTCGACCCCGAGATCGCACGTCTGCTCGGCGACGAGCTCGAGCGTCAGCGCGGCCAGATCGAGCTGATCGCGTCCGAGAACTTCACGTGGCCCGCCGTCCTCGAGGCCGTCGGCTCGGTGGCGACGAACAAGTACGCGGAGGGGTACCCCGGCCGCCGCTACTACGGCGGCTGTGAGGTGATCGACGAGATCGAGCAGCTCGCGATCGACCGCGCGAAAGAGCTCTTCGGCGCCGAGCACGCGAACGTCCAGCCGCATGCGGGAGCGCAGACGAACATGGCCGTCTACGCGGCCGTCATGCAGCCGGGCGACACGCTGATGGCTCTCGCCCTCAACCAGGGCGGCCATCTCACGCACGGGCACAAGGTCAACTTCTCGGGCCGCCTCTACAACGTCGCGCACTACGAGGTCTCGCGCTCCACGATGACCGTCGACTACGACGAGGTGCTCGCCAAGGCCAAGGAGGCGCGGCCGAAGGTGATCGTCTGCGGCGGGTCCGCCTACCCCCGCACCGTGGACACGGAGCGGTTCCGCGCAATCGCGGACGAGGTCGGCGCGCTGCTCATCTGCGACATGGCCCACTTCGCCGGACTCGTCGCCGCCGACCTCCAGCCGAACCCGGTCGAGCACTGCGACTTCGTCACCTCGACGACGCACAAGACGCTTGCCGGCCCGCGCGCCGGCTTCATCCTCTGCCGCGAGGAGCATGCGAAGGCGCTCGACTCGGCCGTGATGCCCGGGATGCAGGGCGGGCCGCTCGAGCACACCATTGCGGCGAAGGCGACCTGCTTCCGTATCGCGATGACCGACGCCTTCCGCGAGTACCAGGCGCAGGTTCGTCGCAACGCCGACGCACTCGGCGAGACGCTCCTCGAGGGCGGGCTCTCGCTGGTGACCGGCGGCACCGACACGCACCTTCTGCTCGTCGACCTGAGCGCGGGGGAGTGGACCGGCAAGGCGGCCGAGGAGCGGCTGCACGAGATCGACGTCACCGTCAACCGCAACACGATCCCGTTCGACGAGCGTTCGCCGTTCGTCACCTCGGGAATCCGGCTCGGCTCGCCCGCGATGACGATGCGCGGCTTCGACGAGGACGACTTCCACGAGGTGGGGCGGATCATCTGCGAGGCGCTGACCGAGTCGCCGGACCTCGACGGCCTCCGCGGCCGGGTCGCGGCGCTCTGCGCGAAGCGCCCGCTCTACGAAGGCTTCCGCGGCTACACGACCTACGTCGCTTGAGCGGCGGGCGCCTCACGGTCGTCGAGCACCCGCTCGTCCAGCACAAGCTGAGCTACCTGCGCGACAAGGGCACGCCCACCGTCCACTTCCGCAAGCTCGCGAACGAGATCACGCTGCTGCTCACGTACGAGGCGACGAAGGACATGGCGACCGAGTCGACGGAGATCGAGACGCCGCTCGAGCCGATGATCGCCCAGCGCATCTCGGGCAAGAAGGTGGCGGTGTGCCCGGTGCTGCGCGCAGGAGTCGGGATGCTCGACGGCTTCCTTTCGCTCGTCTCGAGCGCGCGCGTCGGCTTCGTGGGGATGTACCGCGACGAGGAGACGCTCGAACCCGTCCAGTACTACCTCAAGCTGCCCGACGACCTCGCCGAGCGCGACGCGATCGTCCTCGACCCGATGCTCGCGACCGGGCATTCGAGCTGCGCGGCGATCTCGGCCGTCAAGGATGCGGGCGCTCAGTCGGTGACGCTCGTGTGCATCGTCGCGGCGCCGCCCGGGGTCGAGGAGGTGCACCGGCAGCATCCCGAGGTGCACATCGTGTGCGCCGCCGTCGACCGCGGTCTCAACGAGCGCGGCTTCATCGTGCCGGGGCTGGGCGACGCGGGCGACCGCCTCTACGGGACGAAGTAGCCGTCCGGGCTAGTACGGCGGCTTCGGGTCGTACTGGATGTAGCGGCGCACCTCCCGGGCCTGCTCGGGTGAGCCGAGACGCCCTACCAGGTGCAGGGCCATGTCGATCCCCGCCGAGACGCCCGCGGCCGTGATGACGTCGCCGTCGTCGACGAAGCGCGCGTCGGGTTGCGCGTCGATGTCACGGCCGAGCTGCAGAAGCGTATCGAACGCGCTCCAGTAGGTCGTCGCGGGTCGCCCGTCGAGCAGCCCGGCATCGGCGTAGACGAGCGATCCGGTACAGACGCTCGTCATGAGTGTTCCGCGTTCGCGCAAGGTGCGTAGCCGCGCTCGAATCGCTTCGTCACCGAGCTGAGGGCGTGTGCCGCGGCCGCCGGGATAGACGAGCACGTCGACGTCGCCGAGACTGTCCCAACTCGTATGCGGGACGACGCGCATGCCTTTCGCGCAGGTGACCGGCGCGCTGCTCTCGCCGACGAGCACAACCTCGACGTCGAAATCGGCTGACCCGTGATCCCGCCAGGCGGCGAGCACCTCCCAAGGGCCGACGAAGTCGAGCTCCTCGGCGCCGTCGAACACTGCAATCGCGATGCGCAAGCTCACGCCTCGAACATGGCGTTCACGTTCGGCAGGTCACCTAGCCGCGTGAACGTGCCCTCGGTTGCGATCTCCTGGGCAGCCGCCAGCGCGCCGACCCACGCGGTTTTGGCCAGGCTGCCGCCGAGGCTGATCCGGCGAACGCCGAGGGAAGCTGCATCCGTGACGGTGATGAACGGGACATGCACGAGCAGGTTCACCGGTTTCGGCGCCACTGCACTGACGACCGCCGAGATGTGCTCGGGTGTCGAGATGCCCGGCGCATAGAGGCAGTCGGCTCCGGCCTCGGCATACGCCTGCAGCCTCCGGATCGTCTCCTCGAGATCGGGACGGCCGATGATGAATCCCTCCGAGCGGCCGGTCAGCAAGACGCCCGTTTCGCTCTCGTCGATCGCCTGTCGCGCGGCCCGAATCCGCTCGACGGCAAGCTCGAACGGATAAAGCGGTTCGTCGGCGTCGCCGGTCGAGTCCTCGATCGACAGTCCGGCAATGCCGGTTGCCGCGGCGAGCTTCACGTTTGCGGCAACCGCGTCGGGGTCGTCGGCGAAACCGCCCTGGAAGTCCGCATTCAGCGGGACGTCGACAGCTGCCGCCAGCTCCCGGAGATGCTCGAGCTCGTCGTCCAGCGGCACGCGGCCGTCGGCACGGCCGAGCGTCCATGCGTGACCGGAGCTCGTCGTCGCGAGCGCCGCGAATCCCATCCCCGCAAGCGCCACCGCGCTGCCGAGGTCCCAGGGGTTCGGCATCACGAAGCAACCCTCCGCGTGCAGCCGGTGAAAGGCCTCGACCTTGTCGCGTTGCGAGCTCATCGAGCGAATAGTCGCTTCTCGCGGGGCAGCTGCGGGGCCCACTCGAGGTGGTCGGCGCCGGCGAAGCGCAGGTAGGCGCCAAGCGCGTCGCGCATCGCATCGACGAAGCCGTCGGCGCGACGCGGCGCGAAACCGTCCTTCCACCAGGCGCCGAGCACCTGCACGCGGGTTTTTTCCCGGTCGATCCGAGGCTCGATCCGGCCTACGAGCCGGTCGCCGAAGAGGATGGGGAGGACGTAGTAGCCCCAATGCCGCTTGTCGGGCTTGAAGAATCCCTCCCAGACGAACTCGAAGTCGAAGAGCTTCGCCAGGAGCGCGGTGTCCCAGAGCAGTGAGTCGAACGGCGCGATGAACGCGACCGAAAGTGGCGGTTCGGGCGGCGCCTCGAGTGCGGCAACCTCGGCTGCGACGACGAAGCGCTTGCCGCGCAAGCCTTCGACCTCGACCGGCACGAGCTCGCCGCGCTCGAGGGCTTCGGCGTGCAGCTCCCTGCGGACGTCCGGATTCGCGATGCGGGCAAACGTGCCGCCGGCACCGCCCGCTCCGAGCAGGCCGTGTGCCCGGTGGCGGGAGAGAAGCTTGTGCCGGAGCTGTTCCCGCTCGGGCACCTCCTGCGCGAGGAGCTCGGCCGGAAGCAGCCGTTCGATCAGGTCGTAATAACGGACGTTGCCCTCGCGCCGGTCGAGCCCGATCACGCCGGCAACGGTGTACGCCTCGAGCACCGAGCGCACCGCGTTCTCCGGCAGTCCGAACCAGTTCTTCGTCTGGCCGCTCTCGCGCTCGAAGTCGGCCAGGGACAGCGGCCCGTCTGCTTTGAGCCGTTCCAAAACCTTCTTTGCGACAGACGAGTTCTCGGTCAACGCGGCGGCGTGAAACCGTGGCCCCTTGCGTCCCGCGTTCACTCGATACCACGGGAACTCCTCCGCCGGAATGAACGAGAGCGCCTTGTTCGTGGTCTCGAAGATCTCGCGGCGCTCGTAGAACTCGTCGCACCAGGACGGCTCGTAGCCGGAGACCCGCGCGTGCAGCATCAGGTCGTGGTTCCGGCCCGCGACCGCGATCGGGTCGAACTGGATCGAGCCGAGCTTCCGGATCACCTCCAGAACCGCGTCGGGGCCGCTGTCGAGCGATCGCGCCGGATCGAGAAAGTGCCGCGCGACGAGAAAGCGGCGCGCTGCCTCGGCGGTGACCTTCACCGCGGGCGACTCAGGAAAGCTGCTCGAGCCCGTTGCTGACCCACGCCCGCAGCTCGTCGGACTTTGCGAAGGCGGCGTCGTCCATCTCGGCGCGGGCGAGCACGTCTGTCGCGGACGCGCCGGCCTGCAACCCGGCGTAGAGGTAGATCAGCGCGGACGACCGGGGGCCGGTCCTGCAGGTCACGAGCGTCGGTCGCGGCAGCTCGTCGAGCGCCGCGATCTGCCTTCGTGCAAGGTCGAGGTCGAGCGGAGTGGGCGGGTCGGAGACGACGTTCGCCGACACGGGAACCGAGCGCTCCACCTCGGCGTACGAGATGCCGCCATCCATCGACGCGAACTCCTCGCCGCAGAGAAAGAGCCAGGACGCCGCCCCCTTATCGCGGGCAAAGGATTCGGGATCCGCGACCAGCCCTTTGTTGTTCATCAGGTCGGTCGGAGTCTCGAAGCCGGTCACGCGGCGATCCTACTCCCGTATCGTCTGGCGCCCGATGACGCGGTCCCCGCTCGAGCTCACGCGCGCGCAGATCGTCGCGTTCCGCCGCCGGGTCGGCGCGCTGGACGAGCGCCTCCCGCGCGGCGCCCGTTCGCTGCGTCGGGCGGCGTGGGCGGGTCTGACCGACAGTGTGCCGCGGGCGGCGCTCCTCTCGATCCATGCCCGGATGGAGGGGACGCAGCCGTCGAGCTGGGACGATCCGTCGCTCGTGCAGCTCTGGGGCCCGCGCTACAGCGTCTACGTCGTCTCCGCCCGCGATCGCGCGGTCTTCACGCTCGGCCGGTTGCCCGACGCTCCGGGTCGCCGTCACAGAGCGGAGGACATGGCGGCCCGCGTCCAGGCGCTCCTCGGCGACCGGCAGATGAAGGACAACGACGCGCAGCACGCGCTCGGTGTAGGCAACGCGATCAAGTACGCCGCGACGACGGGCACGGTCCTCTTGCGCTGGGACGGCGCACGGACGCCGCTGATCTGGACGGCTCCGGCGCCCGAGGTCGATCCTCATGACGCGCGCGGCGAGCTCGCGCGGCGGTACGTCCACATCTTCGGTCCGGCGACCCCCGACGCCTTCGCGCTCTGGGCCGGCGTCCCCGAAGCCGGGGCTCGCGCGACCTTCGACGCGCTGCGCACGTCGCTCACCCCGGTGCGGACTCCGATCGGCGACGCCTGGATCCTCACCCGTGACGAGCCCCTCATCCGGGAACCGGTGGGACCGACGGCCGCGGCGCGCCTCTTGCCGAGCGGCGACACGTACTTCCTCCTCTGGGGAAGCGGCCGCGAGCTTCTCGTGCCCGACTCCGCGCAGCGCGCCGAGCTCTGGACGTCGCGCGTCTGGCCGGGAGCCGTCCTCGTCGGGGGCGAGATCGTCGGAACGTGGCGCCGGGCGAAACACGAGCTGAGCGTCCAACCGTGGCGCCGGCTCACGCGGGCCGAACGCGACGCCGTCGAGTCGGAGGCGGGCTCGCTTCCGCTACCGGGCATCGAGAGCGAGATCGACGTCCGCTGGAACGGCTGACACGTCGGGAGCGGCGGCGCCGCAGGCGAGCGCGTCCCGGCGGCGAAGTACGCTGACGGCGTGCTCGCGGCGAACAGCCCGCACCTAAGCGTCCTCGACGAGCTCTCGGACCACCTCGAAGTTCTGTGGGGAGCGCTCGTCGCCTTTGCCGTCGTCGTGCTGCTGACACCGGCGGTGGGAGGGATGGCGCGTCGGTTCGGCGTCGTCGACGTGCCGGGCGGGAGGCGCGTCAACCAACTGCCGGTGCCCCGCCTCGGCGGGTTGGCCCTCTTCTTCGGCGTGCTCGTGCCGTCGCTCGCCTTCCTGCACCTCGGCCAGCAGACCCGCGGGCTGCTGCTCGGCGCCGCGGTGGCCGTCACCGTCGGGATCATCGACGACTTCCGTGGCCTGCCGTGGTACGCGAAGCTCGGAGGTCAAGTGGCCGCCGCCGCCGTCCTGACCGGCTTCGGCGTCTGGGTCGATCGGTTCACGTTCCCGTTCATCGGCGTCCACACGCTGCCGTCGGGGGTCGGGATCCCGCTCACGATCATCTGGATCGTCGCGATCATGAACATGTTCAACTTCCTCGACGGTCTCGACGGGCTCGCCGCAGGTGTTGCGGCGATCGCAGGTCTCACGTTCAGCGTGATCGCGCTCTCGCTCGGAAAGGTCGACGCGGCCGTGCTCTCGGCGATCGTGTTCGGCGCCTGCGTCGGCTTCCTGCGCCACAACTTCTACCCCGCCCGGATCTTCATGGGCGACTCCGGCGCGCTGCTGCTCGGATACGTGCTCGCGGCGGTCTCCGTGCAGGGCCTCTTGAAGACGGCTGCGACCGTGGCCCTCTTCTTCCCGCTGCTCGTCCTCGCGGTGCCGATCGTGGACACGACGTTCGTCGTCGTGCGGCGGCTGAAGCACGGTGAACGGGTCTTCGAGGCCGACCAGGCACATCTGCACCACCGCTTCCTGCGACGCGGGTTCTCGCAGCGCCGGGCGGCACTGACGATCTGGGCCTGGTGCATCACGCTTGCAGCGGCGGCGTTCGCGACGCGGTTCGTCCCCTTCCGCGCCCACGGCGTCTGGCATCCCTGGTGGACGCTGCTCGCGGCGGCGATCGGCCTCGTCGCCGTTCTGTTTTCGGTCTACGTGGTCTACGTGCTCGAGATCGTGAAGCTCGGCAACCGGATCCAGCGGCGGCGGAAGACGAACGATCCGCTGCGCAAGATCGCCTGACGAAGCAATCCCGTCCTTTCGGCCTGTTGACCTGAGTCAACGGGTATGCGACTCTATCCCGGACATGTCCCCCAAAAGGGGTACCCCGGACGGGGGATCGGTTGAAGGGAGAGGAGGTCGCGCAATGGACGTTCGGCTCGCAGCGTGGAACGGCTAGTTCCAGCACTGCAATTGCGGTAGGCATCCGGCCGTGGAGCCGCCCGACGACGGCGGCCACCCTCGCGGCGGCTCCAACGGGTGCCGAGCGAACGCCCGCGCGCACCACGGAATGAGGCGCTTCCTCGCGCCCTTCGCAAGTCGTGATTTCACGTTGCTGTGGTCGGCGAGCACGATCTCGCTGCTGGGAGACGGGATCTGGTTCGTCGCGATCGGCTGGCAGACGCTCGCGCTGTCGAACAGCGCCACGGCACTCGCGGTGGTCTGGCTCGCTTTCACGCTGCCGCACATCGCGATGCTGCTGTTCGGCGGCGTGATCTCGGACCGGCTGCCGCGTCGGCGAGTCCTGCTCGCCGCGAACATCGTCTCGGGCGTTTTCGTCGGCGGGATGGCCGTTCTCTCGCTGACCGGCACGCTCAGCCTGTGGAAGCTGCTCATCCTGGTGGCCGGCTACGGCGCCTCCGAGGCCGTCTTCGGACCCGCGTACGGAGCGATCGTCCCGGAGCTCGTCGACCGCGAGGTTCTGCAGCAGGCGAACTCGCTCAACCAGCTCAACCGGCCGCTCGCCCTCCGACTCGTCGGGCCGGTGCTCGGCGGCCTGCTCGTCGGCACGCTCGGAGCAGGCACCGCATTCGCTCTCGACGCCGTGACGTTCGCCGTCTCGGCCGCGATTCTCTCCCGGATGCGTGTGCCCCGGACCGTCTTCGACGGGATGGAGACGAGCGCGCGCGCGGTGCTGCGCGAAGTGGGTGAGGGGCTGGCCGCCGTGCGGCGCGTGCCGTGGCTCTGGGCGGGGATGGGAGCCGATGCGATCGGCACGCTCGCAACGTGGGGCTGCGTGCAGGCGCTCGTTCCGATCGTGGTGCGCGACGATCTGGGCGGCAGCGCCGAGACGCTCGGCTTCGTGTACGCGGCCGCCGGCGTCGGAGCAGTGCTCGCGGCGCTCCTGACCGGGTCGCGCGGAAACCTGCGTCGCCCCATCGTCGTGCTCTTCCTCGTTCTGGCAGGCAAAGTCGCGGCGGTCGGCCTGTTCGCGTTCGCAACGAGTGCGGTCACGGCGATACTGGCCAGCTTCCTGATGGGCTTGCTCTCGACCGTCGGTCTCGTGATCTGGATGACCCTCATCCACGAGCGGGTCCAGGGCGACCTCCTCGGCCGGGTCAACAGCATCGACTGGCTCGTCTCGACGAGCCTGATGCCGGTCGCGCTAGTGGTCGTCGGGCCTCTCGCCGACGCGTTCGGTGCGCGCGCACTGCTTGCGGTGGCCGGGTTCGGCGGGGCGCTGCTCGTCCTTTCGTTCCTGCTCGTACCGGGCGTTCTCGCCGGCGAGCAGCTCCGGAACCAGCCGGAGCCGACCTAGCCGGACTCTGCGCGTTCGACGAAGCTCGTGAGGAGCTCGTTGAACGGCTCTCCGAGCCGCTGCACCGAGTGTCCGGCGCCGGGGAGAATGGCTCGGTCCGCGCCAAGTCGCTCGGCGAGCACGTCACAGAGCGCCTCGAATGCCGGGCTGTGCCCGCCCGATACCACGAGCTTCGGGAACGGTTCGCGTGCCAGCTCGTCGAACGGGATTACGGCCTCCGACGGCGGCCGTTCGACCATCAGCGTTCGCGCGCCCTGCAGGAGCTCGGGCGTGAACTCGCCGGGTGGGGTGGACGAGCCGACGAGCGTGAGGAAGCCACGCAGGAACTCGGCCGGGTCGCGAGGGCCGCTTGTCCAGTGCGCCTCGATCCGTGCCATGAACTCGTCGGCCGCCGGAATCCCGCGTGCCGCGCCGAAGGCGGGTGGCTCGATCACGGTGAGGGAACGGAGGAGCTCCGGACGTCGGGCGGCGGCGAGCAGCGCGATCACGCCGCCGTACGAGTGGCCGACCAGATGCCAACCGGCGCCGTAGGCGCCGGGGTTTT
>DASXKE010000189.1:0-21770 GCA_036496985.1 Gaiellaceae bacterium | reverse complement strand
TGAGGCCTTTCGGCCGCCGCCGAATGATCGCGTGCGTATCTGCACGTGTCTCGACCACGTAACCCTCCTCGATCTTCTGGTCGAGGAACGCGTCGAGGCCTACCTTGCGACCGCCTCCTGGGTCAATCTCTCCCATCGAGTGCAGTTTGGCAACTGAGGTCGCCGTTCGAGAGCACAGTCCTCATTTCGAGTGACACCGACAGAGTTGCGGGATCGCCTAGGCGGAGCACAGCACGGCGAGTGACGCGCTAGCCGTCTCCGGCTTTCTTTGGATGGAGACGTGCCGGTTCGCCCCCCGCAGCACCGATCTTCTCGATGACGGCGTAGCCCTGTTCGGCATCGATGATCCGCTCTGTTGTCCCGTCCTCGTCTTCGTGTCCGGCGAAGAGCAGGAACCAGGTCGGGTGCGCGCGGATGTGCTCGTAGTCGCCTGTGGTGAGCATCACGATTTCGCGGCAGTGCTCGTCAGCGCCCTCGCAGATAAAGGGGACGCCATCGGTTTCCCGGAAGCGATGGCTTTGAGGACGCTGCGCTGCTTCGCTGGGATCGAGTTCGATACGGCGCCTACCAAACGTCGAGGACGACCGGGAAATGCCCTGAGGTCGCCGCCGATATCTCGGTGTGCGAGGCCGCAGACCCGAGCACGACGGAGAGCGTAATCGGCTCTCGCCTCTTCACGAGCCGCTCACTCGGCAGTCCTAGCGTTTGAAGGACGATGGACGATGCCTCGCTTGAAGAGGCGATCCTGCTTGCGCTGCGCCGCTCACCCGGTAGCCGCCCTGATGCGCTCGCCGAGGCGGTGGGGTTGCCGCGGACGAACTTCGGCCGACAGCTGAAGAATCCGCTGCGGCAGCCACTCCAACGGCTCGTTGCAGCGGGGGTGATCGAAGAAGATCACGGCCGCTACGACCTGACCGCGGCTGGTCGAAGAAGACTTGCTGAACGCAGTGGCGCATATCAAGAGCGCTAGCGCCTACCAGGTCGCCTCAGTCGGCATCGGCCAGCGGGTCTCTTCGCGATCGCCGTTATAGACACGACGCGACGGCTGGCTGGGTTCTCTTCCGGATGCGGCCGGAAACGGTGCGTGCCGCTCTTCAGACGAAGAAATCTTGTGGCGGGAGGGCCTTTTGCGGGCGGGCGCTCCCCGGGATCTCTGTCGACGCGAGGAGCAGAGCTGCGACTAGCAGCCCCGCGAGCAAAACCCCGTTGAGAAAATCGCTACCCGTTTCAAACCCGCTGAAAGAGTAGTCCGCAGCGTTCGCCTCGAGCGGCGGTCCCGCCGCGGCTCGCGCTCGCGGCGGGACCACAAACAGATCTCAGACGAACTGGATCTTGATCAGCTCGTCTGTCTCTTTGGTGGGCACGGAGATCGGGTGGTTGCTCGAGTCGACCATCGTGATCAGGTCGCCGTCGCCGCCGTACAGCAGGTGGTCGTTCTTCGTGCCGGCGATGCACTCGTCGAAGTAGACGTCGCCGTACCTCGCGAGCGCCGACTGGCCGCCGTTCACGGTCGGAGCCTCCACGATCCACTCGGCGCAGTTGCCGGTGAGACGCGTCCCCTCGGGCGCCGTCTTCGTGAACGACGTCGACGCGCCCGTGGTCAGGTTCGTGAGGTAGAAGCCCGCCTCCGTGTCGGAGTGGACGCAGATCGCACAGAACATGACATCACCGGACGTGACGGGGAAGTTCGCGATCTGCACCTCGTAGTTCGGATACCACTCCCACCACACGTATGTCTGCTTAGCGGTGAAGAAGCCGAACGAGACGACGTCGCACTCGGTTCCCGCCTGCAGCACGTCGGGGGAGCCGTCGCCGTCGATGCCGACCCAGCTCGCGCAGTAGTAGCTTCCGAGGCCTGGCGCGACGACGTCCGGCACCGTCCACTGCCCGATCACGTAGGTCGCCGAGTCGCCCTTCCCGGCGAACGAGACCGCGCCGGACCAGTTGGTGGACGTGTCGTTCGCGATCGTGTTGCGGATGCCGTGCTGCTTATCGGTCCGCAGCGCGAACTGCGGCTCGATCATCGTGAGCTTGCGCGACGCCATGCGCGTCCACATCTCATGCAGCTCGGGATGCTTGTCCTTGTCCGGCCTCGCCGGATACCCGAAGACGAGTAGCTCACGATCCTCCGCCTGCAGCGGATCGAAGTTCTCGGGCGGCTTCTTGAACAAGCGCACTCCGAGTGCGTCGTGGATCGCCTGTGCAGCGTGTTGCTGCTCTGTCTCGACCTGTGCCATCCCGGCACCTCCCGTCATGTGGTTATGGCCCGACCACGGCCACCGAGACCGAGGGATTCGACTCGAGCGGCCAGGGGTTGTCGTAGTTCCAGTCGGCGGCGTAGCCGCCGTCGGAGCCGGCCGGGTTGAAGGCGCGGCTCGTCGTGTCGAACGAGAACGAGTAACAGCCCGCCGGCGCGTCGGCCGGGACGGTGTACGTCGCGATCGTGCTCCACGAGTTGTCGTTCTTGTTCTCGTACCAGTGCTGCGTGATCGCTGGGTTCCCGGATGTCTCGGCCAGGCTGATCCCGCAGCCGCCCGCGCTGAGCAGTGCCGAGCGGAGGTGGCCCCCGGCGACGGTCGCGCCGATCCGGATCTCGACCTCGGCGACGTGGTCGCGCGTGATCAGCGGGCACGGCAGCGTGAGCAGGTTCGTCCAGCCGCTCGTGCCGGCATAGCGCCACTGGAAGAGGGTCGGGAACGGCGTTGCCGTTGGCGCGAAGTTGTCGATCGTCATCGTGGTCGGCGGCGCGGTGTAGATCACCGACTTCGCCGAGTTGCCGAGCTCGAGCGTCAGCTGCCAGACGCCTGCCGACCCCGTGACCCAGTCGAGCAGCAGGTGCTCGGGCTGCCAGTCGTCGGAGTCGGGGAGGATCTCGTACCAGCCCTGCGGATCCGGGCTCACCGTGTGTTGCTGGAAGCCGGGTGCCCAGCGCGCGAGCTTCCAGCTCGCGATCAGCGGCACTGCCGGCCCGAACGCGGCGGAACCGGGCGTCGGGATGCCGTTGCCGTTCGCGGTCGCGCCGAGGATGCGGTAGTACGCGGCGCCCTTGGCATGGACGCAGCCGTAGAGCTGCAGCTCGCCGAAGAACGGCGCCGTGGACGGCGACATCTCGCCTGAGCCGAACAGCCCGCCGGGACGCGGCTTGTTCGGGCGCACCCCGAAGCCGCTCGACGCGTCGAAGTACGCCGGTGCCGACTCGATCGGCATCAGGCCGGCGCGCTGGATCGCCACGTCGCCCTCGTCGCACGGCGGCGACGGGACACAGACCGGCGAGCGAAGCGCGATTGCGATCTGCGACGCCTCGATCGTCACGTACGGGTCGGCGCCGCCGTACGAGATGTCGAAGTAGCTGCGGTAGATCACATCGTCGGTGCCGTCGCCGTCGACGTCTTGCGTCACCTCGAAGCTGATGTCGGGCACCTCGAAGATCGGCTCCCATTCGCGCACCCAGATGTCGACGCAGCGCAGGAACGGGCCGACCCAGCGTGCGAGGTCGATGCCCTCGAGTGCGAGGCTCTCGCCCTTGATGTGGTCGACGAGCGCCTCGTGGCCGACCTCGGTGAACCGCTCCTTGAGCGTGTGCGGCAGCGGTGGCTCGAGCCCTTGCGGGAAGGCGGGCGCCGCGAGCCGGTCGACGGTCGGGGCGGCCTGCAAGCCGAATGCCGATGCGCGGGCTGCCGAGGCGATCGCCTGCTGGGCCGGTCGGCCGATCGCCTCGGTGAGATCTCCGCGCTCCGCAACTGCCGCGGCCAGCTCCCACGGGTCGCCGGGATTCGGCGGCGGGAACTTCGGGTTGATCGCCACTTCCTGCGCGAGCCGCGCGAGCAAGTCGGCAATCGACGGCTTGACGAGGAGCTCCTCGAAGCAGAGCCGCTCGCGGCGCCAGCGCAGGATCCACTCGATCTCGAAGCGCGGGATCCAGACGCAGAAGTTCCCGCACTCGTCGGTGACGACCTTGGTCAGCTCCTCGGTCCGGCAGCGGATCGGGTACAGCCACGAGTAGAGCCAGCCCTCGGGGAAGTAGCCCCAGAAGTCGCAGTCGGTGTCGAGCACGTGCACGGTCGCGAACGGGACGGGATACGAGATGCCACTGTCCGGATCGGTCTGGACGACGCGGCCGCAGACGCGCCGGAAGAGCAGCCACTCCGGGTCGATCGCCCACTTCAGCTTCTCGGAGATCGACGCGATCGTCTGGCCCTGGAGCTCGTTCGTCTCGAGGCCGGCGAGCGAGGCGAGCCGTTCGGCCGCGATCGCGTTGAGCTTGGTCTGGTCGGGCGCTGGCGCCGTCCCCGGCTCGGGAAGCGGCGCGGTCGATTTGGCTGCTCTTGACTGGGCTGCTCTCGACTGGGGCTCGGTTCGCTTGCGTGCCATGTCTCTCCTCTGGTCGTCGGATCAGCGGCGCGAGGCTCCACGCCGGGCAAGTGCGGAGACGAGTGCGGCCGCCCGGGCGCGCGGTGGCGGAGCGGCGGGCAAGCGGGCCGCGCGGTGCCGGGCCGTGATCGCGGCCCGCTTGCCGCCACAGCAGCCGCTCACGTCGAAGGCTCCGGCTCGTCGCTGTCGTCGGGGCAGCAGCGGTACTCCTGCGCCTTGTCGAGCAGGTCGATCTGGCGCTTCAGCAGCTCGTTCTCGAGGTGCTTGCGCTGGAGGTCGAGCTCGATCTCGCGCTCGAGCGAGGGCTCGCAGGTGTCGCACTCGTCGAGGCAGCCCTTGACGATGATCCCCGCGGTCGGCAGCGCGATCTCGCGCTCCCAGCCGAAGAGCTTCTGCGCCTGCGCCGAGACCTGGCCGTCTTTCGTCAGCAGTCCTTCTTTGACGAGCTCCGCGTCGACCGCTTGTAGCGCGGCATCACGCTGAGCGGCGGAGATCCCCTGTGTTCCGGCCGCACCCGCGAACGCGGCGGCCGAGAAGAAGCGGAGGTTCGTCTGCTCCGCCGCGAGCGCGCTGGAGGCGTTCTGCTGCACGGCGGCGCGCTTGTCGCTCGTCGCGATGATCCCGTCGGGGATGACCGTGACGCCGTTGGAGGGCGGCGGGTCGTTCAGCTGGACGTCGGTCGGAGCGGCCCGATCGACAACGATCCGGTCGATCCCCACCAGCTCCCACCGCAGGATCTGGCACTTGTTGAGTTTGTAGAAGAGGTACGTGAGCGCGTGGCAGTGGTTCGGGTTCACAAACGTGCGCGACGACGACTCGTACTGATCCTCCGACGTGCCCTCGGAGTGGGCGCGGGTGCTGACCTCGCCGATACTCGTCGAGCTCGCGGCGCGCGTCGAGATCTCCATGTTCCGGCTCGATGAGTCGGCGTGCTGGGAGAGATTGCTCGCGAACTGGCTCGTCGCCTTGGAGTCGTAGGAGCTGCCCGAGGCGGAGCCGCCGATCGAGAAGAAGCCGAGGTCGATCCCGAGCCCGCCGCCGCCACCGACCGCGGAGCTGTGGAAGCTCGACGTCGACCCTGCGTTCTGGTTGACGTTGACGTTCGAGACGGCATTCGCCATCCCGGCCATGAACATCGACTCCTCGGAGGTCGTGTGCTGCCGGTACGAGAGATCCGTCTCGCTGTCGAAGCTGAAGCGCGAGTGCCGGTCGCTCGTGAAGAGCCGTACGGTCTCGCCGGGCAGCAGCGTCGTGCTGTAGGCGATGTCGCCGAGCGAGAGCGGCCCCGAGCAGCGGCTGAGCCTGAAGCGGAGGAGGATCAGGATCGGGAGGTTCACTTCCCCGGGATTGCTCGCCGGGCGGAACGGCAGTCTGAAGGTGAAGTCGAGGTAGTCGCAGACGTCGCACGGCTCGAGCTCTGGACAGCAGTCGACCGCTGCGATACCGGCTGGGCTCTTGGCCATCGTGGCGCTCCTCTCGGATCGGTTGTGCGAGTGCTAACGGCCTCGCGTCACCGGGCCGTCACCGCGCCGCCGACGCTTCGCGCTCGCGATCTGGCCGAGCGGCGACGCGAGCGTCGGCCCCGTCGAGCTCCGGCGGCGTCGCGTCTTCCTGCGCTTGCTCCCACAGCACATCGATGTCTCCCTTCTCGGTCGCGCGCTCGAGCAGGCAGGCTGCTCCCGACAGCGCGAGCCAGGTCAGTGGCGCCTCGCGGCGGCTGCGGGCGACGGCGACCGCGATCGGCACCGCCGTCCAGACGCTGAGGCAGTAGAAGCAGTCGAGCGCGTCCCCGATCCAGCTGTCGCCGGCCTGCCGGCGGAGGCGGACGACGATGTCGGCCGGGCCGTCCTCCGCTACGAGCAGATGCGTGACTCGCCAGGTGGCCAGGACACCGACGGCGAAGCGGACCGGAAAGCCCTCGTCCTGCACGGCCGCTCTCTAGCGGCCGAGCGTCACCGCCGCGTCACCGCTCGCCGAACGCGTGCAGCCACGTCGCCACCGCCGCGAGAATCGCCTCCTCGCCTTCGGCGCCGCGCTCTTCCCAGCCCGGCTCGTCGGCGTCGAGTGTCTCGGTGAGGCGTGCGCGCACGGAATCGGCACCCTCACGCCAGGCCCTGATGACCAGCACCGCAGTCTGCTCGTCTCTCGCCGTGCTCATTTCGCCGCCACAGTAGGCGGCCATCGTCACCCGCGCATGTTCCGAGCGTCAAGTCCGGCGACGAGCTCGAGCATGCGCGGCGAGGGCTCGACGCCCAGCTGCTCCGACAGCAGCCGGCGACAGAGCTGGAACTGGCGAAGCGCTTCGGCCGCGTTGCCCTCCTCCAGATGCAGGCGGACGAGTGCTCGATGCGCGCTCTCGCGAAGCGGCTCACCCGCGACTGCGAGCAGCCCTGCCTCGAGCGCCTCGTCGAGCCTGCCCGCGACCGTGAGGCGGGCACACCGCGACTCGAGCGCACGCAGCCGGAGCTGGCGGAAGCGCTCGCGCTCGAGCAGCACCCAGTCGTCGTACCAGTCGGGCAGGAGGTCGAGGGCGAGCGTCTCCGGCGCTGATTCAGCCGAGCCGCCGGCGAGCTCGGCGCGTGCGAGCGTCTCCGCTTCCCGCAGGTCGACGCGCACGCACCGCCCCAGCCGCAGCATGTGCGCGTCGGTCGAGACCAGCTCCGGAGCATGGCGCTGGATGCGCCACAGCGCCGAACGGAGGTTCCCGGCCGCCCGCGCCTCGGGCCAGTCGAGCCAGAGCGTGCCGGCCGCGTAGGGCCGGAGCACCGGCCGCTCGTGCAGCGCGACGAACGCGACGAGCCGCTGCGCACTCCCCGGAAGGGGCACTTCCTCGCCGTCGACGTCGACGCCGAAACCCGCCAGCAGATGCAGCACGACTTCGCTCGGTGCACCGTCGCCACCCCGTGGAGATCGGGCGGTGGGCCGCAGAGGCGAGCTCGTCGGGGACACGTTGCTCCTCCTCGTGACTGTCGGCGCTTCTTGACCCTAGGACGGCCTCCGAGGCGTGTCAACGCAGGTCCACCGCCCTGTTACATGGCGTGAGCTCACCCCTTGTGCGCTTTGCGGTAAGCGCCTATGGTCAGCGCAGGAGAGACCGCCGTCACGGATCGGAGGTTCGGGTGACCGAGCTGATCGAGCCAATGAGCGACGTCTCACCCGTGCGGCAGGTAGAGGCGCAATCTAAGGGAGAAGCGGCCCGCCCACCGACGTTCACGGAGGTCGTGTACGCCCACCACGGCTGGTGGCGATCGCGCCAGTCCGGGGCGCCCGACCCCGCGGCCGAGGCCGCCTACGACTCGGTGCTCGCCGCCTTCGAAGCGAGGAGCGGCCGGATCGTCCGCGCCTACTGGTGCGCCGAGGTCGAGAGCGCCGTCGCGCTGACCGAAAGAAAGCGGCTCCGTGGCCTGCGCTCTCCCGTCTTCGGTTTCCACCGCGAGAGCGACTGGGCGACGAAGAGCGCGCCTGACGTCGCCGCCGAGCTGCACCGCTGCGACGAGCTCGCGGTCCGGGCGAACGCCGTGCTGACCGGCGTCCGCCAGCGGATCTGCCTCGAGCTGGTCGTCGCCTGTGCTGCGCACCTGCTCAGCCTGGTCGACACGAGCTCCGGCTTCGGCGACGAGGCGAAGACTGCGGCTGCGGTAGAACTCGAGCGCGCGGAGATCAAGAAGGTCCGGGAGTACTACTGCGAGGCGGCGAACGGTCAGGCGCAGCTCGTCTACTTCGGCGGGATGGCCACGGTGATGCTCGTCGTCGCCGCGATCGGCTCGCTCTGGCTCTCGATCAGCTGGGCCGCCCCGGTCGCCGCCCTCATCGCCGGCGCGATCGGCGCGGTGGTGAGCGTGATCCAACGAATCAACAGCGGCAGCTTCGAGGTCGACTACGACGTCGGCGGGCCGTACGCGTTCTTCCTGGGCGGACTGCGGCCGCTGATCGGCGGCGCCTTCGCGGTGGCGATCTCGTTCGCCTTCGATGGCGGCCTGCTCCACCTCCCGGTCGCCGCGAGCGAGCCCACGAACGACCGCCGCCTCGCCCTGCTCGTAATCAGCTTCCTCGCGGGGTTCAGCGAGCGCTTCGCGCAGGACACCCTCACCTCCGTCCTGCCCGACTCGAAGACCGCGCCGGCGTCGGCGCCTGCGGCTCCAACCTCAACGGAAAGGAGCACGTCGTGATCGACGCACCGGCGGGTCTCGCCGTACGGACCCAGAAGCACTACGGCTGGAGGCCCGACCACCCCGACATGCGCGACTACCTGCTGGCGATCGAGCCGGCGAAGGCTCTGTCGAAGACGGTCAGCCTGCGTTCGAAGATGCCGCCCGTCTACGACCAGGGCCAGCTGGGCTCGTGCACCGCGAACAGCATCGGCGCGATCCTCGAGTTCAACGAGCTCAAGCAGGCGGAGACCGACGCCTCGACGCCGTCGCGCCTCTTCATCTACTACAACGAGCGCGCGATGGAGGGGACGGTCAAGCAGGACTCCGGCGCCGAGATCAGGGACGGGATCAAGTCGGTCGCACAGCTCGGTGCCCCGCCCGAGACCGACTGGCCGTACGTGATCACGAAGTTCGCCACCAAGCCGCCGGCGAAGTCGTACCGGGACGCGCTCAAGCACGAGGCGATCCAGTACGCGCGCGTTCCGCAGACGCAGATGGGCATCCAGAACGTGCTCGCCGCCGGGTATCCGATCTCGTTCGGGTTCACGGTCTACGAGTCGTTCGAGAGCGACGTCGGCTCGAACGGGATCGTCCCAATGCCCGAGCCCGACGAGCGCACGCTCGGCGGCCACGCGGTCGTGGCAGTCGGTTACAAGACGATCCGCGGCCAGCTGTATTTCGAGTGCCGCAACTCCTGGGGGCCCGACTGGGGCGACCACGGCTACTTCTGGCTACCGGCGGCCTACGTGACGAGCAGCAGCCTCGCGAGCGACTTCTGGGTCATCGAGCAGGTCCGGTAGGGAGGCGGATGTCGTGGTGGTAGACGAGAGACATCGCGCCGACGCGGTCTTCGAGGGCGGCGGCGTGAAGGGAATCGCCTTCGCCGGGGCGATCGCGGCCGCCGAGCGCGACGCCGGCGTGCAGGAGTGGGTGAACGTCGCCGGCACCTCTGCCGGCTCGATCGTCGCGGCGCTGCTGGTCGCCGGCTACGACGCCGCCGGGATCCAGCAGCTCCTTGCCAAGGCGGTCTACTCCCGCTTCGCCGACACCGGGCCGGGCGGGAAGTGGCTCGGCGGTCTCGGGAATGCCGTCTTCCGGCTGCGCGGCATGGCTCCGGGCCGCTACTTCGTCGAGTGGATGACCGAGCAGCTCGCTGCCTCGCCGCTGGCGAAGGAGCTGGGCAAGACCGAGCTCACGTTCGCAGACGTCAGGCGGCGCGACCTGCCGCCGAAGTCGGAGGTGCCGGACATCACCGACGAGCAGTACGAGCGGGCGAAGTACCGGCTGCACGTGATCGGTTCCGACGTGACGACCGGCCGCATGATCATCGTCCCGGACGATTTACCCGACTACGCCGACGAGGCCGGCACGGCGTTCGACAAGGACAGCTTCCCGCTCGTCGAGGCGGTGCGGATGAGCATGAGCTACCCGTTCCTCTTCACGCCGGTCGTGCTGCATAGGGAGGGCCGGCCGGTCTACGTCGTCGACGGCGGTCTGCTCTCGAACTTCCCCATCTGGCTCTTCGACGGGCCGCATCCGAAGCGGCCGACCTGGGGGTTCCGGCTGCACGGAGGCACGAGCGTCGACGAGGGTTTGCCGTACCGGGCGATTCCGCGTCCGCTCTGGGAGGTGCCGCTGCTGAAGGCGATGTTCTCGGCGGCGACCGAGGCCTGGGATCGCGAGCAGATGGCCCAGGTCGTCTCGGCCAGGACGGTCTCGATTCCCACGCACCAGATCAGCACCACGGACTTCGGGCTGACGAAGGCCGACGCCGACTCGCTCTATGCCTGGGGCGTGAACGCCGCCCACGACTTCTTCACGGCGCCGGGCGAGCGGACGTACATCAACTCGTTCGGAAAGGAGCTCGAGCCGGCGACGCCGGTCGCCGGCGCCTCGGTGCCCGCTCCAGCGTGAGGCTCCCGCGTGAGGCCCCGGAGAGCCTGCGCAGCAGTTCCCGTAGCGGGGCGATTGCGGCCCGCGTCATTGGCGCCCGCCCGAGGCGGCTGGCTGCGGCCACCAGCTTTCGACTCCCCGCGCATAGGATCCGCTCATGGATCAAGACAGGGCACGTGAGCTGTTGGCGGCCGAGCGCAGTCGAATCGAGCGGGCGCTCGCCGCTCACCGCCACGCGGACGACGGCGAGGAGGGGGAAGACCAGGATCCCTCGAACCTCGGCGCCGACCTCTACCAGGACGAGCTCGACGAGGGGCTCCGCGAGGATCTCGACGCGCAACTCGCGGCCGTCGAGCGCGCCGAGGCCCGGCTCGAGGAGGGCACGTACGGCCTCTCGGTCGAGAGCGGCCAGCCGATCCCCGACGCACGCCTCGAGATCCATCCGACCGCCGAGCTGACGGTCGACGAAGAGCGCGCCCGCTAGCCGCTACGCCGACCGGAGCGTGTCGGCGATCACGCGCGCGTAGATGTTGCACGCGTATGGCCACGGGTGTGTGCCGTCCGACAGCATCTTGGTGGTCGAGTTCCCGTACCAGTCGGCGAGGTGCGCGGCCGGCCAGTCGTTCAGCCAGGTGACGAGCGCGTGGTTCGACTCGTCCTGCCAGCTCGTGGAATTGCGGTCGTTGACGACGACCACCATCGGGATCCCGTGCAGCGCGTGACGGAGCCGCACGAGGTCGCGGTACCAGAGCGGCCCGTTGTTGCCGACCTGAATCACGATCGTCTTGGTCAGCCCGTGGTGCCGCCGTAGCCGCTGGAGGTCGTTGATCGTGTCGTCGATCTGCCGGCCGACGGTGGCGTCGATGTGCACCCGGCGGTCGAGCGCAACCCTTAGCTCCCTCGAGCAGCCGAGCATCACCGAATCCCCCAGCGCGAGGATCCTGCCTGGCGGCAGCGGCCCTTGCTTCTTCTTCGTCCGGGTGCCCCCGCCGATGCGGACGACAGACCCAGGCCCGGAGGTCGGCGGCTTGACGGCAGCCTTCACCTTGGGCGGGCTGACGTAGGTCGAGACCGGATTCAGGCTCGACGGCGTCACGAAGAGGACGGCGAAGGCCAAGACGAGGGCCAGCGTGGCTCCGCCGACGACTTCGAGCTGGAAGCGGTGCGAGTGCTGGGAAAGCCAGCGTTGCACGCGTCCCCTCCGGATCGGCTCCTCGACGTATCGGAACGAGAGCGCAGCGGCCGCGATCACGACGACGGCCTCCGCGATCACAACCCCGGGGCTGCTCCGAACGTTCACGCCAGCAACGAGCAGGATGATCGGCAGGTGCCAGAGATAGATCCCGTAGCTCCGCTCGCCGACCCAACGCAGCGGTGCGACGCCCATCGCGCGACCGATGCCGGTCTGGGGGTGAGCGACCGCAGCGATCAGCACGACGAAGCAGAACGACGCTGCGAGGTCTCCGCCGCGGTAGAACGTCGGGTTGAAGTCCTGCATGTTCCGGAAGAGGAGGACGGTGCCGACGAGCGCGGCGATCCCCAGCAGCTCGAGCAGCGGCACCGCGTCCTTCAGCCGCTCGATATACGGCCAGACGAGGGCGAGCAAGATCCCCATCAGCAGCAGGAACGCCCGCGTGTCGGTGCCGTAGTAGACCCGGGACGGATCACTGCCCGGGGTGTAGAGAACCCACATCAGCGTCGCCGACGCCGCGATTCCGGCGATGACGAGCATCGGCAGCCGCCTGCGGCCGACGAGCACGAGGCACGGCACGAGAATCAGCGGCCACACGATGTAGAACTGCTCCTCCACCGCGAGCGACCAGACGTGCCCCAGCAGCGACGGGTTGCCCATCACGTTGAAGTACGAGTGGTTCGCGGCGATCAGGTGCCAGTTCATGTAGTAGAGGAGCGAGCCGGCGACGTCGCTGCGGGTGTGCGCGAGATCTTGGCGCGCGAAGATCGAAGCCAGGATCAGCGACGCGAGCACGACCACGACGAGGGCGGGGAGGAGGCGTCGGGCGCGACGCATCCAGAAGCGGAACAGGTCGATCCGGTTCCGCGCCTCCCACTCGACGAGCAAGAGCGACGTGATCAGGTAGCCGCTGAGGACGAAGAAGAGGTCGACGCCGAGGAAGCCGCCGGGCAGCCAGTCGATGCGCGCGTGATAGAGGAACACGGCCACGACCGCGAGCGCGCGGAGGCCGTCCAGCCCGGGGCGGTACTGGATGTGCGGTGCGTTGGCGACTGGCTTCGGCATTTTCGGCGTCAGCTTAGGGTCAGTTGCGGCGACCCGCCAGGGCGGTTTCGACGATCTCCGCAAGGCACTTCGCCGGCTCGGCGAGCGCGCGTTCGGGACCGTAGCGCTCAACGAGGGAAACTGCGTCCGTTTGGCTCCCCGAGACGTCTCCGGCTACCACCAGCGCGTCGACTCCCGCTGTCCGGGCGCGTTCCAGCACGCGGCCGACGACCTTGCCCGTGAACGAGGTCGCGTCGAGTAATCCCTCGCCGGTGACGACGAGGTCGACTTCGGCAAGCCGCTCGGCGAAGCCGACGCGTCGGGCGACGAGATCGAAGCCGGGGACAAGGCTCGCGCCGATCGCCGCGAGCCCTCCGGCGAGCCCTCCGGCCGCGCCCGAGCCGGGCAGGTCCGGTACGTCGAGCTTTCCGAGCCGCTCGCGCAGGATTCGTACTTGCTCGGGCGTCGCTCCCTTCTGCGGCGCGAAGACGTCGGCTGCGTCGAGGAACCGCGCGTCGACGTCGCAGGCAACTTCGAGCGGGACGAGCAGCGGATGCGGGACGGCTTGCGTGGCGCCGAACCCGCCGTCAGTCGACGCGACACCGCCGACGGCCACGACGATTCGCTCGGCCTCTTCGGCGACCGCAGCCGCGATGAGCTCGCCTACGCCGCGGCTGGTCGCGCGAAGCGGATCGTTCCCCTCCGGGCCGCCGGCGAGCGTGAGGCCGCAGGCGAGCGCCGCTTCGATCAGGGCCGTGCCGTCGTCCTCGAGTCGCCACTCGGCCTCGACGGGCTCTCCCAGGGGCCCGGACACGATTGTCCGCCGGTTCCCGCCGCCGAGCGCGTCGAGGGTCCCTTCGCCGCCGTCGGCGAGCGGCAGCTGGACCGCGCTCCAGCCGGCTCGCTCGGCTCCTGCGGCGATCGCGGCCGCGGCTTCCCGCGCGGTGAGCGTGCCGCGGAACTTGTCGGGAGCTGCAAGAAGCCGCATCACGCTGGGATTGTGCGCTACCGTTCGCCTAGCACTAGCACTAGAGCGAGTACCGGTTGCGCGTTCCGTTGCGCGCCTCCTGTCCGTTCAGAACTCCGCGGAGGGAGGTGTTTGTATATGGCAACAGGAACCGTCAAGTGGTTCAACGATGCGAAGGGGTACGGCTTCATCACCCCGGACGAAGGCGGCAAGGATGTGTTCGTCCACTTCAGCGCGATCAACTCCGAGGGCTTCAAGTCCCTCGCCGAAGGCTCGCGCGTCGAGTTCGAGCCCGCCGAGGGTCAGAAGGGCCCCGAGGCTCGGAACGTCGTCCCCGTCGGCTAGTCCGACTGTTTGGGCGGGGCGCCTCCTGGGAGGCGCCCCGCTTTTCTTTTGCCTCAGCTGACGTTCAGCGCCGTGTCGTCGACGACGAACGACGTCTGGAGCGAGCTGTCCTCCACGCCCTTGAAGGTGAGCGTGACCGTCTGGCCGGCAAAGCCGGAGACGTTGAACGAGTGCTGCGCATAACCCGACGCCTTGTTCAGATTCGAGTACGTGGCGAGCGTCGACGAGCCGAGCGTTGTTGGGCGAACGGTTGCGCCGCAGAAGCCGGGATACGTAGCAGAGTCGTAGGCCCGGTGCGTCCCTCGGTCGGTGGGAGTGTCAGCTCTTGCGCGCGGTCGCGCGGCCTCCTTTGCGGCCGGCGGCCTTCTTCTGCGCGGTCGTGCCGCCCTGTTTCGAGGTGTCGCCGTAGGACGAGCCGGAGTGCGAGTGCTTGCCGCCGCGGCTCGAGGCGCCGGGCGAGTTCGCGATCTTCGCAGCGCGCTCCTTCGACATCCCCTTTTCCTTCAGCTTCTCGTACTGCTTCTCGTTCTTGACGGTCGGTCGCTTGCCGGGCATGCGATCCTCCTTAGCCGTGGACGAGGGGCCCGCAGCTTCAACGGCGATCCACGGCATCGCGGTTCGGCTGCGGCCGGCCGGCTCGGAGGACGTCGACCGTCTGGTCGCATGGCACGCGGATCCGGAGGTCGCGCGTTATTGGGACGACGAGACGTTCACCGTCGCGGAGATGGAGGAGCGGCTCCTGCGCGGCGAGGTCGAGGCCTGGATCGTCGAGGCGGCGGGGGAGCCCGTCGGCTATCTCCAGGTGCATCCCGAAGGGCTCGACATGTTCCTGATTCCGGCGGCGCGCGGGCGCGGCCTCGGCCCGGATGCGGCGGGGGCGATGACCAAGCACCTGCTGCACGGGCGAGGCCGGGAGCGCGTGACCGTCGACCCGTACGCCTGGAACGAGGGGGCGATCCGCGCCTGGCAGCGGGCCGGGTTCGTCGAGGTCTCACGCCACGACGCCGACGACGAGCATGCGGCACCGTGGATCCTGATGGAGTTCCGAAGCTAGTCGGCTTCGGGGTCGTCGTCCGGATTCGGGTTTCCCTCTTCGGGATCGGGTGCCGGAGACTCGTCGATCTCTTCGTTCCTGTCGTCTTCGCGGGGGTGCATATCCTTGGCCGGTTCTGTCATGAAGGTCGTCCTTCCCGACAACTCCGAACTCGAACTTCCCGCCGACGCGAGCGGCCTCGACGCTGCACGCGCGATTGGCCCGAAGCTCGCCGAGCAAGCCGTCCTCGTGCGCGTGGACGACCGCGTCCAGGATCTGCGGCAGCCGCTCGCCGACGGAGACAGGATCCAGCTCCTCACCACGCGCGACCGCGAGGATCCCGACGCGCTCGCCGTGCTGCGCCATTCGTCGGCGCACCTGCTCGCCGAGGCCGTGCGCCGCCTCTATCCCGGCGTGAAGGTCGCGATCGGGCCGCCGATTGAGAACGGCTTTTACTACGACTTCGACTTCCCCGAGCCGGTTCGCGAGGAGGATCTCGAGCGAATTGAGGAGGAGATCCGGCGCGAGCTGAAAGAGGGCCGAGCCTGGGAGCGCGAGGAGATCTCGCGCGACGAGGCGCGCAGCCGCTTCGAGGCGGAGGGCGAGCCGTACAAGGTCGAGCTCGTCGACACGGCCGAAGGGGATATCACCCTCTACACGCAGTCGCACGACGGCCTCGCCGACTTCACCGACCTCTGCCGCGGCCCGCATCTGCAGGACTCGAAGCCCATCAAGGCGCTCAAGCTGACCGGGCTCGCCGGCGCCTACTGGCGCGGCGACTCCGACAACCCGCAGCTCACGCGCATCTACGGGACCGCCTTCTACCGCCAGGAGGACCTCGACGCGCACCTCGAGCGACTCGAGCTCGCGCGGCAGCGCGACCACCGCCGGCTCGGCAACGAGCTCGACCTCTTCCATCTCAGCGACCACTCGCCCGGCTCGCCGTTCTGGCACCCGAAAGGGATGGTGATCTGGAACGAGCTCGAGGATCTGCGGCGGCGCGAGAACCGCAGCCGCGGCTACGTCGAGGTGAAGACGCCGATCCTCTACGACGTGGCGACCTATGTGACGTCAGGTCACTACGACAACTACCGGGACAACATGTTCTTCACCCGCTCGCACGGAGAGGAGCGTGAGTTCGCTCTCAAGCCGATGAACTGCCCGGGCCACATGCTCCTGTTCGGCTCCCAGCTTAGGAGTTACCGCGACCTGCCATACCGCTATGCGGAGTCATCGACGCTCCATCGCGACGAGCTCGGCGGGACGCTGCACGGCCTGCTGCGCGTAAAGCACATCACCCAGGACGACGCGCACATCTTCTGCAGCCCCGAGCAGATCGAGGACGAGATCTTCGGCTGCCTCGACTACGCGTCGTACCTGTACGACCTCTTCGGGATGGAGGCGCGGTTCGAGCTCTCGACCCGGCCCGAGCCCAAGCTCGGCACCGACGAGGAGTGGGACTTCACCGAAGGGGCGTTGCGGGCCGCGCTCGAGAAGCGCGGGATCGAATACGCGGTCAACGCGGGTGACGGCGCCTTCTACGGGCCGAAGATCGACCTGCACATGACCGACGTCCTCGGCCGCTCCTGGCAGATGGGCACGATCCAGCTCGACTCGCAGATGCCCAAGAACTTCGGCCTCAGCTACATGGGGACCGACAACCGCGAGCACACGCCGTACGTGATCCACCGCGCACTGCTCGGTTCCCTCGAGCGGTTCATGGGCATCCTGATCGAGCACTACGGCGGCGCCTTTCCGTTCTGGCTCGCGCCGGTTCAGATCCGTGTGCTGCCGGTCGGGGAAGGGCACTTCGGGTCAGCCGACGATCTCGCGGGTCGGCTCCGCGAGGCCGGCTACCGCGCCGAGGCCGCGCAGCCGACGGAGACGATCGGCAAGCGGATCCGCGCCGCCGAGCTCGAGAAGATCCCGGTCACGGTCGTCTACGGCGACCGCGAGTCGGACGAGAGCCTCGCGGTGCGCGAGCGCGGCGGCGAGCAGTCGACTCTCTCGCTGCCAGACCTGCTTGTCAGGCTTGCTACCCTCTGAGACCTGAAAAGCAGGGGCGGACCGTTCCTCACCTCCAGGGCCGGCAAGCGGACCGCGGGGGTTCAACCGAGTCGAAACATTGACGAGGAAACGGCCGCTGCATGCAGCGGCTTTTCATGTTGCGACCACGAAACGAGGAGGAGTAAGCCCGACTTGGTGAATTCCCTTTGAGGCCTAGACGCCGGCCGTTCGACCAGACCCGCCCGACGCCGCGCGACACGACGCGCATCAACGATGCGATCCGCGTGTCCCGCGTCCGGCTGATCGACGACGACGGCAGCCAGCTCGGAATCAAGACCACCGACGACGCACGCGAGTACGCCTACGGCAAGAACCTCGACCTCGTCGAGGTCGCAGCCCAGGCCGATCCGCCCGTCGCCAAGGTCATGGACTACGGCAAGTACAAGTACGAGCAGGAGCAGAAGGCGAAGCAGGCCCGCAAGCACCAGAGCCAGATCCAGGTCAAAGAGATCAAGTTCCGGCCGAAGATCGGGGTTCACGACTACAACACCAAGAAGGGCCACGTCGAGCGATTCCTCAACCAGCGCGCGAAGGTGAAGATCACGATCATGTTCCGCGGCCGGGAGCAAACCCACCCGGAGCGGGGCCGCGATCTGCTCCTCCGCCTCGCCGAGGACGTCAAGGAGATCGGGCAGATCGAGTCCCAGCCTCTCCAGGACGGACGCAACATGGTGATGCTGCTCGGTCCGACGAAGAACGCAGGAGTGAAACACGATGCCGAAGATGAAGACGCGGAGCTCCGCGAAGAAGAAGTTCAAGGTGACGGGCACGGGGAAGATCCTGCGCCGGCCGGCGATGCGGAGCCACAACCTGGAGAAGAAGTCGTCGAAGCGTAAGCGCGGCTTCCGTAAGAACCGCGAGGTCGCGAGCGGCGACCGCGGCGCACTCAAGAAGATGCTGGGGATGGGCTAATGCCTAGGGTCAAGCGCGCCGTCGCGGCGCACAAGAAGCGCCGCAAGGTTCTCGAGCAGGCGAAGGGCTACTGGGGCCGTAAGAGCACCCACTACCGCTACGCGAAGGAGCAAGTCGAGCACTCGCTCGTCTACGCGTACCGCGACCGGAAGGTGCGGAAGCGCGAGTTCCGGAAGCTCTGGATCACGCGGATCAACGCCGCCGCCCGCGCGAACGGGATGTCGTACAACCAGTTCGTGCACGGCTGTTCGAAGGCGGGCATCGAGCTCGACCGAAAGGTCCTCGCGGACCTCGCGGTCAGCGACCCGGCCGCGTTCGGTGCGATCGCCGAGCAGGCCAAGTCCGCGCTCCAGAGCTGATCACCTCACGCGACAACGAGCGGCTCAAGCTCGTCCGCAAGCTCCACGACCGGCGCTGGCGCGACAAGCTCGGGCTGTTCGCGGTCGAGGGAGAGGATCTGGTCGAGGCGGGGCTGGACGCCGGGCTCGAGCCTGCGGATTTGCTCGTCGCAGGTGACGACGTCGAACCGGAGCTGCTCGCCGAGATCTCGACGCTCGCCCACCCGCCGCGGGTTGTCGCTGTCTTCCGTCGTGGCGATCTGCCGGGGGGAACCCGGCCGGCGACGCTCGCGCTCTGGCGCGTCGGCGATCCCGGGAACGTCGGGACACTGCTGCGCGCGGCGGACGCTTTCGGAGCCGGGATCGCGTTGTCGGAAGGTTGTGCCGATCCGACCGGGCCGAAGGCGGTGCGCGCCTCGATGGGATCGCTCTTTCGCGTGCCGGTGAGCGCGTTCGACGAGCCGATTGGTAGGCGCGTCGCGCTCGTCCCCGACGGCGGAATCCCGCTTCCCGAGCTGGATTCCGCGGGCGACGTGGTGCTCGTCCTCGGAGCGGAACGCGAAGGGTTGCCGACCGACGTGCTCGAACGCTGCGACGAGCGAGCGTCGATCCCGCAGCCCGGAGGAGGCGACTCGCTCAACGTCGCGCTCGCTGGGGCGATCGCGCTCTACGAGCTTTCACGTCGCACCTAGCTAGAAAGAAGTCCGGCCCCTTGCGGGGCCGGACCAAAAAAATTCGCCGAGCCGGTTTCGCTTTCGTCCGCCTCTGCCAACCGGCCCTTCGCCTCGGGATTGCTCCCTCTTCGTCCGACCGCTCGGTTGAGGTTTCGACCTACTTGCGCTCCGTGCTCGGCGCAAGAAGGAACCTATGCGAACGCGGTCACCGGATCAAGACCTCCGCGCAACGTTTTTGTCGCAATTTGCGAGCGGATCATTTTCGGCGGGCGATCCAGACGCTGTCCTCGCCACCGGTGAACGGGCGCCGGTCGAACCAGCCGTAGCACGCGAGCACCTCGAAGTCTGCCTCGGCGAGGAGCGAGTGCCAGCGCTCCGGCTCCACCCACCAGAGCGTCATCGTGGAGGCGCCCTGCGGGCCGCGCACCGAGAGGGTGAGCGACTGCGCGTCGAGGTCCCAGTCCGCGCGCTCGTCGATGCCCGGCTCGCGCTCGATCCAGCGGCCGTGCGTCTCCTCGATGTCCTCGCGCGACGGCGTGAAGACGTCGAAGACGAGCCGCCCGCCCGGCCGGAGCAACTCGTGCGTCGCGTGCAACGCCTCGAGCCGCTCGCTGTCGTCGCGCAGATGGAGATAGGAGCGGAAGGGGCACGTCACCAGCGGAACGCGTTCGTCGACGGGTGGCTTTCGCAAATCGCCCAACCGAAGATCGAGCCGCTGGGCAACGCCGGCGTCTCGCGCTCGCTCGCCGCACACCGCGAGCATCCCGGCGGAGGAGTCCACGCCGATCACGTGGGCGCCGGCCATCGCGGTCGGAATCGCGATTCGTCCCGTTCCCACGCCGAGCTCGACCACCCGGCCGCCGGCAGCGAGCGCCTCGTCGACGTAGAAGGAGACGTCCTCGACGACGCTCGCGCTCCACGGGTCGTAGAGCTGGGCGATGGGGTCGTAGACGCTCAGGGCTTCCGTGCGACCCAGACCATCTCGAGCGTTTGCTCGTCGTAAGGCTCTTGGTGGAAGCCTCCGTAGAGCGCTTCGATCTCGAGACCCGCAACCTCGCAGAGACCTTCCTGCTCCGCGCGTGTCATCCACCACAGGGGGATGACGCCCTCGTTGCGCACGAGGTCGATTCGGTTGTCGGCGGGGACGTTGCGAACCTCCTGCCACGAGTCGCCCCGTGTCTCGCGCTTGCCCTCCACTTCGGCGGCGACGAACGGGCTGAACGCGAACACGTTCCAGGCGAAGCGCCCGCCCGGCCGGAGCGCGGCGGCGACTCGCTCGAAGAGCTGCCGCTTTTCGGCCCAGGTGCGGAGGTGCATGAGCGAGCGAAACGGACAAATGATCAGCTCGACCGGCTGGTCGAGCGCCAGATCACGGATATCGCCCTCGCGCAACTCGACGACGAAACCTTTCGCCCGTTCGCGAGCGATCGCGAGCATCGCGGGCGACCGGTCGATCCCGATGACGCACTTGCCAGTCTCACGGGCGATCGGAACGGCGACGCGGCCCGTGCCGACGGCGAGCTCCACGATGGGCTCGGCGGCGTCACGCGCGAGCGACACATACCACTGCACGTCGTCGACCATGTCGGCCGCCCAGATGTCGTAATGCGCGGCGTGAGGGTCGTAGTCGGCCATCGCGGTAGTATCGACGGCGATGTCTGCTTCGCGCGTGTTCGCCTTTACGAAGCCCCGGCTCGTCGCCGGGGCGTCGGCGCGCTAGCCAGCGTCGGCTCCTCCTGAGCGCGAGTCGGGGCGTCCAGCCCCCGTTCCCATGCGCTGAAAGGAGGAGAAACCGTTGGATAAGGTCGCCACCGTGGATCCCGACGACCTCGAGAAGGAGGCACTCGCCGCCGTAGCCGAAGCGAGCTCGGTTGCCGCGCTATCCGAGGTCCGCGTCCGCTATCTCGGCCGCCACAGCGCGCTGAAGCTCGCGTTACGCGAGGTGCGCGACCGCGAGAGCGGCATGAAGCTCAATGCGGTGCGCGAGACCGTCGAGTCGGCGCTCGCTGCCCGGGAGGACGAGCTCGCCCGCGCCGAGCTCGAAGAGCGCCTCGCAACCGAGCGGGTCGATGTCACGTTGCCCGCGCGGCTGCTCGGGCCGCCGAAGCTGCGCGACCGCGGGACGCTCCACCCGTCGACCCTCGTGCGCCGCGACGTCGAGGACATCTTCCTCGGCCTCGGCTATGAGATCGTCGACGGCCGCGAGGTCGAGACGACGCGCTACAACTTCGACGCCCTCGGCTTCCCCGACTGGCATCCGGCGCGCTCACCGCGGGCCTCCCTCTTCCTCGACGACCAGACGGTGCTGCGCACGGAGACGTCGCCGGCCCAGATCCACAAGATGGAGGAGCGGCGGCCGCCGATCTACATGGTCTCGATCGGCCGCGTCTACCGGCGGGACACGATCGACGCCACCCACTTCCCGATCTTCCACCAGTTCGAGGGGCTCGCGGTCGACACCGGCATCACGATGGCCGATCTGAAAGGAACGCTCCTCCACGTCATGCGCGAGCTCTACGGGCCGGAGCGCGAAGTGCGGTTCCGCACGCACTACTTCCCGTTCACCGAGCCCTCGATGGAGCCGGACGTCTCGTGCATGAACTGCGGCGGCGCGGGGTGCGCGGTCTGCAAGAACTCGGGCTGGATCGAGATGGGCGGCTCCGGCATGGTCGACCCGTATCTCTACGAGTTCGTCGGCTGGGGGCCCGAGGAGTACTCGGGCTTCGCGTTCGGGATGGGCATCGAGCGCACCGCCCAGCTTCGTTACGGCATTGCCGGCATCC
>DASXKE010000188.1:0-3651 GCA_036496985.1 Gaiellaceae bacterium | reverse complement strand
ACGACCTCCGACGGCGAGAGCGCGTGCAGGTGGATCGGGTAGCGGGCCTTGATTGAGGAGAAGAGATCCTCGTAGTAGTCGACGCCGAGGTCGGGATGGTGGCCGCCCTGCATGAGCAAGCCCGTGCCGCCGAGCGCGAGTGTCTCCTCGATCTTCTTGAAGATGACCGGTTTCGGCAGGAGATAGCCGTCGCGCTGGTCGCCGGGCCGCCGGTAGAAAGCGCAGAAGTCGCAGTCGGTGACGCAGATGTTCGTGTAGTTGAGGTTGCGGTCGATGATGAACGTGACACGCTCCGGGTCGTGCATGCGGTTGCGGATCGCGTTCGCCGCACGGCCGACCGCGACGAGGTCGCGCGAGCGCAGGAGCCCGATGGCGTCCTCGTCAGTGATCCGCTCGCCCGAGGTCGCGCGCTCGAGGATCTCGGCGACGCTGCTGCGCTCCGCGACGCTCATGCGACCGCGGCGCCGGCGGTGGTCTGGACGAAGCGAAGCTCGGGCACGGTCTCGAGCAGGCCGGCGTCGCGGGCGAGCTCGAGGAACGTGTAGAGGCCGGCGCGCTCGCGCGGGCCGAAGCGGTAGCGGAGCTTCTCGAAGTAGCGGGCGAGGAAGCCGGCCGGATAGCCGTACCGCTCGGCCGCCTCGTGGGCCAGCTGCTCGGGCTCCGCGCGCGCGAGCCTCACCGACGAGACGAGCGCGTCCTCAAGCTCGGCGAGCCCTTCGGCGAGTGGCTCCGGGCAGGCCCAGACCGCGAACACCATCGGCAGCCCCGTCCGCTCGAGCCACAGCCGGCCGAGGTCGTAGTGCGGCGTCGGATCCTCGAACGCAGAACGCAGGGCGGCGTCGCCGATGAGGAGCTTTGCCTCGGCTTCGCCGGTCTCGTACGCGTCGAGCGGCGCCTGGTCGGCCTCCGGCAGCAGCACCTTCGTCAGCGCGACCGAGGTCGCCGACTCGGGAGTCACCGCCACATTGCGCACCTGCTCGAGCGGCTTGCGTGAGACGAGCTGGATCGAGTCGACGGCTCCCTCGGACGCGACACAGAGCCGCGGCAGTAGCCGCAGCGAGTCGGCATGCCGCGCGTACTCGATCGACGAGATCGGAGCCGTGTCGAGCTCACCCGCGACGAGCATCCGGTTCAGCTCGGTCGGGACGCCCTGGACTTCTTCGGCCTCGAAGTCGACGCGGTAGAAGACCGGCGCCATGTTGACGTAGGAGATCCTGCCGAGCTTCACCATGGCGGCTCCATCGCGGCGAGAGCGGTGTCGCGATCCGGATATGCCCGCACCTCGCAGACAACGTCTTCGCGCAGGACGAAGACCTGATGGCGCCCGTCGAGATGCGGGTCGACGACGAAGCGATCGCCCTCGTCGCGGACGATCTCGGGCGTGGGCTGCAGGCCCTTCGACTGAGCGAGCTTGAGCATCTCGACCACCTCGTCGCGATTGCGACACAGCTGGCCCGGCCACTGACCAACCCACACGATGTCGGGAGCGAGTACCTCCTCAAACGCCGTGAGGTCGCCCTGCGCGACCGCTTCGCGCACGCTCACCATCGGCGCAGCTCGTTGTAGAGGCTGTCGCGCTGGACGGGCGTGCGGCCGGCCTCGCGGACGAAGCGGACCAGCTCGGCGGCCTTCTGCTCGGTGCCTGCACTCGCACCCGCCGCCTGGAAGATCTTCTCCCGCACGACCGTGCCCTGGACGTCGTCGGCGCCGAAGTGGAGCGCGACCTGGGCCAGCGGGAGGCCCATCATGATCCAGTAGGCCTTCACGTGCGGAATGTTGTCGAGCAGGAGGCGAGAGACGGCGATCACCTTCAGGTCGTCCGCGCCCGTCGTAAAACGGAAGCCGCGGCGCTCGAAGACGGTGTTCTCCGGATGGAACGCGAGCGGGATGAAGGAGAGGAAGCCGTTCGTGCGGTCCTGCTGCTCGCGCAGGCGCAGGAGGTGGTCGACGCGCTCCTCGTAGGTCTCGACGTGGCCGTAGAGCATCGTGCACTGGGTCGTGATCCCGAGCCGATGCGCGGTGTTGTGCACGTCGAACCACTCGTCGGGGTGCTCCTTGCCCGGCGCGATGAGCGCGCGCACGCGGTCGGCGAAGATCTCGGCGCCACCGCCGGGCATCGAGTCGAGGCCGGCGTCCTTGAGCGTGCGCAGGACCTCCTCGTGCGAGCAGCCTTCGAGCCGCGAGATGTGGTGGATCTCGGAGGCCGTGTAGAACTTGAGGTGGACGTCCGGGAGCGCCTCTTTCAGCCGGCGCAGCAGGCCGGCGTAGTACTCGAGGTCGACGTGGGGGTTTTCGCCGTTGACGGTGTGGATCTCGGTGAAGCGATGAATCTCGTGCTGCGCGACGGCGTCCTCGACGAACTCCTCTGCCGTCAGCGTGAACGCGTCCTCCTGCTTCCGCGTCTTCGCGAAGGCGCAGAACTTACATTTCACGCGGCAGACATTCGTCTGGTACAGGTTGATGTTCTGGACGAAGTAGACCTCGTCGCCGCCGCCGCGCCGGCGGCGCGCGAGATCCGCGAGATCGCCGAGCGCGAGCAGGTCGTCGGTCTCCATCAGCGCGACGCCGTCGTCGAAGTCGAGCCGCTCCCCCGCGAGGACCTTCTCGCGGATCGGAGCGAGCGTGTCGAGCGTGTCCAGAACCGCCATGCGGCTTACCTCTCCCGGTCGACGACTGCGTGCGTCAGGGCCTCGAGCTCGTCTCGGTGCAGCTCTCCGTCGAGCCGCGCCCTGGCCTGTCTAGCGTAGTCGAGGGCCACCTCACGGGACTCGTCGAGGGCGCCGGTCGCAGCCACGCGCAGCAGCGCACTGTCCATCGGGCCGCCGGCAAGCGCCGCCCGTACAACCGCATCCCGCTGCGCGGCGAGCAGCAGCGGAAGCGTCGGGGTGCCGTCACGGAGGTCGGTGCCGGCGATTTTCCCCGTCTCGATCGTGGCGCCCGAGCAGTCGAGGACGTCGTCGGCGATCTGGAACGCGATACCGAGCGCGAGTCCGTACTCGCCGGAGCCGCCGCCGAGCTGACAGGCGGCCTCGAACAGCTTCCCCGTCTTGAGCGCACAGCGTTCGAGATACGCCTCGATGGTCGTGGCCGGATCGCGGGTCTGTGTCCGCTGCAGGGCTTCGCCGCGCGCGAGGCACAGAGTGGCGTCGGCGAGGATGTCGACCGCCTGCGCATCGCCCGTCGCGCTCAGCTCCGAGAACGCCCGCGCAAAGAGGTAGTCGCCGGTCGCGCGCGCCGCCGCCGGCCCGTAGATCGACCAGGCGGCCGCCTTGCCGCGGCGAAAGTGGGCGCGGTCGATCAGGTCGTCGTGGACCAGGGTCGCCATGTGGACGAGCTCGACCGCGACGCCCGCCGCGAGCGGCGGCTCCGTCCCGGGCGACGCCGAGAGGAAGACGAGCGCCGGCCGCAGCCGCTTGCCGCCGGCAGCGAGCGCTTCGTTACCGACGGCAGCGACGAGTCCGGGATGCGTGGCAACCGTCCGCGCGAGCCGTTCCTCGAGCGCGTCCAGGTAGACGTCGAGCCCCGGCACCGCCCGCAGCTCGGCCAGCGACGCAGTCACGCTTTCCCACTCTGGCGCCGCACAGGTCGGCGCCTCCGCTTCTGAGTGAGCTCCGTCGAGCCTGCGCTCACTGCACCTCCCCGATGTGGAGG
>DASXKE010000187.1:0-4693 GCA_036496985.1 Gaiellaceae bacterium | reverse complement strand
CCGTGAATCCGTAGATCGCCTGGTAGTCGTCGCCGACCGCACAGAGCTCGTCTCGCTCGCCGAGCCAGAGGTCGAGGAGCGACTGCTGCAGCAGATTGACGTCCTGGTACTCGTCGACGGTAATTGCGCGCCAGCGGTCATGCACCGTCGCCCGCGCCCGCTCGTCCTCCTCGAGCAGCCGCGCGGTCCGTTCGAGCAGATCCTCGAAATCGAGCATCTCCTCTACTGCCTTGCGCCGCTCGTACTCGCCGAAGACCCGGTGCATGAGATCGAGCGGAATCGGCGGCTCGTGCTCGCCGAGCCCGTCGCGGTAGGTGTCGGGCGTGAGCCGCCGGTTCTTTGCCCACTCGATTTCGGTCGCGAGGTCGCCCGCCGGGCGGAAGCGATACGCACCCGGCAGCCCGTTGCCGATGCGGCGGAGGAGGATCGCCTTCGAAGAGAGCACCCGGCCCGGATCGCCGCTGAAATGGCGGAGCAGAGCGAGCGCCGCCGAGTGGAACGTCGAGGCCCGCACGCCCTCGACGCCGAGTGCCTGCAGACGCGCACCGAGCTCGCCCGCCGCCTTCTGGGTGAAGGTCACGGCCACGATCTGTTGCGCAGGGAAGGCGCCCGTGGCGACCTGCCACGCGATCCGGCGCGTGATCGTGGTCGTCTTGCCCGTGCCGGCCCCGGCGAGGATGCAGAGCGGTCCGCGCGTCGTCTCCGCCGCAACGCGCTGCTCGGGGTTCAGACCTTCGAGGATTCTCTCCGCGTCCAAGGGCGGGGACGCTAGCGGCGCGACCGGCCGACTACCGTGCCGGAAGGATCAGGGGTTCGTGTCGCGCGTCAGTTCCGACTCGAGGTCGAGCACGTAGCTGCCGGTGTCCGAGAGACTCGGCGGCTGGAGGCGCTGCGGCTTCTCCACAACTGTCCGGAGCTTCCCGACCACCTCGAGCGTGTCTCCCTCGTCGGCGAGGCGCTCGAGCTCGGCCAACTGCCCGGCGAGCCAGTCGGGATCGACGGGAGGCCGGCTCAGCCGCATGATCTTGGGATGGGTCGTCTCGCCGACCGAGTCGTCGCCGCTCCAGAGCTCTTCGTGGATCTTCTCGCCCGGCCGCGAGCCGGTGAAGGCGATCCGGATGTCGCGCGGACCTGACGTCGGGTCGTCGGGCAGGCGGGCCTCCTTGCCCGAAAGACGGATCATGTTCTGTGCCAGTTCGACGATCCGCACGGGCTCGCCCATGTCGAGGACGAACACCTGGCCGCGACCGCCGATCGCACCCGCCTGCACCACCAGCGAGACGGCCTCGGGAATCGTCATGAAGTACCGCGTCATCTCGGGATGCGTCACGGTCACAGGGCCGCCGCGCTCGATCTGCTTGCGGAAGATCGGGATCACGCTGCCGGACGAGTTGAGGACGTTGCCGAAGCGCACGGCGACGAACCGCGTCGCGACATCCCGCCGGTGGCCGAACGACTCGACGATCCACTCGCAGAGCGCCTTCGACTGTCCCATCACCGTCTTCGGGTTGACGGCCTTGTCGGTCGAGATGAAGACGAAGCGCTCGACGCCGAACTCGGCTGCGAGCTCGCAGAGGATGCGGGTGCCGACGACGTTGTTGCGTACCGACTCGAGCGGATGCGTCTCGAGCATCGCGACGTGCTTGTACGCAGCCGCGTGGAACACCACCGTCGGCTGGTACTTCTCGAACACCTCCCGCCGCATCGCCTTCCGGTCCTTGACGTCGATCAGCTTCGGCAACGCCGCGGTGAAGTCCCTCTCGGAAACAAGCTCGCGCTCGATCTCGAAGAGAGGGCCTTCGGCGTTGTCGACGAGGATGAGGCGCGACGGCCGGACGCGCGCGATCTGGCGGCAGAGCTCCGAGCCGATCGAGCCACCGGCGCCGGTGACCAAGACGGTGTGTCCTTCGAGGTAGGCGGCGACCTCGTGGAAGTCGACCTCGACCGGCTCGCGGCCGAGCACGTCCTGGACCTGCACGGGCCGGATCTGGCCGGCGAGGTTGAGATCCCCGGCGATCAGCTCGTAGAGCCCCGGCAACGTCTTGACCACGATCCGCAGCTCCTGGGCAGCCTCGAAGATCCGTCTCCGCACGTCGCCCGAGACCGACGGCATCGCGATCAGCACCTCGTCGGGCCGGTGCTCGCGCAGCACGTGCGGCAGCTCGTCGAGCGTGCCCAGCATGCGCACGCCCATGATCCGCGTGTGCTGCTTGCGCGGGTCGTCGTCGACGAACCCGATCGGCGTGTAGTCGATCATCCGCGTGCGCTGCATCTCCTGCACGATCAGGCGCCCGGCGTCGCCGGCGCCCACCACCACGACCTCCTTGCCGCGGGCGACCATCGTCAGGCCCGGGCGCTCCATCACCGTGCGCGCCAGGAGACGCGATCCCATGACGAACCCGAGCGTGAGGATCAGATCGGTCAGGGCGATCGAGCGCGGCAGGCGGAAGCCGTGCACCGGCGCCGCGAGGTAGACGGTCAGGTCGGCGACGATGCACGCGACGACGACGCCGCGGACCGTCGCCCACATGTCGCGGATCGAGACGTAACGCCACCAACGGTTGTAGAACCCGAAGGCGATGAAGACGACGAGCTTGATCCCGACGACCAGCAGGATCGTCCGGTTGAAGAGGTGCTGATAGCCGGGGTGACTCGACAGGCCGTTGTCGAACCGGAGCTCGAACGCGGCCCACCACGAGAACGCGACGATCGCCGCGTCCACCGCCACCTGCCACAGCCGGTGCGGGGAGAGGAGCCGCCGCATCAGACTCGACTTGGGACGGCCGAGCGCACGACCTCGACGACGCGCTCCTGCGCCTCTGCCGGAATCCCCGGCCAGAGCGGCAGCGAGAAGTTCTCGGCCCCGGCCTGCTCGGTCGCGGGCAGCGACCCCGGCTCGTAGCCGAGGAAGCGCAGCGACGGCTGCAGGTGGAGCGGCGTCGTGTAGTACGTGGCCGACGCGATTCCCGCCTCGGCGAGCGCCGCGCGGATCGTGTCGCGCTCGCGCGAGCGGCAGACGAAGAGGTGGTAGACATGGCCCGGCTCGTCCTGCGGAAGCTCCACCAGGTCACCGAGCCCGAGCTCTGCGTAGTGGGCCGCCGCGGCCCGGCGCCCCTCGTTCCAGCCGTCGAGCTCGGGCAGGAAGATGCGCAGGAATGCGGCCTGCAGCTCGTCGAGTCGCGAGTTGTAGCCGACGGCGTCGAACGCCGATTTGTCGCGGGAGCCGTGGAACGACAGCAGCTTGACGCGCTCGGCGAACTCCTCGTCGTTCGTCACGACAAGGCCTCCGTCGCCGAGACAGAAGAGGTTCTTGGTGGGATAGAAGCTGAACGTCGAGATCGTTCCGTGCTGCGCGACCTCCGGCGCTCCAAAGGCCTGCGCCGCGTCCTCGAGCACGGGAACACCGAGCTCCATGAGCGGGCGGACGTCCATCAGGCGGCCGAAGAGGTGGACGGGGATGATCGCGCGCGTCCGACCGGTGACCTTGGCGGCAGCGTCCTCGACGTCGAGGTTGAGCGTGACGGGGTCGATGTCCGCGAAGACGGGGGTCGCACCGCGCCGCGCGACCGACTCCGCGGTTGCGTAGAAGGTGAACGCCGGGCAGATCACCTCGTCGCCCGGCCCGACGCCGAGCGCGTCGAGGGCAAGCACGAGCGCGTCGGTGCCGTTGGCCACGCCGATCGCGCGCTTGACACCGAGGTAGGCTGCCGCCTCCTCCTGGAACGCCCAGTATTGAGGCCCGCGAATGAAGCCCTTACCGTCGAGCACCTCGCGGAAAGCGGCCTCGAGCCGAGGTATCAGCGGCTCGTATTCGGCTCGAACGTCAACGAGTGGAATCGTCTGCACGCGGGCTCACTCTAGTGAACGAGTCGGTGAGTTCGGTCGATTTCTGCCGTGCGAAAACCGAGCAGCGCAAGGACGCGAGCGTCATTCGCCGACGCGTTCACCGGCCGTAGCCCTCCGACGGTAGACCAGAAACCCCACTGCTAGGACGATTGCGGCCACGATCGCGTACTCGACGTACCGGAAGTCGTGCTCGAAGCTCTTGTAGCTCGAGCCGAGGCCGTAGCCGATGCCGACGAAGGCGAACGACCACACGGCCGACCCGATCAGAGCGAGGCCGATGAACTGCGCGAACGGCATCTCGAACAATCCGGCCGGGATCGCGACGAACGAGCGGACGACGGGCGTCATCGTCCCGATCAGTACTCCCGGCCGGTCCCAGCGCTGGAACCACGCGTCGGCGCGATCGAGCTTCTCCGGCGTGACGTGGAACCAGCGGCCGTGTCGCTCGAGCAACTCCCGCCCTCCGTAGCGTCCGATCAGCCAGCCGACGACGCAGCCCAGGAGGTAGCCCGCCGTCGCCGCGAGCGAGAGCGCGACGTAGGAACCGACGCCTGATCCGACGTGGGCTCCGAAAACCGAGACGCCGTTGGCATCGGCGAGCACTCCTGCCGCCACGGCGCCGGCGACGAGCGCGACGACCTCACTCCCGATCGGCAGGAGCGCGCCCAGGGCGAGCAGACCGAAGACGGCGTAGACGCCATGATGGGCGACCTGTGAGGTGAAGCTCGACGAGACGCTCGCGAGGAGCACCGGGCCACTCTATTAGTGCTTGTGAGCGTGGAATGAGAACGGTGCTACGAGCGTGCTCGTGCCGACCGCGCTCGTCGCCTGCACGGCCACCTGGTAG
>DASXKE010000186.1:0-34592 GCA_036496985.1 Gaiellaceae bacterium | reverse complement strand
CCGCTGGGACTCGCCGGGCGAGCGGTTCGAGCGCTGGCGCGGAGGCATGACCGGCTTCCCGCTCGTCGACGCGGGAATGCGCGAGCTGGCGCAGACGGGCTGGATGCACAACCGTGCCCGCATGGTCACCGCCAGCTTTCTCGTCAAGCATCTCCATCTCGACTGGCGCAGCGGGGAAGCCTGGTTCGCAGAGCAGCTTGTCGACTACGACCCGGCCCAAAACAAGGGGAACTGGCAGTGGGTCGCCGGCACCGGCATCGACGCGCAGCCGTGGTTTCGCATCCTCAACCCTGAGCGCCAGCGCCAACGCTTCGACGCCGACGGCGCCTACTGCCGCCGCTGGCTCCCGGAGTGGGGGACCGACGATTACCCCGAGCCGATGCTCGACCTCGCCGCCGCGGCGGCCGACGCGAAGGAGCGGTTCAGAGCCGCCTCCCGCTAACCTTCCGGCGTCCTTGTCCCGACTCCCCGGCGGCCCAACCGCGGCGCGGGTGCCTCCCCTCACGGGAGGTGCGCCTCGACTCCGCCGGAGCACGACGACGAAAACGAATCCGGAAGGAGCTCACATGTCAGTTTCGACTGAAGCGGCCTCGGCGGGCGCAGTCAGCATGCGCGAACTGCTGGAGGCCGGAGTCCACTTCGGCCACCAGACGCGGCGCTGGAACCCGAAGATGCGGCGCTTCATCTTTGCCGAGCGCGGCGGCATCTACATCATTGACCTCACGCAGACGTCGGAGCGGCTCGACGAGGCGCAGCAGTTCGTCCGCAACGTCGCGGAGCGCGGCGGCACCGTCCTCTTCGTCGGCACGAAGAAGCAGGCTCAGGACGCCGTCGAGCAGGAGGCGAAGCGCGTCGGCATGCCGTACGTCAACCACCGCTGGCTCGGCGGGCTCCTGACGAACTGGCGCACGATGTCCGACCGCATCGACCGCTTGCACGAGATGCGCCGCCTGCGCGACGAGGGCCAGATGGATCTCTTGCCCGCGAAGGAACGGATCTCGATGGCGAACGAGCTCGAGAAGCTCGAGGCGAACCTCGGCGGCGTCGCCGACATGCGGCGCCAGCCGGACGCGGTCGTGATCGTCGACCTCAAGAAGGAGGCCCTCGGCGTACGCGAGGCGCGCCGGCTCGGCATTCCTGTCGTCGCGCTCGTTGACACGAACTGCGATCCCGACGAGGCCGACTACGTCATCCCGGGCAACGACGACGCCATCCGCTCGTGCAGCCTCATCGTGCACGCGCTCGCCGAGTCGGTTTCGGCCGGCAAGCAGAAGGTCTCCGCCCAGGAGCTCCAGCAGGCGCAGCAGCAGCAAGAGCAGCAGGCCGCCGCGGCGGCCGCGGCTGCCGAGGAGACCGCTCCGGACAACGTCGAGGACGTCGAGGCAGGCGAGACGGTCCAGCCCGAGACCGAAGGCGAGTCCGTGCCGGTTCCGACCGGCGAGGACCCGGCCAAGGAAGGCGCCGAGGAGACGAAGCGCTCCGAGGCGGCACTGGGTGATCCGACCAGCAAGAACGAGGGGGAGGAGGCCTGATGGCGGCGGAGATCTCGGCACAGCTCGTCCGCGAGCTTCGCGAGAAGACGGGCGCAGGGATGATGGACTGCAAGCGCGCGCTCGTCGACACGAACGGCGACATCGAGGCGGCCGTCGTCCTCCTGCGCGAGAAGGGCATGGCCAACGCGGCCAAGCGCGCGGATCGGGCGACGACGGAAGGCAAGGTCGGCTATCGCGTTCCCGAGGACGGCTCGAAGGGCACGATGGTCGCCGTCGGGTGCGAGACGGAGCCCGTCTCGAACAACGACGAGTTCCTCGCTTACGCCAAGAAGGTCCTGGACCTCGTCGAGGAGAAGGGCGTCGGCGCGGAGAGCGAGCTCGAGGACGAGCGCGTGGAGCTGACCGCAAAGCTCGGCGAGAACATCGCCGTGGTGGGCGGCGCGCGCTTCGAGGCAGTCGACGGAGGCATGGTCTCGGCCTACGCGCACCCGCCGGCGAACAAGCTCGGCGTGCTCGTGCAGACGCGTGGGGGCGACGCGGAGCTCGCCCGCCAGCTCGCGATGCACATCTCATGGTCGGATCCGCGCTGGATCGGGCGCGAGGACGTTCCCGAGGATCTCGTCGCGGCGGAGAAGGAGATCTATCTCAACTCCGAAGAGGTGCAGTCGAAGCCGGAGCAGGCGCGTGAGAAGATCGTCACCGGCATGCTCGACAAGCGGTTCTACGCGGAACGGGGCGGAGTACTGGCCGACCAGCCGTGGATCCACGACGGTTCGCTCAAGGTCGGGAAGGTGCTCGCCGACGCGGGCGCCGAGGTGCTCGAGTTCGAGCGGTTCTCGCTGGCGGGATGACGGCGCAAACGGAGACGGAGGCCGACCCGCGGCCGCAGCCGCCCGCGTTCCGCCGGGTGCTGCTCAAGCTCTCGGGTGAGGCGCTCATGGGCGAGCGCGAGTACGGGATCGACCCGGGCGTGACGCGGGCACTCGCGCGCGAGGTCGCCGGGATCCGCAACGAGGGCGTCGACATCGCGCTCGTCGTGGGCGGCGGCAACTTCTACCGCGGTCTCGCAGCTGCCGCCGAGAGCGGCATGGACCGCGCGACCGCCGACTACGCCGGGATGCTCGCGACGCTCCTCAACGCGCTCGCGCTCCAGGATGCGCTGGAGCGGGGGGGAGCCGTGACTCGCGTCATGTCAGCGCTCGAGGTCTCGGAGGTGGCGGAGCCGTACATCCGGCGCCGCGCAATCAGGCACCTCGAGAAGGGCCGCGTCGTGATCTTCGCCGCAGGCACCGGCAACCCGTTCTTCACGACGGACACGGCGGCCGCCCGGCGCGCGCTGGAGATGGGCGCCGACGCCATCCTGATGGCCAAGCACGGCGTCCGGGGCGTGTACGACGGCGACCCGCGGCAGGTGGCAGACGCGGAGTTCCTCCCCCGGATCACGCATCTCGAGGCGATCGAGCGCGGGCTCAAGGTCATGGACACGACCGCTCTCTCGCTCTGCATGGACAACCGCCTCACCATCCACGTCTTCGAGCTCGCCGAAGGCAACGTCGCGCGCGTCGTCGCGGGCGAGGAGGTCGGGACGATCATCGCGACTGGGGCTGGAAGCGTCCACGGCGAAGCCGCGGACGCCCGGCCGACAGACCGCGCCGCCTCGGGCGGCGCCCGGGACAAGGAGGCCTGACGCATGGCGACCGCGGAAGAGATGATCAGGGGCGCCCAGGACAAGATGGTCAAGTCCGTCGAGCACGCACGGGCAGAGTTCGCGACCGTGCGCACCGGCCGCGCTTCGGCGTCCCTCCTCGACCGGATCGAGGTCGACTACTACGGGACGCAGACGCCGCTGCGCCAGCTCTCGACGATCAACGTCCCCGAGCCGCGCATGCTCACCGTGCAGCCGTTCGACCCGGGCTCGATCAAGGCGATCGAGAAGGCGGTCATGGAGTCCGATCTCGGCCTGACGCCGTCGAACGACGGCAAGCTCATCCGGCTCCCGATTCCCCAGCTCACCGAGGAGCGGCGGAAGGAGCTCGTGAAGGTCGTCCGCAACATGGCGGAGGAGCACAAGGTCGCCGTCCGGGAGATCCGGCGCGACGCGATGCGGCACCTCAAGGAGCTCGTGGACAACGGCGAGGTCGGAGCCGACGACGAGCATCGCGCCGAAGGTCGCGTCCAGGAGCTGACCGACGAGCACACGAAGCAGATCGAGGAGCTCCTGAGGCACAAAGAGGCCGAGGTGATGGAGGTCTGAGCTCGTCGCTCCCCGGCACGGATGTCAGCCCCGAGGAGCACCTTCCCGAGGTCGCGCACGCGGTCGCGATCATCATGGACGGGAACGGGCGCTGGGCCACGGAGCACAGCGTCTCGGTCGCCGACGGCCATCGGGCGGGGTCTCGTGCGCTGCGGCCCGTCGTCGAGAAGGCGATCGACCTCGGCATCGAGTCGCTCGCGGTCTACGCGTTCTCGACCGAGAACTGGAGTCGCGACGCCCGCGAGGTCGAAGCGCTGATGGAGATCTTCGGCGAGACGATCGAGCGGGAGCTCGAGGATCTCGCTGCGCAAGGCGTCCGCTGCCGGTTCGTCGGGCGCCGCGACCGCGCCCCCGACTGGCTGCGCGCCCGGATGGAGCGCCTCGAGACCGCGACCGCGGACAAGTCGAAGCTCCAGCTCTGGATCGCCTTCGACTACGGCGGCCGCGCGGAGCTCGTCGACGCTGCGCGGCGACTGCTCGAGAGTGGGACGGACCCCGACCTGCTCGACGAGGACGCCTTCGCCGCGTACCTCTACGAGCCCGAGATGCCGGATCCCGACCTCGTCATCCGGACATCGGGCGAGCGGCGCATCTCGAACTTCCTGATCTGGCAGTCGGCGTATGCCGAGTACGTCTTCACCGACACCTTCTGGCCCGACTTCGGCCCGGAGGACCTCCGGAGCGCGATCGAGGAGTACGCGAGCCGGCGCCGTAGATTCGGCGGCCGATGAGACGCTCGTGACCAACTTCACCTCGCGCCTCCTGGTCGCGGCGGTCGGCCTCCCGCTCGTGCTCGGCATGCTCTGGCTGGGTGGCTGGTGGCTCTTCACGCTCCTCGCCGTCGCGGCCTGGATCGGTGTGCACGAGTTCGTCACGACCGCGCGTCCCCTGCGACCCCTGGCGCCGGCGGTGTACGCGGGCGTGCTTCTCGCCTTGTTCGGTGCGCGCACCGGAGGTGTCGCGTGGCTCGTCGGCGGCTTTCTCGCGACGTTCGCGCTCGCCTTCGTCCTGCACGTCGTCTCGAGCACGCGTGCGGCGACGACGGCAGCGATCGGTTCGACGATCCTCGGCTCGGCCTGGATCGGGCTCGGACTCGGCTTCTTCCTGCTGCTGCGCGAGATGCCCGACCACGGCAGGCTGCTCGCCTTCACCGTCGTGCTGGTGGCGTGGGCGGCGGCGACCTTCGCCTATCTGGGCGGACGCCCGCTGGGACGTCACAAGCTTGCCCCGCGCCTCTCGCCCGGCAAGTCGTGGGAGGGGCTCCTGATCGGAGCTGCCGCGGGCGTGTTCGTGGCCTTCATCGCGCTGTACGACACGCGCAAGACGTATCTCAGCGTCTGGGAGGCGGTCGTGCTCGGCCTTGTGGTCGTGGTCGCCGAGCTGATGGGCGATCTGTTCGAGTCGTCGCTGAAGCGCGACCTCGAGGTCAAGGACACCGGACGGCTACTCGGCGGGCACGGCGGCATGCTCGACCGCATCGACGGACTGCTTTTCGCTGCACCCGCCGCGTATTTCCTCGTGCTCGCGTTCCACTAGCTCCTACACTTGGCAGGTGAAGCGCGTCGCGCTGCTTGGCGCAACCGGCTCGATCGGCCGCCAGGCGATCGAGATCGTAGAGGCCCACCCGGAGCTCGAGCTCTGCGCCGCGGCCTCGGGATCGACCCCGCTCGACGACGTCGACGCGCCGCTGAAGGAGGTCGGAGGCGACCTGACCGAGCTGCTCGAGCGCGCGGAGCCGGACATCGTGCTCAACGCCGTCGTCGGCTTCGCCGGAGTGCACGCGACGCTCTGGACGCTCGAGCGCGGCGTCGACCTCGCGCTGGCCAACAAGGAGAGCCTCGTCGCGGCCGGCGAGCTTGCCCTCGCAGCGCAGAGACGTGGAGGAGGGCGGATCCTTCCGGTCGACAGCGAGCACTCCGCGCTCTTCCAGTGCCTCGAAGGACGCGACCCGGAGCAGATCGACACGCTCGTCGTCACGGGCTCGGGCGGTCCGTTCCGCGGCCGCACGCGGACGGAACTCGAGGACGTCACCCCCGACCAGGCGCTCGCGCATCCGACCTGGCGCATGGGCCCGAAGATCACCGTGGATTCGGCAACGCTCGCGAACAAGGGGCTCGAGGTGATCGAGGCCCACTACTTGTTCGGCGTCCCGTACGACCGGATCGAGGTCGCGATCCAGCCGACCTCGATCGTGCATTCGCTCGTGCGCTTCAGGGACGGAGCCTCGCTCGCGCATCTCGGCTACCCGGACATGCGCGTGCCGATCTCCTACGCGCTCACGTATCCGGAGCGCGCCGCCACCCCGCTCGCGCCACTCGACCTGGCCTCGCTGACCCTGGAGTTCTCGCGTCCCGACACCGACACGTTCCCCATGCTGTCGCTTGCACGCGCCGCCGGTGAGGACGGCGGAAGCGCGCCGTGCGTCTACAACGCGGCGAACGAGGTCGCAGTCGCCGCGTTCCTCGACGGCCGGCTGCCCTTCCTCGGAATCCCCGAGGTCGTGGCGGAGACCTTGGCGACCGCCGGCACCGACCCGATCCACGACGTCGACGATCTCGTCGAGGCCGACCGCACGGCGCGAGAGATCGCCGAGGGAGCGCTGGCGACCGCATGACGTACCTGGTCGTGATCGCAGGGCTCCTGCTGCTCGTGTTCCTGCACGAGCTCGGGCACTTTTCGGTCGCCAAGGCCGTTGGGATGCGGCCGAGAAGCTTCTATATCGGCTTCCCACCGGCCCTCGTCAAGACCCAGCGAAACGGCATCGAGTACGGGATCGGGATGATCCCGCTCGGCGGCCTCGTCCGGCTTCCCGGGATGAACCGGCCCGCCGCACGCGATCTGAACCTGCTTCTCGAGCCCGCCGTGCGCGAGGATCCGGGCCTCGTGTCCGCCGTGGGGGCCGTGCGACGCCCGCTCGAGGCGGAGGACTACGAAGCAGCTCGCCGCGCGTGCTTGGAGCTCGAGCGCGAAGTGGCCGCGGCGCAGCTGACACGCGGCGCGAGGCGCTCCGCCGAGCGAGGGCTACGTGACGTGGAGGAGGGAACCTCGCCTGAGGCGTACTGGCGCGGGGCGACCTGGAAGCGCATTGCCGTGATCGCGGCCGGGCCGCTCGCGAACATCCTCGTCGCCTTCGTGATCCTCTTTCTCGTCTTCGCCATCAGCGGCGGTCCCTCGAGCCGGCCCAGCGCCGAGGTCGGCGCGGTCGAGAGTGGGACTCCTGCAGCTGTAGCCGGCCTGCAGCCCGGCGACCGCATCGTCGGCGTCAACGGGCGACGGGCGGCAAGCTTCGACCGCGTTTCGCATCTGATCAGGTCGAGTGACGGCCGCAGGGTGACGCTCGACGTGGTGCGCGGCGGGGGGCACGTGACGGTCGGCCCGCAGCACACCGTCAACCGCGACGGCCGCTGGATCTTCGGCTTCGAGCCGGCGGCGCAGACCGTTCCCTACTCGACCACTCGATCCGCTCGAACTGCAGGGTCGGACCTCGTCGGTGTCGTGACGGGCACCGCCAGTGGTCTCGCAGGACTCTTCTCGAGCCACGGAAGGAGCCGGCTCTCGGGCCCTGTCGGGATCGTCGAGGTGTCGCAGCAGCAGCTACAGGTCGGCGTGTCGCACTACCTCGAGATCCTCGCCTTCGTGAGCATGTCTCTCGCGCTGCTGAATCTGCTGCCGCTACTGCCGCTCGACGGCGGTCACATCCTCTTTTCCCTCATCGAGGCCGTTCGCCGCCGGGCGCTCGCGCGCGACGTCTATGAACGGGTGTCGGTACTCGGGGTTGTCTTCATCCTGCTCATCATGGTGATCGCGTTCTCGAACGACGTCTCGCATGCGCCGCATTGACCCGATCGCGCCTCAGCGTCCTCTGAGGGCGCGATTGCGCGGGAACCCGCCTGGCTAGACTGATTTGTGGATGGCCAGCAAGCGGCAGATCTCGGTTGGCGGCGTTCTCGTCGGCGGCGGCGCGCCCGTCGTCGTCCAGTCGATGACGACGACGAAGACGCACGACGTCGAGGCGACGACCGCCCAGGTCGCGGCGCTTGCGAGTGCCGGGTGCGAGATCGTGCGGGTCGCAGTGCCGAAAACGGAGGACGCGGAGGCGCTGTCGCGGATCGTCCGCTTCTCGCCGGTTCCGATCATCGCGGACATCCACTTCAACGCGAGCCTCGCGCTCAAGGCGATCGACCAGGGCGTCGCGGCAGTCCGCATCAACCCCGGCAACATCGGCGGCTCGGACAAGGTCGCCGAGGTCGTGCGCGCCGCGAAGGCGAAGGGGATCGCGATGCGCATCGGCGCGAACTCCGGATCCCTGCCCAAGCATCTCGAAGAGCTGGCGCAGCAGGACCAGGCGGAGGCGCTCGTCGAGGCGGCGCTGGAGGAGGTGCGCCTGCTCGAGAGCCTCGACTTCTACGACTTCAAGATCTCCGTCAAGTCGAGTCATGTGCCCACCATGATCCGCGCGTACCGGATGCTCTCGGAGAAGGTCGACTACCCGCTCCACCTCGGCGTGACCGAGGCCGGGACGGTCTTCGCCGGCTCGATCAAGAGCGCCGTCGGGATCGGCACTCTCCTCGCAGAGGGCATCGGCGACACGATCCGCGTCTCGCTCTCGTCGGATCCGGTCGAGGAGCCGAAGACGGCGTACGAGATCCTCAAGGCGCTCGGGCTGCGCGAGCGCGGGCCGGTGATGATCGCCTGCCCGAGCTGCGGCCGCGACAACGTCGGCGTGCACACGCTCGCCGAAGAGGTCGAGACGCGCCTGCAGGAGTACCCGCAGCACTTCGAGGTCGCCGTGCTCGGCTGCGCGGTCAACGGCCCGGGCGAGTCGGGCGACGCCGACTTCGGGATCGCCGGCGGCCGCGACGTCGGCTTCATCTACGCGCACGGCCGCGTGCTGAAGAAGGTCGGCTCCGACATCCTGATCGACGAGCTGTTCCACGAGATCGACAAGTGGATCGCCGACGGGATGCACCGTCCGAAGCGCCTCAAGATGGCGAAGCCGGCAGCCTTGGCCATGGCCGAGGCGTCCCTGATCCCGCTCGAATAGCCTAGGGCGACAACACTGATGATCGCCCGAGCCTCACAGCTCTTCCTGCCGACCCTGCGCGAGCCGCCCGCCGAAGCGGAGGCCGTCTCGCACAAGCTGCTCGTGCGCGGCGGCTTCATCCGCCAGGTCGCAGCCGGCGTCTGGACGTTCCTGCCGCTCGGCTGGCGCGTTCACCGGAAGATCGAACGGATCGTGCGCGAGGAGATGGACACGATCGGCTGCCAGGAGATGCTCATGCCGGTGCTGACGCCGGTCGAGCTCTGGCAGCAGACCAAGCGCGACTTCATCGAGGAGCTGTTCCGGCTCAAGGACCGCAAGGGCGCCGACTACGTCCTGCCGCTTACGCACGAGGAGACGACGACCTTCCACGCGCGCGAAATCCAGAGCTACCGGCAGTTGCCGCAGATGCTCTACCACTTCCAGACGAAGGAGCGCGACGAGCCGCGGCCGGGCAAGGGGCTGATCCGGTTGCGCGAGTTCGTCATGAAGGACGCCTACTCGTTCGACCGCGACGACGCCGGGCTCGACCAGTCGTTCCAGGCCCAGCGTGGCGCCTACGTTCGGATCTTCGAGCGCTGCGGCCTCGCCACCCACGACGTCCCCGCGGAGCCGGGGATGATGGGCGGATCGGAGTCCCGCGACTTCCTCGCGCCCGCCGGAGCGGGGGAGAACACCCTCGTCACCTGCGAGAACTGCGATTTCGCCGCCGACATCGAGGTCGCAACCACGATGCCGCGCGTCGCCGTCTTCCCCGAGACGCTCGTCGCGCTGGAAGAGGTCGAGACGCCCGGCGTGACGACGATCGAAGCGGTCGCCGACTTCCTCGGCGTCGACACCGCGGCGACGGCGAAGGCCATGCCGCACGTGACCCAGGACGGCACGATCGTCCTCGCGCTCGTCCGCGGCGACGATCGCCTCGAGGAGGTGAAGCTCGCGGCCGCGCTCGGCGAGCCCGTCTGGCCGGCCGAGGACGAGCAGATCCGCGCCGCGTTCGGTGCATCCGGCGGCTCGCTCGGCCCCGTCGGCTTCGAGGGGCGGATCGTCGCCGACCTTGCCCTCCGAGAGGGACAGTTCGTGGCCGGCGCCAACCGGGACGGCCGGCACCTCCGCGGCGTCGAGGCCGGACGCGACTTCGAGCCCGAGTTCGCCGACCTCCGTGAATCCGCTGCCACCGACACGTGTCCGGACTGCGGTGGAGCGTTCCGCTTCCAGACGGCGATCGAGGTCGGCCACATCTTCAAGCTCGGCACGCGGTACTCCGAACCGCTCGGCGCGACGTTTCTCGACGAGGACGGAAGGGAGAAGGCGCTGATCATGGGGAGCTACGGCATCGGCCCGGCGCGCATCATGGCCGCGACGGTCGAGCAGTCGAACGACGAGAACGGGATCGTGTGGCCGGCGGCGCTCGCGCCGTACGACGTCCATGTCGTTGCGCTGCCCGGCGCCGAGGAGATCGCCGAACAGGCGGCCGAGGCGCTCTCAGGGGCAGGCTATGACGTCCTCCTCGACGACCGCGACCAGAGAGCGGGGGAGAAGTTCGCCGACGCCGATCTGATCGGCTGCCCGATTCGCATCACCGCAGGTCGGAAAAGCCTCGAAGACGGCAAGGTCGACGTCAGGAACCGCGCAAGCGCCGAAGAGAAGCGATTAGATGTTGCCGATCTCGGCAAGGAGGTCCCCGGGGTGGTTGCGCAGAGTGGCTAAGCGTCGGCGGTTCAGCGAGGACGGCTTCGGAGAGACCGTCCAGAGTCTGATGGACGAGCACGGCGTCACGTACCGGCAGCTCGCCTCACAAACCGGGCTCTCGGCGGGGTATCTCAACCATCTCGTCCACGGCAATCGCCCGGTCCCCTCGAACGACGTCGTGGCCACGCTCGCCGAGGCGCTCGAGGTGGAGCCGGAGCACTTCCGTGAGTACCGCCTGCGGATGATCACCGAACGGCTCGAGGAGATGCCGGGGCTGATCGACCGCCTCTACCGCCAGCTGAACCGCAAGAGCTAGCGCAGGGTGTAGCGCAGGAAGAGGTGGGAGCCGTTCGCTCGCACCGAGCGCAGTCGTCCGGCGACGCGCGTCTGCGGGATCAGCTCGACGCCCTCGACGAGACCGAGACGCGCCCCGGTTCCCGCGCGACCTGCGAGGAGAGGCGAGATCGTCAGGAAGAGCTCGTCCACGAGCCGCGAGGCGACGAACGACCCGAACATCGACGGCCCGGCTTCGGTGAGGACGACCGTGCAGCCGCGGTCGCGGAGGACGTCGAGCGCGCGCGCGAGATCGACCGTGTCGCCGTCGTTCACTGCCACGACCTCGGCCGCACCGGGAACCGCGGCTCGCAGGCGCGAGGCGCCTTGCTCCGTCGTGAGGACGAGGCCGCCGGCCTCGAGGACGGGATGAGCAGGGTCGAGCGAGGCGCCGGTGCTGACGACGACCACGAGAGGCTGCTCGGGTCGGCCGCGACTCGCCCGCAGCTCGGCGAGCGCGGCGGCGGCCGGCGGATACGCGCGATCGACCCGCCACGTGCCCTCTGGCGACGCGAGCAGCGTGCCGGATCCCACGACGACGGCGTCCGAGCAGGCGCGCACGAGCGCGAGGACGAACTTGTCGGCCTCGCTCTCGTCCCCTATGACCGCGTGCGAGCGCGGCAGCCGCGGCACGGCCACGACGCCGTCGAGCGACTCGATGAAGTTCGCGACCACGCACGGCTCGTCGAGACCGATCGAACTGCCGTAGAGCTCGGCGAGCGCGTCGGGCACGTCCCAACGGGGCAGATCGTCGTCCTCCGCGAGGACGCTGAACGGCGCAATCACCGTGTCAGCGTAAGAAACTCCGAGCGCAGCGTCTCGTCCTCGTCGTAGAGACCGCGCCAGACAGTGGTGACTGTGACCGAGCCGTCCTCCTCGACACCGCGCATCGCCGTGCAGAGGTGCGCCGCCTCGAGCCTCACCGCGACGCCGCGAGCGCCCGCGAGCTGCTGCAGCCCGTCGGCGATCTCCTCGGCGAGCCGCTCCTGCACGGTGAAGCGCCGCGCGTAGAGGCGCACGAGCCGCGTGAGCTTCGAGATACCGAGGATCTCGTCGCCCGCGACGTACCCAAGGTAGGCGCGCCCGTGGAACGGCAGCGCATGGTGTTCGCAGAGCGCGTAGAAGCCGACCGGCCCTTCGACGATCTGCGCGTGCCTGCCTTCCACGCCCTCGGGCCGCTCCGCAGGGAAGAGCGTCCGGAGCTTCGGATCGCCGTCGTAGCCGGCCGTCGCGTCGTACAACGCGCGCACGAAGCGCCGCGGAGTGTCCCGCGTGCCCGGCGTGTCGAGATCGAGGCCGAGCGCGGTGAAGATCTCGGCGGCGTTCTGCTCGAGACGCGCCCAGTCGGCGTCGCTGAGGTCGCGTCCGTCGGCATCGTGGGCGGGAAGCTCGAAGACGTTGCTGCTCATGCGACCTCCTCTTGGGGCGCTCGCCGAGGAAGCACTGCGAGTGTGATGACGGCGACCTGCGCGAGCGCGAGCCAGGCGAAGACGAGGGGATGTCCGAGCGCCATCAGAAGCCCAAACGCTGCGAGCTGCGTCGACATGCCCATGTTTGCGAGCGCCGAGACGGCGAATGATCCCGTGAGCGACGGCCGGCGCACGACGAGCGCCTCGGCCAGCCGGTCCTGCGGGGCGTAGACGAAGGCGTAGATACGGCGCAGAGCCTCCGTCGCGCGCCCGCCGGCCGCTTCGGGCTCTGCGGTCGCCGCGCGTGACATCCGCTCGACGTTGAAGTTGAGGCTGAGGACGCTCGTGACGGCGCAGAAACCGGCGAGCGCGAGCGCCGGGCTTCCGGTCGTCCACCCGAGCGCGGTGAAGAGCGCCGCGTTGACGAGCAGGTCGACCTCCGAGTCGAGGTAGCGGCCGAACGCGCTCGTGCGGCCCGTGAGCCGCGCGAGCTGGCCGTCTGCATTGTCGAGCAGCGTTTTGAGCTGCACGAGGAGCGCGGCCGCGATGAGCGAGCCGCGCCCGAGCTCGAGTGCTCCCGCGATGCCGGCGGCTCCGGCAGCGACGACGACAGCCGGCGGCGGCACGCGAAGGCGCGCGAAGAGAAGGACGAGCGGGTGCGCGAGCGGCCGGAACACCCACTCGCACACGAGCTCGGTCCCGCGCCGCGACTTCCGCGACCGGGCAAGGGCGCTAAACGGCAAGGGCACCCTCGCCGGCACGGATGAGCTCGCGCGCGTCGTCGAGCTTGTCCCAGACGTTCCAGAGCAGCACGCCGCGCGGCCGGCCGTCCTCGACATAGGTCACGACACCCTTGCGATACGGCTCCTGCCAGTTCTCGACCGCCTCGAGCCGAGAATCGACGAGCCCGACCGCCTCGTAGCCGAGGTCGAAGAGGTCGGAGTAGAAGAACGGGAGGTGCGTGTACGCAGCGCTGGCTCCGGCCATGTTCGCGCCGACTGCGCGGCCGTGGCTGTTCGCATGATCCTCGTGCTCGATCCGTAGCGAGATCCCGAGCGCTGGCACCGGGAAGCGTGCGACGTCGCCGACGGCGAAGACGTCGTCGTGGCCGGGAACGCGGCCGTACTCGTCGACCACGATCCCGTCGTTCACCTCGAGCCCTGCTGCCTCGGCGAGCTCCGTGTCGGCGACGACACCGAGCCCCGCGACGACGGCATCGGCCTCGAACTCGAGGCCGGACTGCGTCTTTACGCGAGTGCCCGACGCCTCCGCCACCAGCTCGCCCGCGCGCACGTCGACGCCCTTCTCGCGGTAGTAGTCGGTGACCGACGCCGACAGATCGGCAGGGAAGAGGCGATGGCCGATTCCGTCCTCCGGGAAGAGCATCGTCACCCGGACGCCGTTGCCAACCAGACCGGCTGCGAGCTCGGAGCCGATGAAGCCGCCGCCGATGACCACGACGTGCGATCCCTCGCCGGCAAGCTCGCGCAGCTGCCGGTAGTCGCCGAGCGTGCGGAACCAGACGACGCCGTCGGCGCCCGGGATCTCGCGCGGCTTGGCGCCGGTCGCAAGCAGCAGCTTCTCCCAGGAGTACTCGTCGCCCGAGTCGTCGGTCGCGGTGTGACCCGCGAGATCGAGTGCGACGATCCGGCGCCCCGTCACGAGCTCCACGCCCTCGGCCGACTCGCGCCAGAGCTTCTCCTCCGACGCGCCCTGCCACAGTCCCTTCGTGAGCAGGGGCCGCTTGTACGGCGGATGCGGATCGGCACCGACCATCGTGATCGACCCCTCCGGATCGTGGTCACGGATGCCTTTGGCGGCCATGTCGCCGGCCATGCCGGCTCCCACGATGAGGTACTTGGTGTTGGTCATCTCAGCCCTCTTTCAGGAGACGGACAAGTCGTGCGGGCATGGTCTTACGTTCTACCGGGGTGGATGCGCGCTACGCGGTGGCAAGAGCGGATGTCCGCTCGGCCATCTCGCGGTCTTTGTCGGTGATCCCGCCCTCGGAGTGGGTCGTCCAGCGCACGGTGACGCGGCGATACCGGATGTCGATGTCGGGATGGTGGTTCTCGCTCTCCGCGAGCTCGGCGAGCCGGTCCACGAACTCGATCGCAGCCGGAAACGACGGAAGCTCGAATTCCCGCACGAGCGCGTCGTCCTGCTCCTGCCAGTCGCTCATGACGGAAGTATTCCCGGTTCGGGACGCGCAAAGTCCGGTTCTGCGTACAAGACTGCAGAGGAGTGCGTGAACCGAGTGACCGGGAACTCGTTCGAAAGGCGCGACGCGGCGACCGCGAGGCTGCGGCCGTGCTCTTTCGCCGTTACTAGCGTGAGGCGTGGCGTGCCGCCTATGCGATCACCGGGCGGCGCTCGCTTGCGGACGACATCGCGTCCGAAGGCTTCGAGCGAGCGTTCGCCGCGCTGGGGCGCTTCGACGACCGGCGTCCGTTCGGGCCGTGGCTGCACCGGATCGTGGCGAACCGGGCGCTCGACGTCCTCCGTGCCGAGCGCCGTCTCTCGGATGAGGAGCTGCCCGAGCTTCCCGACAGCGCGCCCTCGCACGAGATCGGCGACCGTAGCCTGCTCGCAGCGGTCGCAGGGTTGTCACTCGAACGTCGCGTCGTCGTCGTCCTGCGCTACGGGGTCGGGATGACGCCGAAGCAGATCGGCGACGCGCTCGATCTTCCGGTCGGCACCGTCAACTCGCGGCTCGCCCGGGCGCTCGAGCAGTTGCGGGAGTCCTCGGAGGTCGAGCATGTCGAGTGAGCTCGAGCGGCGGCTCGAGGCGATGCTCGCCGACGGTCCGGAGCCCGACCCGGGAGCCGGGGAGAAGGCACTGCATCGAGCCCTGCAGTCGCTCCAGCCGGTTGCTCCTACTCATCGCGGCATCCGCACAGCGGTTCTCGTCTTCGCGGCGGCCGTCGTCCTCCTCGTGATCGCCGCCGGTTCGCTCGCCGCGGCCGGCGCTCTTCACGTCAGCTTCGGCGCGAAAGCGAGGCACCATGCGCCGGTCGTCCAGCTCACCCTCCCGAAGGGCGCCGGCGGAATCGCGGTCATCGTCGACGGACGGCTAGCGGTGGTGACGAAGGGTGGCTTCCGGCTCCAGGGGCTGCCGGCGACGGCCGCCGCGCTGTCCCCGCACGCGCTCTACGTCGCGGCGGGAATCGGTCACTCACTCGTCGCGATGAAGCCGGACGGCCGCCAAGCCTGGTCGCATCCCGCCGGCGGAAAGGTCGTCGCGATCGCCTGGGCACCCGACGGGTACCGGATCGCATACGTCGTCCACGCCGGACGTCGCTTCGTGCTGCACACGATCTACGGGAACGGGATCCACGACACGACTATCGACCGTTCGGTGCGAGCCGTGGCGCCCTCTTGGCGAGCGGACAGCCTCGCGTTCGCCTACGTCGGTGGCGGCGGCCGTGCGGTCGTCTACGACCTCGGCCACAGGACGCACCGCGTGGTCGGGATTGCCGCACCCGTCACCCACGTCGCGTTCGCGCCGACCGGACCGACGCTCGCGTTGGCAACGCCCACATCGGTGCGGCTCGGCCGCAAGACTCTCCCGGCCGGAAGAGTCCAGGCTCTTGGCTGGCTGAACGGCCGGCTCGCGATCGGGGAGCGCGGAGGGCTTACGACAGCTACCTCCGACGCGACGTCTCACGCCGTCTACGGAGCTCGCAGCCTCATCGCCGCAGTGACTCCGAAGTTCGTCATCGTGCGCAACGGACCGCGGCTCTTCACCGGACACACGACGCTCCTGACCGTCCCACGCAATGCGGACGTGCGCGATCTACAGGTTGGCTAGCCGGGCCAGAGGGAAATCGCGACGTAGCGCGTCTCTGGCGCGACCCTGAGTGTCCAGAACCGCCGTAACGTTCCGGCCTTGAGCTCGGTGACCTGGCCGGTGAAGAGCGACGAGGTCACGACCTGACCGCCGAACGTGGCGAGGTTGAACGAGCCGTAGGGCAACGGGACGGTGCCGAGCCTCTCGTAACTCCGCCACAGCACGGCCTCGATCGACGAGCCGTAACCGCTCGTCAGCAGCGCCCGAGCACCGGAGAAGGCAACCTCCTGGGGGGCGCGCCCGGCCCGAATGACCTTCACGAGCTTGGCCGTCGCGGCGTCGTAGACCGAGACGTACGGAGCCCGCGCGGAGCTGAGCCAGACCGTACGGCCGTCAGGCGAGAACCCCACGCTGTGCGCCGGACGGCGTGGATGGAGAAGGCCGGCGATGCGCGGGTGGGCCAGGTCCGAAGTGTCGAGCCGGACGACGGTCGTTGCCACCTCGCTAAGCGCGATCCAGAGCCGATTCGCGTCCGGACTGAACGACATGTGATGCGCGCCTGCGCCGACGTGCAGACGATCCACGATCCGCTGCCGCGCGAGGTCGATCACGGTCAGGTCTCCCGTACCTCCGTCGGCGACGTACACGTAGCGGTCGCCGGGGGCAACTCGCGCGACTTCAGGATCTCGGAAGCCGTGGAAGACCTTGGTCGGCCGCAGGGTGTGCCAGGCCAGCAGAGTCACGGTCCCCGTGTCCGGGCTGAGAACGACCGCCGGACCGTGCAGCGGAGCGGTGACCATGAGCGGGTCGGCGAGGCGAACGCGCTTCAGCACATGACCGCCGTGCGGGCCGAGCGAGACGGCAATCACCTGGTTGGAGGTCTCCGCCGCGACGATCGCCACCGGCCTTTGGTCGGAGGTCACGGCAGACGCGGGCGCGACCAGTGCCAGTGCGACGGCGAGAATCAGAAGTGGACGCACGTCACCGATACGGCGCAGGCCTGGCCGGAGGTCCCGCATGAGCTACGGTTTCCCAGCCCGGGGCGTGGCGCAGCCTGGTTAGCGCGTTGGTCTGGGGGACCAAAGGTCGCCGGTTCGAGTCCGGCCGCCCCGACTGTGACTTCCTTCCTCACCGTCGCCGGTGTGATCGCGGTGGCCGCCTGGGTGACGGACCAGACGCTCGAGGACGTGCGGGAGATCTTCAGGCGGCGAAGACGTCCGCCGAGCAGCTCGCAATCAGAGCGTTCCGCCAGTCCTCGACTCCAGTGAGCTGAGGATGAACGACGTCGACGGCGACGTCCGGCCACGCGTCGATCCCCAGCGCGGCAGCGCCGCCGGCCGAGCCGATCTCGAGCAAGTCGTCCACGACGAACACGTCCCGGCGGCCGGATTGACGACGCGCGATGCCGTCGAGCTCGCGTAGCTCCTCGAGCGGATCGATGCGGACGTTCGAGTCCGACCCGATGCAGAGCCCGATGCCGCGGTGCAGCACGCGCTCGACCGGCAGGAATCCGTCGCCGAGGTTCGCCTCCGTAGTGGGACAGACGCAGATGCGCGCACCGGCCGCCGCGAGCAGGTCGAGCTCGTGCCCGTCGGCGTGCGTCGCGTGGACGATCGTCGTGCGCGGGCCGAGACAGCCGCAGGCGTCGAGCAGCTCGATCGGCCGCATCCCGTGCTCGCGGACGCACTCCTGGATCTCGCGCGGCTGCTCGTCGGCGTGGACGTGCAACGGCAGCTCGTGCTCGGCGGCGTAGCGGCCGAGCTCCTCGAGCCATTCGCGCGGGCAGGCGCGGACGGAGTGCGGGGCGATGCCGACGCGGATCCCGGCTGAGCGCAATTCCTCGAGCTCGCGCAGGTATGTGGGCACCGAGTCCTGCCGGAAGCGCTCCAGACCGCCGCGCGCATAGGCGACGTGGAGGAGGACGAGCTCGACGCCGGCCACGGCCGCGGCCTCGGCCGCAGCGTGCCCTTCGGCCAGCCCGAGGTAGTGGAACTCGCCGACCGCGGTGTAACCGGCCGCGCGCAGCTCGCGGTACACGTGCGCGTAGCTCGTCCGCACCTGTTCCGGCGTCTGACCCTGCGCGAGCTCGAGCATCGTCTCTCGCCAGGCCCAGAAGTCGGCTCCTTCGGCCCGGCCGCGCAGCGCCCGCTGGAACGCGTGGCAGTGCGCGTCGACGAAGCCCGGGATCCGAGGCTGCATCTGCACGCCCGTATCCTTCCTCACATGGAGGCCTCGGGATCTACCGGCGGGGATTCGCCGGCTTCGTCGGCGGAGCTTCCAGCCCGCGCCGCGGTCCCGATGCCGCTCGCGCAGCTTCCGAATGCGCTCACGGTCCTGCGGCTCGCGCTGATTCCCATCTTCGTAGTCCTGATGGTGCGCGCGGGCCATAACCCCAGCTGGCCCGCAGGCGTGGCGTTCGGGATCGCAGGGATCACCGATCAGGTCGACGGCTTCCTCGCGCGCCGCTGGCACGTCGAGTCCCGCTTCGGCCGGCTCGCCGACCCGCTCGCAGACCGGCTGATGATCGACGCAGCCGTGATCCTGCTCGCCTACTACGACCGGCTGCCGTGGGTGGGGGTCGCCGTCATCCTCGGCCGCGACGTCGTGTTGCTCGCCGGCTCCGTCCTGCTGGCCCCGCGCGGCGTCGACGTGGAAGTCAACACGGTCGGCAAGGCCGCGACCTGGCTCCTCTACGCCGCGATCTTCTTCCGGATCGTCATCGAACCGGCGACGAAATGGCCGCTCTACCTCTTCTGGGCCGGCCTCGCGCTCGCGGTCGTGGCCGCCGTGTTCTACATCCGGACGGCCCGGAGAGAACTGCGCCGATGAAAGCCGTCGTCATGGCCGGGGGAGAGGGCACGCGGCTGCGGCCCCTCACCTCCAACCAACCGAAGCCGATGGTGCCGATCGTCGGCAAGCCCTGCATGGAGCACATCATCGAGCTGCTGCGGCGGCACGGCTTCGAGGACGTGATCGTCACCGTCGCGTTCCTGCCGCAGGCGATCCGCGGCTACTTCGGCTCCGGCGAGGGGCTGGGCGTCGACATCGGCTATTCGGTCGAGGAGTCGCCGCTCGGCACTGCCGGTTCGGTCAGGCTGGCGGCCGGACGGCTCGACGACACGTTCCTCGTCATCTCGGGCGATGCGCTCTGCGACGTCGACCTGACGGCGCTCGTCGACGCGCATCGGGAGAAAGGCGCGTCCGTGACGATCGGGCTCAAGGCGGTCGAGAATCCGCTCGAGTTCGGCATCGTCGTCACCGATGAGGACGGCCGCGTCGAGCGCTTCCTCGAGAAGCCGTCCTGGGGCCAGGTCTTCTCCGACACGATCAACACCGGCATCTACGTGGTCGAGCCGGAGGTGCTGAAGCACATCCCGCAGGACCGGCCGTACGACTTCTCGAAGGAGCTCTTCCCGCTTCTGCTCGAGATGGGCAGGCCCATCTACGGCCACGTCTTCGACGGCTATTGGCAGGACATCGGCAACCTCGACCAGTACCGGCAGGCGAACTTCGACGCCCTCGACGAGAGCGTCCGGCTCGAGATCGACGGAATCCGGATCCGCGGCAACATCTGGCTGGGGGAAGGGGTGGACCTCGACGACCTCGACGCGATCGCGGGCCCGGCATATCTCGGCAACTACTGCCGCGTCGGACGCGGCGCCCACGTCGGCCCGTACACCGTGCTCTCGTCGAGCGTCACGGTTCGCGAGCGCGGACGCGTGCTGCGTTCCATCGTCGACACCTCGTCGTACATCGGGCGCAGCGCCGAGGTCGTGGGCGCGATCGTCGGGCGCACCTGCGACCTGCGCGCCCACGTACACGTGCACGAGGGGGTCGCGATCGGGGACGAGGTCACGGTCGGCGCCGAGAGCGTGATCCTCCCGGGCGTCCGGATCTATCCCTTCAAGGAGGTGGAGACCGGCTCGACGCTGCACGAAAGCCTGATCTGGGAATCGCGCGGAACGACTCGCGTCTTCGGCAAGAGCGGCGTGGCCGGGATGGTGAACGTCGACCTGACTCCAGACGTGGCCGTGAGGCTCGCCGCTGCTCTCGGCACGGCGCTCAAGCGCGGCGCGCGCGTCGTCGCGAGCCGCGAAGGCCCCGCCGCCTGCCGGATGATCAAGCGCGCGATGATCTCCGGCCTGTCCTCGACCGGCGTGCACGTCGAGGATCTTCGAGTCAGCCCGGCCGCCGTCGCCCGACACCTCGTCAAGTCGGAGGCACACGACGCCGGCTTTCACGTGGGCATCAGCCCGAACGATCCCGAGGTGATCCGCATCCAGTTCTTCGAGGCGCTCGGGGTCGAGATGAGCGACGCCATGCAGAAGGAGGTCGAGAAACACTTCACGCGCGGCGAGTTCCGTCGCGTCGCCGCGAGCGAGGTAGGGACGATCTCCTATCCCGCACGCGTTCGTGAGACGTACGCCGCCGACCTGCTCTCGACGATCGACGCCGAGGCCGTGCGCGAGCGGCGCTTCCGGATCGTCGTCGACTACGGCTTCTCGGGCGCCTCGTATGTCTTGCCGCTCGTGCTCGGCCCGCTAGGAGTCGAGGTCGTGGCGGCTCATGCGTTCACAGGTGAAGGCCCTGACCACGCCGACGCCGCACCGGGGCTCGCTGCGTCGATCGGGCAGACGAAGCGGCTCGTGCCGGTGGTCGGAGCGGATCTCGGCGCGGTCTTCGACCGCTCGGCGGAGCGTCTCTACCTCGTCGACGAGCAAGCGCGGGAGGTTCCGGTCGAGCAGGCACTGCTGCTCTTCCTTCGCCTGCTCGGTTCGAACGGCCGCCGCGGGAAGCTCGCCTTCCCGGTGACCGTCACGAGCCAGGTCGAGCGGCTCGTCGAGAACTCCGAGCTCGAGGTCGTGCGCACGCCGACGTCGCTTCCCGAGCTGACGCGCGCGGCCGCCGAGGGAGGCGTCGTGTTCGCCGGCGCCGTCGGCGGCGGCTACGTCTTCCCCGATTTCCTGCCGGGCTACGACGCCGTCGCGAGCCTCGCGAAGCTGCTCGAGCTCCTCGCGCCCGTCAACCGGCCTGTTTCAGAGCTCGTGTCCGAACTGCCGGAGGCGACGCTCGTCCATCATCAGGTTCCCTGTCCGTGGGCGCTCAAGGGGCTCGTGATGCGCATGCTCAACGAGCGACTCGCAGGACGGGACCTGGACCTGATCGATGGAATCAAGCTGTTCGACGAGCGCGGCTGGGCGCAGGTGCTGCCGGATCCCGACGAGCCGATCCTGCATCTGTACGCGGAGGGGGAGACGCGGGAGCTCTCGGAAGAGCTCGCACGCGAGATGCGGGAGCTGGTCAACGAGATCGAGCAGGGCGAGGCGGCTGCAACCCGCACCTGAGCGGGGATTTTGCTCCCTCCTAACCTAAAAGCTAAAGTTCAGCTTCACCCTACGACGAAAGGGCACGATGGAACCGCTGCCTGATCTTGCGACGCTGGCTGACGACGACCTCAAGAAGCTCATCGACGAGCTGACGCGGGAGGAGCAGGAGGTCTCGTACCGCCGGCGGCTCCTGCACGGAAAGATCGACATCTTGCGAGCCGAGCTCGTTGCTCGATTGCAGAAGACGGAGGGGAGAAGCGTCCTCGAGTCGGTCGACGTCGACTCGCTGACGGCGATTCTCACCGGAAAGGCCGCACCGCCGGCCTGATGTCCTACGTCTACTGCCCCGAGTGCGGGTACAACAACCCCGAATCTGCGCACTTTTGCGCGAAGTGCGGCGCGGCGCTCGTCGTCCCCGAGCAGGGTGAGTCGACGGAGGCGTTCACCGCGCCGGACCTGCCCGAGAGCCTCGGCCCGCTCGAGGATCTCGGAGTCCACGGCGCCGCCCTGATCGTCCGCTCGGGCGGCGGCCGCGCAGGTGAGACCTTCCCCGTCGAGACGAGTCCGACCACGATCGGGCGCTCGCCGGAGTGCGCGGTCTTCCTCGATGACGTCACCGTCTCTCGTAAGCACGCCGTCTTCTCGCAGGAGGGCGACCGCTGGCAGATCGAGGATCAGGGCAGTCTCAACGGGACCTTCGTCAACCGAGAGCGCATCGAGACCGCCGAGATCAGGGACGGCGACGAGGTCCAGATCGGCAAATATCGACTCACGTTCATGCAGCGCTGATGGCCATGACCGAGGCACCCACGCGCCGTCGTCTACTGACGATCGGCACTGTCTGCAGCCGGCTCAAGGACGAGTTCCCCGACGTCTCGATCTCCAAGATCCGCTACCTCGAGGACCAGGGGCTCTTGACCCCACGGCGTACGCAGGGCGGCTACCGGCTCTTCTCGGAGGACGATGTCGAGCGCCTGGAGACGATCCTGCGCCTGCAGCGCGACGAGTTCCTGCCACTGCGGGTGATCCGCGAGGAGCTCGAGGCGGGCGCCGGAACGAAGCGGCGCCGCCGCCGTAGCGTCGTCGAGGCCGGGGAGGAGGAGCTCACGCTCGACGAGCTCTGCGAGCGCGCGGGCATCACGCTGGATCGCGCTCGCGAGCTCGAGGAGTTCGGGCTGCTCGAGTCGCACGTCGAGGATGGGCAGCGGCTCTACGCCGAGAGCGAATCGGACATCGCAGCGACGTGCGAAGCGCTCGCGCGGTTCGGGATCGGAGCGCGGAACCTGCGCGCCTTCCGCACAGCCTCCGACCGCCAGGGCAGCCTGCTCGAGGCGGTCATCGGTCCTGCCCTGCGATCGCGCAGCGCCGAGCGCCGGCAGGCCGCTCTCGGCGACCTGCAGCGCCTCGCTCAGAACGCGCAGGAGCTCGCCGACCTGCTGTTGCGCCGCAATGTCCGCCGTCTGGTCGAGTAGCCTCGCGCACAGATGGCGGGGATCGATCTCACGACACGCGTCCGCGAGGTCCCGGACTTTCCCGAGCCGGGCGTCGGCTTCAAGGACATCTCGCCGCTTCTGCTCGACCCCGAGGCGTTGCGGCAAGCAGTGGGGGAGCTCGCCGACTGGACGCGCGAGCGTAGGGCGGATCTCGTGCTCGGCGCCGAGGCCCGTGGCTTCTGGCTCGGCCCGGCGATCGCCGTCGAGGCAGGGTGCGGGTTCGTCGCCGCCCGGCGGCCCGGCAAGCTCCCGCCCGAGACCGTCTCCGCGACCTACGCGCTCGAGTACGGACAGAATACGCTCGAGGTAGCGGCCGATGCCATCGCGGGAGGCGCCCGCGTCGTCATCCACGACGACGTGCTGGCAACGGGCGGAACGGTGGAGGCCATCGCCGGCCTCGTCGAGCAGCTCGGCGGCACGGTGGTCGGCGTCAACTTCGTGATCGAGCTCTCCTTCCTCGGTGGCCGCGAGCGCCTGACGAGCTACGACCTCCGCGCGCTGATCACGTACTGAGAACACCCGGCCGCTCGTCGGGCGGCACCGAGGATGCGCTCGGCGCACCCCGAAGCCGGGCTCGTCCGTTCCACTCGCAACGGGCAACCGAACGAGGTGACAAGAATGCGCAGATACGGCATGTACGACGCGTCGCGCGGCCTGACGCTCGCGCTGGGTGCAGCGCTCGCGGGACTCGGGCTCTGGGGCGCGGCGCAGATCGGAACTCAGACGACCGGCCGCTTCTGGCTCGCGATGCTCGTCGTCGCGGGAGGCGGGCTTCTGATCGCACTGGCCAGCCACGTCGGGACCTGGACGAAGGGTCTCAGGATGCGGATCTCTCCGGGCACGTTCGCCCTCGCGTTCCTGCCGGTCCTCGTCTGCGTTGGCTGGATCCTGATCGCGAACCAGCCGGGATCGGGTTGGCAGGAGGGCAGGATCGACTCCTGGAGCAACTCGATCGGGATCCTCGGAGTGGTGCATTCCGTCGGCCTTTGGCACGGCGTCCTAGCGTTTGGGCTCGGGCTCATGCTCGGCCTCACGCTCGACGGCGTCCCGGCTCCCGTGACCGAGACGGAGCCGGCCTACGCCGGCCCCACGGGCCCGGCGGCTCCGGACACGGCTGACGAGCCTGTAACGGCCGAGCGCCGCTGGACCGCGAGGCGGACACCGGCCGAGCCGCAGACGACCGATGCCGAGGACACGACCGCGACGCGCACCCACACGCCGACGAGCTGACCCGCTGGTCCGTCGATTCGCGGCCGCTCGCCCGTTCGCCTCGAACGAGTGAAGCGGCCGCGGATCCCTGCCCGAGGGATCACGCTGAGGGGCTCGGTTCCCCGATATACACAATCGAGATGAGCGTCTTGGCCCAGGAGACGAGTCACCGCGGCGCACGCTTGCTCGTCGCACACTTGGAGAGCCTCGATCCGCGGGCCGTCCCGGCGCGTGAGCGACTCGACGAACGGCTCGGCACCGAGCTCGCGCACAAGCTCGTCTTCGCGCTGGCGCCGCACGGCTCCAGCCGGCGCGCAGCGTAGGGGCCTACGACCGCTTGCGGTTGGCGCGAGGCCGCCGTGGCACGTCCTCGCCGCGCAGACGAACGAGCAGCCAGATCGCCGCGAACGAGACCATGGCGATCACGACCGCGATCGCGCCTGACTCTCCGATCGCGATCAGGCCGAAATAGATGTACAGGCCGAGGCCGATCGCCCAGATGAGCGCGATCACGCCCTGGTCGATGCTCGGCGGACGCGGCGGATGCATCGACGCGATCGTAGTCGAGGCGCGACCCGCCCGAGTCAGCAAGGAGAAAGCGCAGCGAGCGGGGCGGATGGGACCAAAAAAATTCGCCGAGCTCGTCGCGGTTTCGTCCACAACCCCGGTCGACTTTCCGATTCAGCCCTTGCGAGCTGCTCCGTACGACCTGCCGGTGTTGCTTCGTCCTACTCCCGCGCCGCGCTCGGCGCATGAGGGAATCTACGGCCTCTTCGGACACGTCGCAAGGGGGGCGAGCAACGAAAATCCCGCAATTTGCGAACGTTGAATAATCAACATTTCCACAGCACTCCGTGCATCCTGTGGATAAGTGGGTCTCGAGGGCCGCCTCGCTCGGGAGGGGAGGGCCTGAACGCGACACGTCCAACTGATTCGTTCAGCAACTTGACATAACATTGCTTATCGTGCACGGGACTTGACCCGGAGGGTGCCGCCGTGTTTCGGTAGCCGCCACAGGCGGGAGAACGTCTGGAAGCGCCGACTGAGGGGGAAGCTGTGACGACGGTCGAGATGGAGTCGATCCTCGCGAGCGAGGAGCTTGTGACGCTGCTGGAGGCGGCCGAGTCGAGTGGCCAGCTCCGGCAGGCCGAATTGGTCGAGGTGCTCGAGCCGCTCGAGCTCGATCCGCTCGAGACGGAGGCCGTCTATCAGGAGCTCGACCGGCGCGGGATCGAGCTGCTCGTGGAGCCGGAGCGCGAGGCCGAGCCGGAGCCTCCGCCCGAGAAGACGCCACCGCCGGCGCCGCAGCAGTACGAGACGACGACCGACGCGCTACAGCTGTTCCTGCGCGAAGCGGGCCGCCATCAGCTGCTCACGGCCGCGCAGGAGGTCGAGCTCGCAAAGCGGATCGAGCGCGGCGACGGGGCCGCGAAGCAGCGGATGATCCAGTCGAATCTCCGCCTCGTCGTCTCGATTGCCAAGAACTACCGCAACCAGGGCCTTCCCTTCCTCGACCTGATCCAGGAAGGCACGCTCGGGCTCATCCGCGCGGTCGAGAAGTTCGATTGGCGCCGCGGCTACAAGTTCTCCACCTACGCGACCTGGTGGATCCGCCAGGCCGTCGCTCGCGCGCTGGCCGACAAGGCACGGACGATCCGGATGCCGGTCCACATCGTGGAGCGGCTGCAGAAGATGAACCGGGCCGAGCGGACACTCTGGATGGAGCTCGGCCGTGAGCCGACGCTCGACGAGATCGCAGAAGAGGCGTCCCTCCCGGTCGAGCAGGCTCGCGAGGTGCGTGCGGCCGCCCGGGCCTCGGCGAGTCTCGACCAGCCGGTCGGAGACCAGGAGGACGCGGTGTTCGGAGACTTCGTCGCCGGCGACGAACCGCTGCCGGAGGAACGCGTCGAAGGCGCTCTGCGCAGCCAGGCGCTCGCAATCGCGCTGCAGGCTCTCTCCGAGCGCGAGCGACAGGTGCTCGTCCTGCGCTACGGGCTCGTCGACGAGGAGCCGAAGACGCTCGAGGAGATCGGCAGGCGGCTCGGCCTCACCCGCGAGCGCGTGCGGCAGATCGAGCTCGACTCCCTCCGCCGCCTCGCGAATCTCCGCGAGATGCAGATGGTCGCCGCTCCCTAGCGCTACTCGGCGCGGAGGTAGTGCTCGAGGCCGGGGTTGGCCATGCGCAGCTCGCGCAGCGCGCGGGTCTCGAGCTGGCGGACGCGCTCGCGCGTGATGCCGAGCTGGCCGCCGACCTCCTCGAGCGTTTGCGGAGGCTCGCCGTCGAGACCGAACCGAAGCGAAAGCACCCGACGCATGCGCGGATTGAGCTCGTCGAGCGCGCTGGCCAGCTCTCTCCCCCGCGCCTGCTCGGCTGTCTGCTCGTGCGGAGCGAGCGCGTGGACGTCCTCGATCAGGTCGCCGTACAGGCTCTCGCCGTCGCCGACGGGGGTTTCGAGGCTGACGGGGATCTCCACGAGCTCGAGTAGCTCCCGCACGCGCTCCTCGGACTGCTGCGTCTCGCGCGCGAGCTCGGCGAGCGACGGCTCGTGGTTGAGCTTCTGCGCCAGCTGACGCCGAGCGCGGAGCAGGCGCCGAACCTGGTCGGCCACGTGCACCGGCAGGCGGATCGTCCTGCCCTGGTCGGCCAGGGCGCGCGTGATCGCCTGGCGGATCCACCACGTCGCGTAGGTCGAGAGCTTGTACCCGAGCTTGTAGTCGAACTTCTCGACCGCGCGGATCAGACCGAGATTCCCCTCCTGGATCAGGTCGAGGAGCGGGACGGTCGCCTTCGTGTAGTTGCGCGTGATCGCCATCACGAGGCGCAGGTTCGACTCGATCAGCCGCTTCTTCGCCTCTTCGTCACCCTCGTCTTTGCGCCGCGCGAGCTCGCGCTCTTCCTCGCGCGTCAGCAGCGCGCCGCCGCCGATCTGGCGCACGTAGAGCTTGAGCGGATCGGCAGCCGGCGCGTACTCGGAGGCCGCGCTGTCGGCCGCGAAGGAAGGTTCCATCGCTGCCTGTATCGGCTCCATCCGGTTGTGGCTTTAGAAAGCCCTAACTCACTTGGCCTACGGTGGAAGGGTTCGAATACCGATATGGAGAAAGGTGTTCTAGGAAGCAATGTGCGGCATTGCCGGATATAGCCTCTCGCCTCGCAGCAGCGTCGACCGGACGCTAGCTGCGCAAGCCCTCCTGGCCGGGATCGCCGATCGAGGCGCCGACGCAGTCGGCTATGCCTACCGCGGCGGCCACGACACCTATCCCGTGATCACGAAGCAGCGGACGCCTGCGAGCCGCCTGCTCGAGCGGGTCAACGTCCCCGAGCACGCGGCCGAGCTGCTCATCCACGTTCGCGATTACACGAAGGGTCATCCGTCGATCACGGCGAACAACCACCCCGTTTGCCACGGGCCGATCGTCGGGATCCACAACGGGATCATCCTCAACGACGACGAACTGCTCGCCCCCTACTCCTGCGCCCGCGCCGAGCCGCGGATGACCGTCGATTCCGAGGCGATCTTCGCTCTGGCCGCGCACTCGCAGAACGACCCGCGGGCCCTCGAGGAGCTCGCCGGCTCGATGGCAACCGCCTGGCTCGACGAGCGCGAGCCCGGGACCGTCTTCGCCGCTCGCGGCGTCGGGCGGCCGCTGTGGCTCGGCCGGGGCCGCGACGAGGTCTTCTTCGCCTCCACGCGCACGGCGCTCGAGATCGCGTCGGAGTACACGGGAGTGCGGCTCCGCATGAGCGAGGTGCTGGACGGGACGTTCCTCGCGCTGCGGGAGGGCCGCGTCGCCCGGAGCTCCTGCTTCCGCCCCGATCGCAGCTACGTCGAGGACGGGTCGCTGCCGGCCGTCCGGGCTCCGGGGCAGAGCGCGTATTGCCTCGCGCGGCTCGCCGTGATCGCCGCCTCGGCCGCCTAGCTCAACGTTCCGTCGCTCGCGACGTCTCGGCCTTGCTCCGAGAGCCGCTGGCTGACGAGGAACTGGAATGTCGACCACGCGCCGCGCCGCGCGTCGAACATCCGATAGACCTGCCACTCCGTGAGGAGCGAGTCGTCCTGGCGCCGGGCGTCGCCCCAATCGGCGAACTTCGGCAGCCGCCCGAGCCGTTCGGCGAGCACGACTCCCTGGTCGACGGCCCGCTCGAGCCTCTCCTCGCCCACCGGCACGTCGAAGCCGGCCTCGCGCAGCGCATTCGTAAGCGAGCCGAATGTGTGCCAATAGAGCGACTTCGAGGGGAGCCGGCCCTTGTGCTCGTCGATGTCCCGCGCCGTCGGCGGGTGGCCGAGCTCTTCGCCGAGAGTGCGTAGCAGGCCGAGCAGCTCCTCACGCGTCGCGAAGCGTCGCGGCACGAGGCCGGCAGCGCGCTTGGCCGCGTTCCAGGAGCCGAAGTGCTCGATCACGGTCTGGGGATGCACCGCCGTCTCGGCGTCCGCAGCGAACTCCCGCATCGTCGGCGAGCGCCCGAGGCGCTCGGAGCACGCGACGATCTCCGCCACGATCTGCTCGTCGGTGTAGCGCTTGCGGATGCCGGCCTGGAACTCCGCGAGCTCCTGCGGATCGATCGACGCGAGCGCCCGGTAACGGGGCTTCTCCGCCATGTCAATAAGTGTAGAGCAGGTTGGGAAATGCGCAAGTAATCCCGCGCAGGCGTGGCTCGGTACGCTCGCGCAGTGCGTCTCCATCCCCCCCTCGCTCTCGAGGTCGCCGCTGCGCGCGGCGTGGCCGCGCTTTCGCGCCGCGTCGGAGCAGGCGGCGGAACGACGATCCCGGGCAAGCTTCTCGCCGAGCTCGACCGTGGTGCGATCGACCGGCTCGCGGCCCGGCTCGCGTGCGGGACGGCGGTGGTCTCGGCGACGAACGGCAAGACGACGACGACGTCGATGGCGGCCGAGATCCTGCGGCCGCGGCACAGCCTCGCCCACAACGCCGCGGGGGCGAACCTCGTCTCCGGTGTCGCGTCCGCCCTACTTTCTGCCGGAGACGCCGAGCTGGGTTTGTTCGAGGTCGACGAGGCTGCGCTGCCGGAGCTCCTCGAGCGGCTGCAGCCCCGAGCCGTCTGTCTCGGCAATCTCTTCCGCGACCAGCTCGACCGCTACGGCGAGCTCGAGCTCGTTGCCGAACGCTGGCGAGACGCAGCACGGTCCCTCTCGGAGGGCGCGCAACTCGTGTTCAACGCCGACGATCCGCAGCTGGCCGCCGTCGCCGAATCGCACGCCGACTGCGTCGCCTTCGGCCTCGACGATCCGCGCCTCGGCCGGTCTTCGCTTCAGCACGCGGCCGACTCGAAGTACTGCGTCCACTGCGGAACGCCGTACACGTACGCCGCAGCGTACGTCGGTCACCTCGGCGACTACCGCTGCCCGCGCGGCGACCACCAGCGGCCGCCGCTCGACGTCGCAGCGCGAGAGATCTCTCTGCACGGCCTCGAGCGAGCCTCGTTTCGGCTCGACACGCCCGAGGGCTCGTGCGAGGTCGAGCTGCGACTTCCGGGGCTCTACAACGTCTACAACGCGGTCGCTGCAGCCGCTCTTGCTCGCTCGCTCGGTGCGGAGCTCGACGAGATCGCCGCGGGACTCGAGCGTTTCTCGGCGGCGTTCGGCCGCTTCGAACGAGTGGCCGTCGGGGAGAAGCAGCTTCTTCTACTCCTGATCAAGAATCCGGCCGGCGCGAACGAGGTAGTCCGAACCCTCGTCGACGGCCGCGCGCCGGGAGTCCTGGTGGTCGCCTTGAACGACGAGATTGCGGACGGACGTGACGTCTCCTGGATCTGGGATGTCGACTTCGAGCCGCTGCTGCCGAGCCTCGAGACGCTCGTCGCCGGCGGCTCGCGCGCGTACGAGCTCGCGCTGCGGTTCCGCTACGGCGGTCTCGACGAGCAGGCGATCGAGGTCGTGCCGGATCTCGCGCAGGCACTCGACCGTGGCCTCGAGCTGACCGCGGACGGCGGCGAGCTCGTCGTCCTCCCCACCTACACCGCGATGCTGGGGCTGCAGCGGCTCCTCGCCTCGCGCGGCCTCGCCAAGCCGTACTGGGAGCGCTCGCCATGACGACGATCCGCGTCGGCCATCTCTATCCGGACTACCTCAACATCTACGCCGACCGCGGCAACATCGCCGTCCTCACGCGGCGGGCGGCGTGGCGTGGTCACGAGCTGGAGGTGACCGCGCTCGGGATCGGAGACGCTGTCGCCGCAGGCGCGCACGATCTCTACTACGTCGGCGGCGGACAGGATCGCGAACAGCTCCTCGTCGCCGAGGATCTCGTGAGGAAATCGGAGGGGCTGCACGATGCCGTCGGACGCGGAGCAGCGGTGCTGGCGGTCTGTGGCGGCTACCAGCTGCTCGGGCGTGGCTACCGCGGCTTCCACGGCGAGGACATGCCCGGCATCGGCCTCCTGCCGCTCGAAACCGTCGCGGGCGACAGCCGCATGATCGGCGACGTTCTGCTCGAGTGTGAGCTGGAGCCCGGCGAGAAGCGAACGCTCGCCGGATTCGAGAACCACGCCGGACGCACACACCTCGATCCGGGCGCCGAGGCCCTGGGACGCGTGCTCGCCGGCTTCGGGAACGACGGCGAGAGCGGCTTCGAGGGCTGCCGCTCCGGCCGTGTGATCGGCACGTACCTGCACGGACCGCTCCTGCCACGCAACGCCTGGCTTGCAGACTGGCTGCTTGCGCAGGCGCTCGCGCATCGCGCCGGCAGCGACGAGGCGGCGGAGCTCGAGCCGCTGCCAGACGAGCTCGAGGGTCGAGCGCACGAGGTGTCCGCGGCCCGCGCGCGCTCTCGCGGCGGCCGCGCCTCCTAGCCTTCCTGTGCGACTTTGAGGATCTTCGCGACGGCAACGCGCAAGGGTTCGGGCACGTCGCCGTTGCCGCGATACCGCTGCAAGGCCTTCTGTGGCTTTCGGCCCCGCCGGTTGCTCGCCCGCAGCCCGGACACGCTCTCGAAGTCGGGCGTGAGGACGATGGTGCGCCGGCTGCCGGCGATCTCGCGGATCAGGCGATTGACAACGCGCTCGGACTCGACCGGCCTCGTCCCGCGCGGTGCGTCTCGATCGTGGACGACGACGTACGGGACGCTGCACGCGTTGGCGACCCGCGCGAAGAGGGGCATGTTGCCCTTGCCGCCGCACTCGAGCACGAGGATCCCTTCCTTGTCGGGATCGACGCCGAGAGCCTCGAAGACGAGCGGAAACGTGAGCTTCTCGGTTCGTCCCTCGACGAGTACGGCGCACCGGGCGAGAAAGAGCTCGGCACGGTCGCTGTCGAACTCCGAGAGCGCGCGGAACCCCTCTGCCTCCGCCAGCGGCTCGGGCTGAAAGAGCGACGTCCCGCCGGTGGCGGTGTGGCGGACCAGCGCGAGCTCGTCGAGCTTGTCGACGCTGAGGAAGACGGGGGCGTGGGTCGAGTAGAGGATCTGGTTGCCGGCCTGCGCAAGCCCGCGCAGAAGCGCGTACAGGCGGCGCTGCGCGTGAGGGCTGAGATAGAGCTCCGGCTCCTCGATCAGAAGCACGAAGTGCCGGAGGTTGGACGCGAGGAGCCGCTCCATGCCCGCCACCAGCGCGAGGCCACCGTCGGCGGCGGCCCAGTGACGATCCACCGGCGTCGGGTGGAAGAGCTCGGCGACCTCGGCTGCGCCCCGTCCGGTCGCGGGCGCGACGAGCGTCCGTGAGCGGAGGTTTGCCGGCAGGAAGAGCACCGGCGGCGCTCCGGCGCGGTTGAGGTTGAGCGTGTCGGGCGGCCGCGCGTCGAGGAAGATCGTCCCCTTCGCAACGTCTGCTTCGAGGCGAATCCGGCCTCCCCGGGACACCGAAGGTGTCCCGGTTTTCCGGCCGGGCGTCGCCGGCTTCGCCAGCGGCGCTTCCAGCTCAGAGCCGTCCCGGGCGACGTCGTCGATGGTCGGTGGTGGCGCGGCGGCCTCGAGCAGCGTCCAGATCGCCGTCAGGACGGTCGACTTTCCGCTCGACGCCTCCCCCACCAGCGCGCACATCGCACCCGGCGTCAGCTCGAGCTCTCGCGCCGCGCGATAACCCTGAATCGCGACCCGTCGGAGCGGCGGCGCCACGCTCAGGGCGCCCAGAGAGCGCCGAGGTAAACGGCCGGGTCTCCGGGTTGCCAGCGGGCGAGGAAGCGCTTGATCGGCGGATGGAGCACGACCTCGTCGAGGTCGGCCGGATCGAAGAGGCGATGACCGCGCACCGCGGCGTCGGTCGAGGTGACGCGTTCGAGCGAGCGTCCGGAGAGATCGGCGGCGAAGATGATGTGCACGACGTGGCGGCCGACGAGCGGCCGCTTCGGCGCGATCGAGTCGACGACGGCGACAGGACCCTCGAAGGTGAGGTCCTCGCCGATCGCGACCTCCTCCTCCAGCTCCCTCCTCAGCGCCTCGACGAGGCTCTCGCCGCCGTTGACGCCGCCGCCCGGAAGCAGCCAGTACTCGCCGCGCCCAGACTTCTCGTGGCGGCAGAGGAGGATCCGGCCTTCCCAGCGGAGGAGAGCCGAGACCCGGAGGCGAGGCTCGAGCGTCATCAGTGGGCCGAGCTGCCGAAGCCCAGCTCGCCGCGTTGGCTGTCGGGCAGCTCGGTCACCTCCCTGAGCTCGCTCACGACGACCGGAACGATCACAAGCTGCGCGATCCGCATGCCCGGCTCGACGACGAACGTCTCGGTCCGGTCCGTGTTGACGAGCACGACCTTGAGCTCGCCCCGATAGCCGGCGTCGATCAATCCAGGCGAGTTCAAGACGGAGATGCCGTGACGCGCCGCGAGGCCCGAGCGGGGCTGGACGAAGCCGGCGTGCCCGTCGGGGATCGCGACGCTGAGGCCGGTCGCGACCATCGCGCGCTCCCCCGGTCCGAGCTCGACGCGCTCGCAGGCGGACAGATCGAGGCCAGCGTCGCCGTCGTACGCGCGCGTCGGCAGCGTCGCGTCTGCGTGCACGCGCTTGATCTGCAGCTCCGTCACGCGCCCGTCCGGCGGCGCCTCGGGGCCTCCTCGGCGACGACATACGGCGCGAAGCGACGCAATTCGCGCCGTGGGAGCCGCGCGACGACGAGGACCCCTTCGGCCGTGTCCTCGCGCTCGTCGATGGGCGCGCCGAGTGCGTACAGCTCGTTCAGGCGCGCACCCTCGTCGTACGGAAGAAGGAGACGCACCCGCTCGAACCGCTCGCCGAATCGCTCGGCGATGCGCGCGCGCAGCTCGTCGAGCCCCTCGCCGGTGAGGGCGGAGATCTGCAGCGCGTCGGGGTAGCGGTTCGCGAGCCGTCGCCGGCCGAGCGTGTCGACGGCGTCGATCTTGTTGACGACGAGCTCGACCGGGAGGTCATTCGCGCCGATCTCTCGCAGGACGCCGTCGACCGCCGCGATCTGCTCCACGAGCTGCTGCTCGGATGCGGCTCCGTCGACGACGTGGAGCACGAGGTCGGCCACGAGCGTCTCCTCAAGCGTCGCCGCGAAGCCCTCGACGAGCTGATGCGGCAGGCGCCGGACGAAACCGACGGTGTCGGTGACGAGATAGCGGCGGCCCTCGTGCTCGAAACCGCGCGTCACCGGGTCGAGCGTCTCGAACAGGCGGTCGCGCACCGAGACGTCGGCGTCGGTGAGCGCGTTGAGAAGGGTCGACTTGCCGGCGTTCGTGTACCCGGCGAGCGCGACCGTCGGCGTTTCGGTGCGGCGCCGCTCCTTGCGGCGGACGTCGCGCTGCTTGCTCAGCTTGCGCAGCCGCTCTCGGAGCTGCGTGATCCGCCTGCGCGCGAGCCGCCGGTCCGTCTCGAGCTGGGACTCGCCAGGGCCACGGGTGCCGACGCCGGCGCCGAGGCCGCCGGTGCCGCCGCCGAGGCGCTCGAGGTGCTGCCACATCCCCCGCATCCGCGGCAGGTTGTACTCGAGCTGTGCGAGCTCGACCTGGAGCTTCCCCTCGGCGCTCACGGCGTGCTCGGCGAAGATGTCGAGGATCAGCTGCGTCCGGTCGACGACTCTCGCCTGGAGCGCGTTCTCGAGCGTCCGCTGCTGGGGCGGGCTGAGCTCGTCGTCGACGATCAGGACGTCCGCGCGGGCATCGCCGTAGACCTGCTTGAGCTCCTCGAGCTTGCCCTTGCCGACGTACGTGCGCGCGTCGGCGAGCCGCCGGTGCTGCACGACACGGCCCACCGGCTCGACGCGAGCCGTGCGCGAGAGCTCCTCGAGCTCGGCCAGCTCGTCCGCTCCGTCGACTCCGGGTGCGAGCACAGCAAGGAGGAGCCCACGCTCGGGCTCGGCCGCCCAGGAGCGATCGGGCTGTCTCACCTCCATCCGACGGTCATTATGACTCCTGCCGTGCCTGCCTCCGACCTCGCGTCCAGAACGCTCGAGCTCGTCGACCTACCCTCCGAGAGCCGCCATGAAGCCGCAGCCATGGAGCTCGTGCGGAGCCTCCTCCCGGGTAAGCCGCTCTACGACGACGGCGAGGCGATCGTCTGGGGAGACCCCGGCGCGCCGGTCGCTCTCGCGGGCCACGTCGACACGGTGCCGGCGCAGGGGAACCTCCCCGGCCGACTCGACGTCGCTGCGGTGCAC
>DASXKE010000185.1:0-4849 GCA_036496985.1 Gaiellaceae bacterium | reverse complement strand
CAGGACCATGACGGTGTTGTCCTGGTCGTAGGCGATCTCTTCGATCAGGCGCGGGAAGTCGTGGTGCGTCGTTCCCGTGAACACCGCTGGTCCGCCGTTCGTGTGGAGCCGAACGGTGAGGACACCGCTCGAGGATCTCTCGAGAGCGAAGTTCTCGTAGGCGCTGAAGTAACTGGGCTCGCTGCTTGCCACGGGTCCTCCCTCAGTCCTGGTTGGCCTTTAGCAACCGGTCGGTGAGCACGATCTGAATCACGTCTGCGACGGTTTCCTCGCGAGCCCAGTCGCGCTGGAGTTCGACGGCGAGGGCGACCCAGGTGACCGGCTGCGCGCCGGCCTGGACGACTCGCTCGAGGCCGATGCGGTGGGCCTCGTCGCTCGTGCCGCCGATCGCGTCGGCGACGGGATAGACGTCGTAGCCTTCGCGCAGGGCATCGAGGGCCGGGAAGGCCATGCAGATCTCCGTCCAGAGCGCGCAGACGATCAGCTTGCGGCGACCGTTGGCGCGCACGGCGGCGAGAAAGTCGGCGTCCTCCCACGCGTTGGTCGACGTCCTGTCGATTGGCGGGCTCTCCTCGAGTAGCTCGGCGAGCCTCGGCACCGTCGACTCGCTGCGACCGGTCGCGACGTTGATCGTCGAGTGGACGATCGGCAGTCCGAACGCCTTCGCCGTCTTCACGGTCGAGACGATGTTCTCAAGCAACAAGCCACGGTCGATCGAGTTGACGGCCGAAAACTGCGGGGGCTGGTAGTCGATCAGGAGCAGCGCCGCGTTCTTGGGCGTGAGCAGGTGGTCGCCGAGTGGGTCGCGTATCGGAGCACTCGCCATTGGAATCACCTCGATGAAGTTCGTGGGTTAGAGAGGGCCTCAACCGCAAGAGAAGGGCGGCGATCACGGCTCCGGCGGCTGCAATCCCGGTCGCCCACCCAAAGGCCGTGTCGTAAAAGTGCGCGAGCGCCCCTGCGCTGGCGGACAGCCTCGACGACGTGTGCGCCACGAGTTACGACGCGACAGCGCTCGCGAAGACCGTGTTTAGCAGCGATGTGCCGACGGAGGCACCTAGCTGCCGACCGGCGGTGACGGTCGCTGACAACCCCGCCGTCCTGTGGCGCGACGCCGAGCGTTCCGGCGTTGATCGCTGGCGCGATGACGACCCCGACTCCGATCACGATCAGCGGGCCGAGGACGCCTTCCGCATAGCCGGTGTGGGGCCCGAGCTGAGCGAGCCAGACGAACGCACCTGCGGCGGTGGCCAACCTCGCGGACGCGGCAAGATCCTTCGGCTCTCCGCTCATGGGTGCACCTGGGTGCCGTAGCCGAGGTCGAGCCGGACGGACTGCATGACGTGGAACGCCGTATCCTCGGTGAACACGTCGGCGGCCGCGAGGACGCCGGTGTACTTCTCGATCACGGGTGCCGCCGTCGTCGTGGCGCACTCGTCGAGATAGCCCTTCAGCGCCGCCCAGACGTTCTCGCCGTACTTCATGAAGTAGGGCGTCGGGTCGACGCTGTCGATCGCGACCCGCGAGCTGTCGACAATGTCCTGCATGTACGCCTGATGGAGCGCGAGGTCGTCCCGCGTGCCGAGCCTGCCCATGTGGCCGCCGATGAAGTGCGTCCACGAGTAGGCGAGCGCGTTTGCCGGCGCCTCGAGGTAGCCGGGGATGTCGTCGCTCAGGTTGGACTGGTAGATCGGCACCCAGCCCGGATTGACGATGTCGACGAGCATCAGCGTGTCGTGGTCCGGCAGGTGGATGAGGATGTTGTCCGGCGAGTGGTTCGGACCGTGGTACGCGAGGTCGATGCGGTCGCCGCCGATCTCGAGGGTGCGGTTGTCCTGGAACGTCTCCTCGTTCGGAGGCCTGGCCGGGTCGTCGTCACGCAGCAGCAGCTTGCGCGTCTCCTCATGTCCGATGCGTGTTGCGTTCCTGGGGAAGAGCGAGGCGGCGCCGACGTGGTCCGAGTGGTGGTGGGTGTAGATGACGTACTCGACCTTGTTGCTGACGCCGTTTTCGGCGGCGATCTCGTCGACCGCACGCTGGATGTTGCTGCCGAGGGTCGGCGGGGCATCGAGCACGACCACCCCGTCCGAGGTCGTCAGAAACGCGCACATGTAGGTGCCGTCGGTGACGAAGTAGAGGTTCCGCTCGACGCGGCCGACGTAGTAGCCCTGCTCGTTCAAGGCCGGTCCGACAGCCGCGGGCGGCAGCGGCGCGTAGTCGGGAAGCGATGTCGTGTCGGTCGTGTTCATGCCTGAGCCTCTTCTGTGGCGATAGTCGCCCGCGCCTCGTCGAGATCGAGGATCTGTCCCTGGAGCTCTCCGTCCGGGCCTTCGATACGACCCGCTTCCGCCATACCCCCGACCTTCAGCGGCTCGAAGCCGGCCGCCCTGATAAGGCGTTGGGCCATCGCCTCCGCCGGGTCGTCGTCGGTGGCGTAGAGGAGAACGACCCGCGGGTCGCGGTTCGCGCTCGTGGCGAGCTGCTCGACAGCGCCGAGTGTCCCGAATGCCTTGACGTAGTGGGCGCTGGCCGGGAGAAGCCCGGCAACGACGGAGCCGGACGACTCTCCTTTCGGCAGCGTCCGGATCATCCGCCCGTTCTCGAAGCCGATCGGGTTCGATGGGTCAACGACAATCTTGTCTTCGAGCAGGGTCGCCAGCTTCGGGAGGTATTCCTTCGTCTGGTCGAGCCAGGTCGCGAGTACGACGGTGTCCGAGCCCGCGATGGCTGCTTCCACTGAGGCAGCGCTCGCATTCGGGCCGAGCTCGTCGGCGAGCGCACTTGCGTGGGCGTCGTCGGCTGCAGCCAGCACGACGGTCTCGCCGCCGTTCACTAGGTGTCGCGCGACCGAGCCTCCGAGGTTGCCGACACCGATGATCGAAGTAGTCATGGCAGCGATCGTGGCTGCCCCACACCTTCGGTCGCATCCCGGAAATCCGTAGTCCGTGACCCCAGTGGCATGCTGCCGGGATGGCCACCAGGGCGCCAGCGATGCAGCTTCTCGGGCGGCAGCGCGAGCGTGACGTGCTCGACCGGGTGCTTCAGGCGGCGCGTGACGGCCACGGCGGCGTGCTCGCTCTCTACGGCGATCCGGGGGTCGGGAAGACTGCGCTGCTCGGCTATGCGGCCGAAGCAGGAACTGATTTCACGGTGGTTCGTGCGGTCGGGGTCGAGGGGGAGATGGAGCTCGCGTTCGCGGCGGTTCAGCAGCTCTGTTCGCCGAGCCTTCATCTGATGGAGCGCCTCCCCGAGCCGCAGCGGGTCGCCCTCGAGGTCGCGCTCGGCCTCAGCACTGGGCCGCCTCCGAACACCTTTCTGGTCGGGCTCGCCGTCCTCAACTTGGTCTCGGAAGCCGCTGACGAGCAGCCGTTGCTCTGCCTCGTCGACGATGCTCAGTGGCTCGATCGGGCGTCGGCGCGCGTGCTCGCGTTCGTGGCGCGCCGCCTGCTGGCGGAGAGGATCGCGATGGTCTTCGCCGCGCGGGAGGCGATCGAGACCCTGCGAGGCGTCGGCGAGCTTCGAGTCGAGCCGCTGAACCGCCGCGACGCGCGAGCGCTCCTCGAGTCTGTGCTACCCGCGCGACTCGACGAGCGGGTCTTGGAGCGAATCGTCGCTGAGACGCGCGGCAATCCGCTCGCACTCATGGAGCTCCCGCGCGGGTTGACGCCGGCCCAGCTCGCCGGTGGCTTCGGACTTCCCGGGGCGGTGCCGCTCTCCGCCCGGATCGAGGAGAGTTTTACGCGACGGCTGGCACAGCTTCCGAAAGACGCTCGGCGCCTGCTGCTGGTCGCAGCGTCCGATGCAACGGGCGACGCGGCTCTGTTGTGGCGCGTCGCCCGCCGGCTGGGAATTCCGGAGTCGGCAGCAGCCGCAGTCGAGTCGGAGGGACTGCTTCTGCTGGACGGCTCGGTCGTCTTTCGCCACCCTCTCGTCCGGTCCGCCGTCTACGGGGCGGCCGACCCGCCGGAGCGCCGCGCTGCTCATCGCGCACTGGCGGAGGAGACCGATGCACAGGCTGATCCGGATCGCCGCGCGTGGCACCTCGCGCAGTCGGCCTCAGCGCCTGACGAAGAGGTGGCGGCCGAGCTCGAGCGCTCGGCCGAGCGTGCCCAGGCGCGGGGAGGGTTCGCCGCCGCAGCCGCGTTTCTCGAGCGCGCGGCCGCGCTGACGCCCGACCCTGTGAGGCGAGCGGAGCGGACATTGGTCGCCGCGCAGACCACGTTCTCGGCGGGCGCGCTCGACGATGCTCTCTCCCTGCTCATTTCGACCGAGGTCGCTGTTCTCGACGAGCTCGGTCAGGCGCGAGTCGATCTGCTCGGCGCCCAGATCGCGGCGGAGCAGTGGCGCGCCGACGACGCTGGCCGGCTGTTCATGCGCGCGGCGAGCCGCCTCGAGCCCCTTGACTCCGAGCTCGCCCGCGAGACATATCTCGAGGCGCTCGCCGGCGCGATGGCCAACGACATCGACGTCGTCGGCGGCGCAACGGCTGTGGCGGCGGCCGCGCGGGGGGCGCCCCCGAGCACCATTCCGCCCCGGATGGTCGACGTCCTGCTCGATGCGTTCGCTATTCGCCTGACCGAGGGGTACGCGGCTGCTGCGCCGGCCTACGCCCTTGCACTCGAGCACCTGCTCGCGCTGGACCTTGTGAGCGAAGAGGGGCATCGCTGGCTCTCGCTCAGCGGGGCGAGGAACGACCACATCGTCGCCCTCGAGCTTTGGGACGACGAGGCGATAACCCTTCTGGAGGCGCGCCAACTCCAGGTCGCCCGCGACACGGGCGCATTCGGTCACGTGCAGTTCGCACTCGGCTTCGTCGCGCGGAACCACATCCTGGCCGGCGAGCTGTCCG
>DASXKE010000184.1:0-5201 GCA_036496985.1 Gaiellaceae bacterium | reverse complement strand
GTCGTGATCGCGCCGACCTTGAGCGAGAGTTCGAACGCGCCGCGGGCGTCGCTGTGCCACGCGACGCTGAACCATTGGAGCGTCCAGTTCGAGATCGGCCAGCCCTGAAGGGTCGAGCCGTTGAACGCGTAGAGCGCGATGATCACGAGCGGGATCCAGAGGAAGGCGATCACGAGCGCCGACCAGACTGCGAGCGAGATGCGGGTGCCGCGCGTCGTCACAGCGCCTCGAATGCTCCCAGCCGCCGCGCGATCAGCAGGTACACGCCCATGATGGCCATCGGGATCACCGCGACGGACGCGGCGAACGGAAGGTTGGTCGCGAAGTTCTCGTAGACGACGTTTCCGATCATCGTGGAGTTCGTGCCGCCGACGAGCAGCGGCGTGATGTAGTCGCCGAGCGTCAGCGCGAACGTGAAGATCGAGCCTGCGACGATTCCGGGCAGCGCAAGCGGCAGGATCACCGAGCGGAACGTGCGCCAGCCGCGCGCGCCCAGGTCGGACGACGCCTCGAGGTACGACTCCGGAATCCGCTCGAGCGCCGCGTAGATGGGCAGCACCATGAACGGCAGCCAGACGTACGAGTAGACGATCCACATCGCCGTGTTCGTGTAGGCGAGGCTCTGATCCGGCAGGCCGAGCCCGTTGAGCGCCCAGTTGATTGCGCCGTTGTGCGCGAGGATCGTCTGCCACGCGTAGATGCGAACGAGGTAGCTCGACCAGAGAGGAAGCAGCACCATCACGAACAGCACGGCCCGCGTCCGCGTGCTCGCCAGCCGGGCCATGAAGAAGGCGAGCGGGAAGGCGAGAATTGCGTCCGTCACCGTTACCCCGGCGGCCATCTTGAGCGTGAAGCCCGCGATGTGGAGATACGGGTTCGCGGTCGAGAAGATGATGCGGTAGTTGGCGAACGTCCACGTGTGCTCGATCTCGGCGGTGAAGGAGTTCGAGGTCCACAAAGACGAGACGAACATCACGCCGAGAGCCCCGATGTAGACGACGAGGAACGCCGCGAGCGGGGGCGTCAGCAGAGCGACGGCCCTCAGCCAGGGCCGCCGCCAGAAGAATCCCGTGAGCCGCAGACGGGCCCGCCGGATCGGCGGGCCCGTCTCGAGGGCGCCGGCGTCAGCCGCCAAGCGTCACCCCGTTACTTGTGCCCACGCCTGGACCCAGGCGTTGTAGTCCGTGCACGTTTGCTTCTTCGTCCAACCGCACTGCGGGATGGGCGTCTTCCAGAACTTGATCGTCTTGTAGTACGACGCCGGCTCGTTGAGGTGGTACCCCGCGCACGAGCCTTTCTGGATCTTGTTCATGTACGGGCAGGCCTTCGGGTTGACCGGTGTCTCGCCGAAGACGAGCGCCTGCTTCGCCTCGACCTGCGGCGTCGTCACGTACTTCATCCACTTGTACGCGCAGTTGGGATGCGGCGCCTTGGCGGCGAGCATCCACGTGTCGGCCCAGCCTGTCGTCGGCTTCGGGACGATCTCCTTGACGGGGACGTGATTCGCCTGGAGCTGCAGCGTCTGGTACGGCCAGCCCGCTCCGAGCCACACGTCGCCGTTCTTGAACGACGTGTCTTCGTCGGTCGCGTAGTTCCAGAACCGCTTCAGTTGCGGCTTCTGTCCCTTGAGAAGCTTCACGGTCGCGGCGAGCTGGGATTGCGTCAGCTCGTATGGATCCTTGATCCCGAGACTCGGCTTCGTCTTCTCCAGATAGAGCGCCGCGTCGGCGATCTGGATCGGGTTGTTCGGGATCGTGATGTGCCCCGCGTACTTCTTGCTGTAGAGGAGATCCCAGTTTGTCGGAGCCGGCTTCACCTTCTTCGTGTTGTAGATGAAGGTGTTCGGGCCCCACTGCACCGAGACCCCGTAGTGGACGCCGTTCACGGTGTTGTGCGGCGGGGACTGGAACTGGGGCAGAAACTGCTTCCAGCTCGGGATCAGCTTGATGTTGACCGCTTGGACGTCGTGCGCGTAGATCAGCCGCAGGCTCGCGTCGCCCGAAGCCGAGACGAGGTCGTACTGGCCGCCTCCGCCTCCGCCGTTCGCATGCATGAGCGCGAACATCTCCTGCGAGGAGCCGGCGTTCTTGCGATGGATGATGCAGCCGGTCTGGTTCTCGAACTTCTTCGCGAACGACGGATCGGTGTACGCATCCCACTCGATCACGTTGAGCTGCCCTTCGCCCTTGCCGATCGACGTCGGCAGGCCGTTACTCCCGGCCCGGACCGTCGCCGCCGTCACGGCGAATGCCGTAGCGATTGCGATCACGACGCCGCCGGCGAAGACGTGTCTCGTGCGAATCCTCCTCACGTGCCCTCCTTCTCGATCTCATACGTGTGCTCCGGCCGCCACGAGAGGCGGACTCGCTTCCCTTGCTCCGAGAGAGCGTCCTGCGAGGACGTCTCGAGGTTCTGCCGCACAACCGACAGGCTCCCGCCGCCGTCGAGGTCGACGGTGTAGCGGGTGACCATGCCGAGGTAGACGACCTCCTTCACCGTGCCTGGCTGGCCGTCTCCGTCGTGCTCGTCGGTCATGCGAATCTTTTCCGGCCGCACCGTGAGCCTTCGCCCGTCGCGTTCGAACACGTTCACGACACCGACGAAACCGGCGACGAACTCATTCTGCGGGTGCTCATAGACCTCCGCGGGCGTCCCGACCTGCTCGATCCGCCCCTCATTGAACACGGCCAGGCGGTCGCTCATCGAGAGCGCCTCCTCCTGGTCGTGGGTGACGTAGACGAAGGTGATCCCGAGGTCGCGCTGTAGCGCCTTGAGGAAGATCTGCATCTCCTGCCGCAGCTTCAGGTCGAGCGCGCCGAGCGGCTCGTCGAGGAGAAGGACCGGCGGGCCGTTGACGATCGCCCGCGCCAGCGCGACGCGCTGGCGCTGGCCGCCCGAGAGCTGCACCGGCTTGCGGTCGCCGAGACCCGGCAGGCGGACCCGTTCGAGTACGTCCTGGGTGCGTGCGCGCCTGTCGCTGCGAGACATGCCCTTGACGCGGAGGCCGTACTCGACGTTCTCGGCCACGGTCATGTGCGGAAAGAGCGCGTAGTCCTGGAAGACGGTGTTCACGGCGCGCTGCGACGGCGCGACGCGCGTCACGTCGACTCCCTGCAGCTCGACGTGGCCGCCGTCGGGCCGCTCGAAACCGGCGATCACGCGGAGCGTCGTCGTCTTCCCGGAGCCCGAGGGGCCTAGCAGCGTGAAGAACTCGCCTGCGCCGATGTCGAGGTCGACTCCCGCAACAGCGACCACGTCGCCGTAGGCGCGCCGGATGCCGCTCAGGCGAACGGCCGGAACAGCCGCCGGCTGCTGGGTCTCAGGCGCGCTCGGCGCCAGCGTCGCCAAGCGATTCCTCCAGCAGGCGTAGCCCTCGTTCGAGCTCCTCGTCCGAGGCGGTCAGCGGCGGCAGGAGCCGGATCACATTCCCGTCGAGGCCGCAGGAGAGGAGGAGCAGGCCCTTCTCGAACGCAGCCGCGGTCGTCGCCTTCGCCGCGTCGGGAGTCGGCTCGCGCAGCTCGAGTGCCAGCATTGCGCCGAGACCGCGCACTTCACCGACGACAGGCTTTCGGGCCGCGATCTCCTCGAGTCGCGCGCGCAGCAGCGAGCCCACGTGCGCAGCCCGCTTCGCGAAGTCCGGCTTCGCGAGCTCGTCGAGAACGGCCAGCGCGGCAGCGCAAGCGACGGGGTTCCCACCGAACGTGCCGCCGAGGCCGCCGACGTGGACCGCGTCCATGAGGTCCGCGCGGCCCGTGACCGCCGCGAGCGGCAGGCCGCCGCCGAGCGTCTTCCCCGAGACGAGCAGGTCCGGTTCGATGCCGAGCTGCTCGATCGCCCACATCGAGCCGGTGCGCCCGCAGCCGGCCTGCACCTCGTCGTCGACGTAGACGATCCCGTGGTCGTCGCAGATTCGGCGCAGCGCCTGCACGAACTCCGGCGGCATTGGGATGAAGCCGCCCTCGCCCTGCACCGGCTCGAGCACGATGCAGGCCACGGAGCTCGGCGCGACGTCCTGCTGAAAGAGAAGGTCGAGGCTCGCGAGCGCGTCCTCAGTCGAGATCCCTCGATACGGATACGGCGCGGCCGCGCGGTACACGTCGGTCGCGAGCGGGCCGAAGCCGTCCTTGTAGACGAGCTTCGCCGTCATGGCCATCGTGAGGCTCGTGCGGCCGTGGAAGGCACGGTCGAAGACGACGACGCCCGCCCGTCCGGTTGCGGCGCGCGCGATCTTGACGGCGTTCTCGATCGCCTCGGCGCCGGAGTTGACGAGGATCGACTTCGTTGCCGAGCCCGCGGGCCACAACTCGTCGAGGCGGCGGCAGAGCTCGATGTACGGCTCGTACGTCCCGACCATGAAGCACTGGTGGAGGTAGCGGTCGACCTGTTCGTGGATCGCGGCCACGACCGCCGAGGGGCCGTGGCCGAGGTTCTGGCACGCGATTCCGCCGGCAAAGTCGAGGAACTCGCGGCCGTCGACGTCCCAGACGCGGGCTCCCTCGGCGCGCTCGACGACGAGGGCCGGCGTTGCCACGCCACGGGCGACAAAGCGCTCGCGCTCGGCGAGCAGGCGTTCGGCGGCGCTGGCGCGTTCCTCGACGGACATCGGCGTCCGGGATTATCGCCGCGCGATGCGGCTGGTTCAAGCGCCATCTGCCTCGCATTGCGAGGCAGTCGCGGGCGGTTCCTGCGGAATGCGTGGACTGGCTAGGTCGAGATCGTCTCGAATGTGCCGAAGCGGAGCTCGCTGTCGTACAGGAAGCGCGTGGCGTCGACACGCTGCATGTACTCATCGCGATGCTCGGCCACGAACGAGTTGTAGGCGTCGGACGACTCCCAGCGGTCGACGACGAGGTAGCGGCCTGGCACTTCGACGTCGCGGAGCAGCTCGGTTCCGATGTAGCCGCGACCCTGGCGGAAGAACTCGGCCCACTCGCCGTCCATTCCGTAGGCGCGCTCGAACTCGGCCGCGTCGCGGACCTCGTAGCTGAAGACGAGTGCCAACACGAGCCGGAGGATAAGGTCCGGGGCATGAGCGCCGAGCCTGTTCCCTCGGAGCCCGACGCGCGGGACGAGTACGCGGGCGTCCTTCGCTTCTACCACCTGGCGAAGCACCAGGAGTGGCAGGTCGACGACGTGCCGTGGGGCGAGATGCCGTTCGTACCGGAGGGCAAGGGATCGGCTGAGCGGCAAGCCCGCCGGCG
>DASXKE010000183.1:0-11967 GCA_036496985.1 Gaiellaceae bacterium | reverse complement strand
CATCGACCCGTTCATGCACCGCACCGCCCGCGGTGTGCTGGGCAACAAGGCGGCTTCGGGGACGGAGATCATCCAGGAGCTCGGGGAGGAGCACCAGAAGACGGGAAAGTGGATCGTCTACACCTCGGCCGACTCCGTCTTCCAGATCGCGGCCCACGAGGACACTGTCCCACTCGAGGAGCTCTACGACGGCTGTCGGGTCGCACGCGAGATCCTCACGGGCAAGCATGCGGTCGGTCGGGTCATTGCGAGGCCGTTCACCGGAGAGCCGGGCAACTACGTCCGGACGCCGAACCGGCACGATTTCTCGCTCGAGCCACGCCGCCCGAACTATCTGACGCTCGTCCGCGAGGCGGGCCAAAAGGTGCACGGCGTCGGCAAGATCGGCGACATCTTTGCCGGCTGCGACATCGACGAGTCCCTACCGACGAAGTCGAACATCGAGGGGATCCAGCAGACGGAGCGGCTCCTGCGGGAGCTCGACGACGGCTTCGTGTTCGTCAACCTCGTGGAGACGGACATGTTGTGGGGGCATCGGAACGACCCGGTCAACTTCCACCGCTGCCTGCAGGACTTCGACTATCGGCTTCCCGATCTGCTCGACGCGCTCCGCCCCGGAGACCTCCTCGTCGTCACGTCGGACCACGGCTGCGATCCCACGACGCCGTCCACCGACCACTCGCGCGAGTACGCCCTCCTGCTCGCCTACGTCGAAGGGCGGAACGCAGCCGGTCGGATCCACGAGGGCGAGTTCGCGGACGTCGGCGCCACGGTGAATGCCTGGCTCGGCGGCAAGGCTCCGTCACGAGGGATCCCCGGGCAGCCGATCGTGACGCCGTAGCGCGCTCGGCGTGCGCTCACCGCCCGACTAGGCTGGCCGAATGCCGGAGCTGCCGGAGGTCGAGAGCGTTCGCAGGCAGCTCGAGCCGGCGCTCGTGGGCCGGCGCTTCGAGCAGGTTCGCATCGACGATCCACGCCTCGTGCGTCCGTACGAGCCGGCCGAGGTGGCGGCCGAGCTCCAGGGCGAGCGCGTCGCAGCGGTCGAGCGTCGCGGCAAGTATCTGGTTGTTCGGTTCCAGAGCGGTCGGGTTCTGCTCATTCACCTCCGGATGACGGGGAGCCTGCTGCACGCGGCGAACGGTTCGCTCCCGGACGATCCGCACCGGCGTGCCGTTGTCAAACTAGACGACGGATCGGACGTCGGGTACCGCGATGTCCGGCGCTTCGGAACCTGGCTGCTGCTCGAGCCGGGCGAGGTCGACGCGTACCTGCAGGCCCGGGTGGGTGACGAGCCCCTCGACACGCTGTTCACTGCGGCGAGGCTCGGCGAACGTCTCGCGGGCCGCCGCACGACGCTGAAGGCAGCGCTCCTCGACCAGAGAACGGTCGCGGGGATCGGGAACATCTACGCCGACGAGGCGCTGTGGCGCGCGCGGATCAACCCGCTGCGTCCGGCGGCCGGCCTTGACCGGGCCGAGCTACGACGGCTGCATCGTGGCATTCGCGCGGCGCTCGAACATGGTCTCGCGCGCCAGGGGTCGACGCTGCGCGACTACCGTCTGCCCGACGGCAGCGGCGGCTCGATGCAGAACGAGTTCCACGTCTACGGGCGGCGCGACGAGCCGTGCGATCGCTGCGGGACGCAGATCGTCCGCACGCAGGTCGCAGGCCGCACCACGTGGTTCTGTCCTACCTGCCAGCCGGAGGATCCGGCTCAGGGTCAGGCGGCGAGCAGCTCCTCGAGGCGGCCTTCGCGGTCGAGCCGCCAGAGCTCGGTGTAGCCGCCGATCGGCGTCCACCGGGCGCCTTCGGCGCCCGGGGTCTCTTGGCGGGCGTCGCCGGCTTTGCCGGCGGCGCTTCCAGCACACTCGACGAGGATCTGAGGCACGGTCCGGCCGCCGGTCGCCTCGAACACGGTCTGCCGAAACGCAGGATCGTCGTCCAGGAAGATCTCCTCGTACGGGATCCCGCGCGAATCGAGGAGGGTCTTCGCCCGAACGCAGAAGCCGCACCAGCGGGTCGTATACATCCGAATGCGTGGCATCACCACTTACAACGCACAAAGCTGCGCATGTGTTCCTGCCCGATGCCGTCCCTAGACTTCGCGGGACATGGCCGGGCCGGCGTACAGCACGGAAGCCGTCGTGCTGCGGTCGATGCGGCTCGGAGAAGCCGACCGCGTCCTCCACCTCTACACCGAGGCGCACGGACGGGTCGGCGCGGTCGCGAAGGGCGTGCGGAAGACGAAGTCGCGCTTCGGCGCGCGTCTCGAGCCGCTGTCGCACGTCGAGCTCATGCTCCATCGCGGCCGCGGCGAGCTGCAGACCGTGACGGCGGCGCAGCTCGTTCGGTCACACCGCGAGGCGCGCGAGGACTACTACCGCTTCTCGGTCGGGATGATCGGTGCGGAGGCGATGCTGCGGCTGTTCAGCGAGGAGGAGGCGAACGAGCGGGCCTTCGTCGCGCTGACCCGGTTCCTCGACCTACTCGACGAAACCCCGCACGCAGCCGAACGGCCGACTCTCGACCCACTCGGGCTCGCGTTCCAGCTCAAGCTGCTCTGGCTCGCGGGCTATCTGCCGCACGTCTCGGCCTGCGCCGAGTGTGGGGCGGAGGAGCAACTCGCCGGCTACTCGACACGCGCCGGTGGAGCGGTTTGTGCGCGCTGCGCGCCGTCGAGCGAAGCGCTCGCCCTCGCTCCGGACGGGATCGCAGGGATCGAGTCGCTACTCGGGCGGCCGCTCGCGGATGCCGCTCGACTCGGCCTCTCCGAGCGCGCGCAGAGGGACGCCCTGCGCGTGGTCACCGCCTCGTACGAGTACCACGGCGGTTTCCGGCTGAGAACGCTGAGCGCCTAACGAGCGTAGGCGAACGGCTCGAAGTTGAGCGTGCCTTGCTCGCACACGCTCGTGGGCGGCTGGATCTCTGCCTCGGCGACGTTGCCGCCGGCGCTCAACTGGAAGGTGCGTGCCACGGGCTGGCAGGCACCGGACTGAGAGTCACCGGTCCCGGCGACGTCCGGCGAGAACCGCGCCTGAGCGGTCGCGGACGCTCCGGGCGGCAGCACGATCTGCCGACCGACGCCTCCGGCCGACTTCACGTGGGTCGGAAGCGCAGCGCCGCTTGCGCCCACCAACGTCCCCCGCGGGACGCCGTGGAGGGAGCACGGAACCTGCGAGGTGTTCTTCACGGTCAGCGTGTATCCGATCTGGCCGGCGCCGGAGCTCCCCGGGATCAGGGTGAAGACGCCCTCGAGGCCCGTCCCCGCGCATGGCTTCGCGGTGGAAACCGATGCGGTCGTCGTGACCGTCAGGGTTCTGGTGAGGGTCGTCGTCTGCGTGACCGTGGCGGTCTTCGTCCCACCGCCGAGGCCGCAGCCGGCGGCCGTCAGCGCGATGCCGGCGGCGACCAGTCCCGCTGCAGCGCGTCGTCGAGCCACTCGCGCACGCCTCCGATCGGCAGCCTCTCCTGCGCAAGCGAGTCTCGATCCCGCACCGTGACGGTCTCGTCCTCCAGCGTCTGGTCGTCGACGGTGAACGCCCACGGCGTACCTATTTCGTCCTGGCGCCGGTAACGCCTGCCGATCTGGCCGCCCTCGTCGTGCTCGACCATGTGGTGGCGGCGCAGCTCTTCGTAGAGCGCACGAGCCCGCGTGGCCATCCCTTCGTCGCGTGGGATGAGCGGCAGGATCGCGGCCTTGACCGGCGCGACCTGGGGGTGGAAGCGGAGCACGACGCGCTCGCGGTCGCCGACGACTTCCTCGTGATAGGCGTCGCAGAGCAGCGCGACGAAGATGCGCTCGATGCTCACGGCGGGCTCGATCACGTGCGGCGTGTAGCGGTTGCCGTCGGGATCGATCCACTCCAGCTTGGTGCCCGAGTGCTCGGTGTGCTGGGTGAGGTCGAACTCGCCGCGGTTCGCGACGCCTTCGAGCTCTTGCCAGCCGATGGGGTAGAGGTACTCGATGTCGCTCGTCGCGGTCGAGTAGTGCGAGCGCTCTTCCTCGTCGTGGGCGCGCGTGCGGAGATTCTCGTCGCGGAGGCCGAGGCTCCGATGCCAGCTGAGCCGCTGGTCGAGCCAGTACTCGAACCAGGTGGTCGCGTCGGCAGGCGGAACGAAGAATTCCATCTCCATCTGCTCGAATTCGCGGACGCGGAAGAGGAAGTTGCCCGGAGTGATCTCGTTCCGGAACGACTTGCCGGTCTGTGCGATCCCGAACGGCGGCTTGCGCCGCGCGAGCTGCGAGACGTTCTTGAAGTTGATGAAGATGCCCTGGGCGGTCTCGGGGCGGAGATACGCGGCGGAGCTCTCGTCCTGAAGCGCGCCGACGTGCGTCTCGAACATGAGGTTGAACTGCCGGGGCTCGGTGAGGTCGCAGTCCGGCGTCTCGCCGGGCCGCTTGCTCGGCTTGCGGCCGCAGCGTGCGTGCTCGAGTTGGTCTGCGCGGAAGCGGAGCTTGCACGTGCGGCAGTCGACGAGCGGGTCGGTGAATCCGGCGACGTGGCCGGACGCCTCCCAGACGCGTGGGTTGAGGATGATCGCGGAGTCGAGGGCGACGATGTCGTCGCGCTCCTGCACCATCGCGCGGAACCAGAGCGAGCGGATGTTGTTCTTCGTCAGGACGCCGTAGTGGCCGTAGTCGTACGTCGAGCCGAGGCCGCCGTAGATCTCGGAGGACGGGAAGACGAAGCCGCGGCGGCGGCAGAGGGAGACGATCGTGTCCATCGTCACCGGTTGCGCGCTCTCGGCCATGGCCGGAGCCTACCCAGGCGGTTGGCGCGAGCCTGGCACGAAGTCTCGACGCCGCCGTCACCGGTGCCCGCGTAATCTCGCTCCCCCGGGTGGGTGGGGGTTTGGGACGGTGAAGAAGGCACAGCATCTCCCGGTTAGGCTGACCGCCCATGCCGAACCCGCCGGTCGAGCTTCACGTCGTCTCCGACGCCACCGGCGAAACGGCCGCGCGGCTCGTCCAGGCGCTCGAGGCGCAGTTCCCGGAGCAAGAGTTCGTCGAAATTCGCCATCCGCGGGTCGAGTCGGAAGACGACCTCCAACTCGCGGTCAACCGCATGCGCGGGCGCCCAGCCGTCGTCGTCTACACGCTCGTCCAGCCGCAGCTTCGCGAAGCGATGCGAACGCTCTGCCGCCGCGCGCGCCTCCACTACTGCGATCTGCTCGGCCAGCCGATCGACGCGGTCGCGCGCGTCTCGGGCCAGGCGGCGAAGATGACGCCGGGCTCGCGACCGCCGCTCAACTCTGCCTACTTCAGGCGGATGGAGGCGATCGAGTTCGCCGTCCGCTACGACGACGGCGTCGCGCACGGCCTGCACGAAGCCGACGTCGTGCTCGTCGGCGTCTCGCGCACCTCGAAAACGCCTCTCTCGATCTATCTGGGGTATCTCGGCCACAAGGCCGCGAACGTCCCCGTCGTGAAGGGCATCGCGCCGCCGCCGGAGCTGTTCGAGGTCGACCGCGCCAAGGTGGTCGGCCTGACGATCGACCCCGACCGGCTCGCCGAGATCCGCCGTGCCCGCGTGCGCGCAATGGGCGCTCCGGGCCGCAACCGGCAATACGCCGAGCTGGCCGAGATCTACGAGGAGCTCGAGGAGGCCAAGAAGCTCCATCGGCGCCTCAAGTGTCCGGTGATCGACATCTCCGAGCTGTCGATCGAAGAGACGGCGCATCGCATCCTCCGCGTCGTCGAGGAGCGAGCCGGCGAGGCGAACGCAGAGGCGGCTCGTTGAACGCCAAGCCGCGCATCCCGCTGTGGCGCTGGGGCCTTTGGGGATTTGTCCTCCTGATCGGCGACCTTGTCTTCTACGTCCTTCTGACGCCGGTCTGGATCGGGCTGCGGACGCTTGCCTGGGTCGCTGAGTTCAGACGCCGCCGCCGCGCCGCCTGACGCTCACGACAGGAGCCGCGTCTCGAGCTGCTCCTCGACGCGGGGCTCGACGCGATAGCCGGCTGCGCCGCGCGCGCTCGCCACGACCTCGGCCAGTTCGATGCCGTCGAAACGCGCGGCGGCCGCGTCGTCGAGCGCGAGCCCGGGTGGGAAGCCGTCGGCGACAAGACTCGTGTAGACCGGGCGCCGGAGCTCCTCGGCGTCGTAGTGCGGACAGGCGCTGCCCGGCAGGAAGCCGAGCCCGTCGTGCAGCCCGGCGAGCTGCGGGCCGAATGAGTCGGTCACGGACGCCTGAAACCAGCAGATCATCCCGGCGCTCCAGCCGGACAGGACGACTCCCGATTCCCACGCCTCGCGCAGGATCTCGTCGAAGCCGTGGACGCGCCAGACCGCGAGCAGGTTCGCCGTGTTCCCGCCGCAGACGAGGATCACGTCGTGCGAGAGCGCGAGCTCGCGCAGATCCTCCGGCGGCCACGGCCAGAACGAGAGGCGCGTCGGCGCGACCGGTAGATCGAGTACTCCGTCGAACGTGGGCGACGCAGTGCAGTCGAGAAGCACACGCGGTCCGCGTGCAAGGCCGAGCACGTACTCGAAGAGCTGGGCGTCAGGACGCGAGCCGGCGGCGACGATCGTTTGGCTGGGCATCGGGAGGCGTATGACAACATCTGCGGCCAATGACGCGCTTCGTTTACGACTTCGACGAGCCCTCCGACGGTGGCCGCGACCTGCTGGGCGGCAAGGGTGTCGGCCTCGCCGAGATGACGCAGCTCGGGATCCCGGTACCGGCCGGATTCACGATCACGACCGACGCCTGCCGCGCCTTCATGACTTCCGGCGGCGAGGTCGAAGGGCTCGACGAGGAAATCGCTGAGCACATCGCGCGGCTCGAGGAGCGCACGGGCAAGCGCTTCGGCGACCCCAACGACCCGCTGCTCGTCTCGGTCCGCTCCGGCGCGGCGATCTCGATGCCGGGGATGATGGACTCGATCCTCAATGTCGGGCTCAACGACGAGTCGGTCGCGGGCCTCGCGCAAACGACGGGCAACGAGGAGTTCGCGCGCGACTGCTATCGCCGCCTGATCCAGATGTTCGGCGAGACCGTCGACGACATCCCGCACGAGAGCTTCAGCGTCGACGACTCGGTCGAGAAGGCCCGAGAGATCTACGAGCGCGAGACGGGTAACGGGTTTCCGCAGGACGCGCGCGAGCAGCTGCGGCGCGCGATCACGGCCGTCTTCGAGTCGTGGAACTCCTCGCGCGCTCAGGTCTACCGGCGCATGTATTCGATCCCCGACGACCTAGGCACGGCGGTCAACGTCGTGCAGATGGTCTTCGGAAACAAAGGCGAGGACTCGGCGACGGGCGTCTGCTTCACGCGCGATCCCTCGACCGGCGAGCAGGGCGTCTACGGCGAATACCTCATCAACGCTCAGGGTGAGGACGTCGTCGCAGGGGTTCGCACGCCGCAGCCGCTCGCGGAGCTGCGCGGGCACATGCCCGAGGCGTACGACCAGTTGCTCGAGACGATGGATTCGCTGGAACGCCACTACCGCGACATGCAGGACATCGAGTTCACCGTCGAGCAGGGACATCTCTACCTCCTCCAGACGCGCACGGCGAAACGGACGGCTGCCGCCGCCATCCGTTGTGCCGTCGACATGACGCGCGAAGAGCTCATCGAACGAGACGAAGCGGTGTCTCGGATCGACCCGGCGCAGCTCGACCAGCTGCTGCATCCGCGCCTCGATCCGGACGCGACCTTCGAGGTCGCGGCGCAAGGGCTCAACGCCTCGCCCGGCGCGGCGAGCGGCAAGATCGTGCTCGACGCCGACAGCGCCGAGGAGGCCGGCAAGGCCGGCGAGCCCGTGATCCTCGTCCGCTGGGAGACGACGCCCGACGACATCCACGGCCTCATCCAGGCCCAGGGCGTGCTCACCGCACACGGCGGCATGACCTCGCACGCGGCCGTGGTCGCGCGAGGCATGGGCAAGCCGTGCGTCGCCGGCTGCGAGGACCTCGACATCGACACCGGCGCGAAGACCGTCCGCATCGGCGGGCACCAGCTGCGCGAGGGAGATGTGATCACGATCGACGGCGGCACGGGCCGCGTCATCGTCGGCGAGGTGTCGCTCGTTCCGCCCGCGATCAACGAGGACTTCGAGACGATCCTCGAGTGGGGCGACGACCTGCGCCGCCTCCAGGTGCGCACGAATGCCGACAACGCCGACGACGCCGCGAAGGCGCGCGAGTTCGGCGCGCAGGGCATCGGCCTCTGCCGCACCGAGCACATGTTCTTCGGCGAGGAGCGGCTGCCGGTGGTGCAGGAGATGATCCTCGCGGGCGACGAGGCAGGCCGCCGCGAGGCGCTCGACCGGCTTCTCCCGTTCCAGCAGTCCGACTTCGAGGCGATCTTCGAGGCGATGGCGGGGCTGCCCGTCACGATCCGGCTGCTCGATCCTCCGTTGCACGAGTTCCTGCCGAGCGAAGAGGACGCGACGGACGAGCGCATGCGCCGCCGCATCCGCCAGCTGCACGAGGCCAACCCGATGCTAGGCACACGCGGCTGCCGGGTCGGGATCCAGTGGCCCGAGATCTACGAGATGCAGGTGCGCGCGATCGCGCGCGCTGCCAGAGCGGTGCAGGAGCGCGCTGGAGAGGCGCCGCTCGTCGAGATCATGCATCCGCTCGTGGGCTTCCGCGAGGAGCTGCGCCGGCTGCGCGAGCTGACCGAGCGCGTGATGGACGAGGAGGCGCCGGGGCTCGACTACCTCTGCGGGACGATGATCGAGCTGCCGCGCGCCGCGCTGCGCGCCGACGAGATTGCCGAGGTCGCCGACTTCTTCTCCTTCGGCACGAACGACCTGACGCAGACGGCGCTCGGCATGTCGCGGGACGACGCCGAAGGGAAGTTCCTGACCTTCTACCTCGAGGACGGAGTGCTCGAGCGGAATCCGTTCGAGGTGCTCGACCAGGACGGCGTCGGCGATCTGATGCGGATCGCCGTCGAGCGGGGGAGGGGGACGAAGCCCGAGATCCACCTCGGCATCTGCGGCGAGCACGGCGGCGAGCCCTCCTCGGTCGAGTTCTGCCATCGGATCGGGCTCGACTACGTGAGCTGCTCGCCGTACCGCGTCCCGCTGGCCCGCCTCGCCGCAGCCCAGGCGGTGCTGAAAGAGGCGAACCGCGCCCAGTACGTCCAGGCCGGCGGGTGACAGAAGGCGCCTCGGCGTCGGCGCGGGGACCGGATGCCGAGCCTCTATGCGATGGGGCGGCCCGAGCCGCTGCCGCTCCCGTCCACGGGCTGACGGCTAGGCGTAACCGCGCACGCGGAAGTAGGCGATCGCGACACTGCCCGCCGCGACGACGACGAGGCCGACGATCCCGCCGAGCCCGAGTTGGCCGTACTGCGCACGCCCGCCGCGCCAGTGCGCGTACGCGAGCATGACGAGGATCCCACCGATCAGGCCGCCGACGTGTGCGCCCCACGAGATGCCCGGGATCACGAACGAGAGGCCGAGGTTGATCACGATCAACCACAGCGCCTGGCCGCGGGCGAGGCTGCCGGTCACCTGCCACTCGATGACGAGCATCGCGCCGAGGATCCCGAAGATCGCACCTGACGCGCCGAGTCCCGCCACCGTCGGAGCCTCGAGGAGCGCTCCGGCGGAACCTGCGAGGCCCGAGACGAAGTACAGCCCGATGTAGCGCGCGGTGCCGAGGTACTGCTCGACCACCCTCCCGATCACGAACAGCGCGTACATGTTGAACCCGATGTGGAGGAGGCTCTCGTGCAGGAACATCGCGGTCACGAGCCGGTACCAACCGCCGTGCGGCACGTACGGCCCGAAGAGCACCATCTTGTTGTAGAGCGAGCCCTGCTGGAAGATGCTGTTCCCCGCCTGGCTGAGGGTGCCGCCCTGGCTGGCTCCGATGAGGTAGATCACGACGTTCAGCGCGATCAGCGTGTAGGTGACCGGCGCCTGGCCAGTCGAGAGGGCGATGCCGGGCGCGCGCCGCACTTGCGGTGGCTTGATGCGCGGGGCAGCGCCACGGCGCGCATTCGTCGCGTGATCCGGGCAACGGACACCGACAGGCCCGAAGTTCGCGCAGTCGGCGCAGATCGGCCGGCCGCATTCCGAGCACGAAAGCCCCGTCTCGCGGTCGGGATGCCGGTAGCAGTAGCGGGTCTCGACCGTCGACATCGCGATTAGCCTAGTCCGGTCGATGCGGGTCCATGTCGCCTTCACGCCCGGAGAACAGACGCCCGCGCCCGTCGGGATCGTCGTCGACGTGCTCCGCGCGACCTCGACCATGTGCCAGGCGCTCGCGTCGGGGTACCGGCGAATCCTCTGCTGTGCAGAGGTCGACGATGCGCGGGCGCTCGTCGAGAGCGAGGGCCCTGCGAAGCTCGCGGGAGAGCAGCGGCTGCAGGCGATCGAGGGCTTCGACTTCGGCAACTCGCCGCGCGAGCTCGAAGGAGAGCCCGCTGCCGAGACGTTGATCCTCACCACGACGAACGGGACGCGGCTCCTCGTTGCCGCCGCCGAGCGGTTCGAGCGCGTCTATGTCGGCTCGCTCCTCAACCTCGACGCGGTCGCCGCGGCCGCGCGCGAGAGCGGGGAGGACGTCGCAGTGCTCTGCGCCGGCGTGCTCGGCGAGCTCGCGCTCGACGACGCCTACTGTGCCGGCCGCATCGCCGAGGCGCTCGGCGGCGAGCCTGCGGACTCGGCCCGCGCGGCGATCCTGCTGGCGCACAGCTTCCCGAACGCGCTGGAGGGGTTGGGCGGGAGCCGCAGCGCCGCGAACCTGCGGCGGCACGGCCTCGAGGCCGACGTCGAGCGGTGTGCGCAGGAGAACGCTCTCGACGTCGCCCCGCGCTACGTCCGCCGCGTCGGCCCCGCGGCCGAGGTGACGCTCTAGCCAGCCAACGTCGACATGCGGACTGCGACGTCGTACTTCTTGACCGACGTGCGCCCGCCCGGCGTGTCCGACGCGGGCATGGCGTCGAGGATCTCGTGTCCCTTCTGATAGTCGTCCTCGCTCTCGAAGAAGACGATCGCCACCGCCTGCTCGGAATCGGGGTCGTGGAGCACAAGGAGCTCGCTCGGCGGCATCCCTTCCGGCGGCTCGCTGTTCCGGATGTCGCCTGACATCTGTGCGATGCGGTCCGACCCGACTCCCTCGAATGTTACGACGCGTGCCAGTGCCATCGAAAGCCTCCTGTCGCTTGTACGCGCGACTCTACGCCGATGACAGCTCGGCGAGAGCCGCGACGGCCGCCAGCGGCGCGAGCCGGGGTTGACGGCCGCGGAGCGGGACGACACGTTTCACCGACGGCGCTGTCCGCGGCGCAGAGCGTCGAGCCGCCGCCGCTCTTGCTTCGTCGGACGCGCGCCGAGGTCGGCGCCGAGCGGCCGTGCCAGCCGCCGCTCGAGCGCGAGCCGCTCGCGCTCCTCACGAGAGGCGGGCGTCTCCTCGTAGAGCATCGCGGCGGCCTTCGCCGGTCCGCGGCGGTCGGCGAGACCGGTGACGACGACGACAACGCGCCGGGTCTGGCCGAGCCGGATCTCGACCGTGTCGCCCGTCGTCACGTCGCGCGCGGGCTTGACTCGCTCGCCGCCGACCTTGACGTGGCCGGCGAGGACGAGCTCGGTCGCAGCGCTCCGCGTCTTCGCGAAGCGCGCGGCCCACAGCCACTTGTCGATCCGCACCCGCTCCACCGAATTCATGGTGCCGTCTTGACAGGAGAACACGTGTTCGTATAGAACATACGTTCCTGTGATCGCCTGTCTCGTCATCCCAGGGCTCGAGCTGAAGGCCGCGTTGCGACGGACTCCGTCGCTCGCGCTGCGCCCCGCCGCGCTGGCTCCCGAGCCGCAGGGCGAGCCGCTGCTCGGGCCGGTGACGGCGGCCGCCGAAGCAGCCGGCGTGCGGCCCGGGATGCGGCTGGGGGAGGGGCTCGCCACCTGCCCGTCGCTCGCGCTCGTCGAGCCCGACGCGGCCGGGGCCGAGCTCGCCTGGGAAGAGGTCTTGCATGCGAGCTCGAGGACGCAGGCTTCTCCGTCGAC
>DASXKE010000182.1:0-9328 GCA_036496985.1 Gaiellaceae bacterium | reverse complement strand
GCAGGCTACCCAGCGCCTACGATCTGCGCGGTGGACGAGGCGCCCAACTTCGATCTGGTCGCGGCCTCTTTGCGAGCGGACGCCGCCGACCTGCGCGTCTTCGTCGAGTCCCTGGCGACGAAGCTCGAGCAGTCGTTCCCCGGCCGTTGCCGCGTGCGGCGGGCCGGCATGCTCGGGAAAGGGAGCGTGCGCCAGGTCACAGTCGAGCTGGGTGACGGTCGCTACGAGTTGAGGCACGACGACGGGACGTTCTCGGCACGTCGCTCGTCCGTCGTGCGTGGGATCACGTTGAAAAGCGAGGAGCTGGGCGTCGACGAATGGATCGACTCGCTGGCGGCCGAGGTGGTCGCAGAGGCGGACCGTAGCGAGCGCGGACGCCTCGCGCTTGAGAAACTGCTGAGCGGCTGATTCAAGCCCAAGAAGGGAGCGTCATGAGCTACGACCCGCAGTCGACCGAGGGCCTGACAGAACATGGTCAGGAGCGCATAGCAGAGCTACGCAGCGACCATCTGTTCACGAGCGACCTCTCGGTCAACGAGTTCCTGTTGGTCAAGGAGGCCGGGTTCGAGCCGCTCGGATTCGTGGTCGGCTCCTGCATCTACCACATCGGTTTCCAGCAGTCGCGCTTCAATCAGAGCCAGGAGATGGAGGTGCTGTCACAGGCGATGTATAACGCCCGCGAGCTGGCGATGACGCGGATGGAAGAGGAAGCCGACCAGCTCGGCGCGGACGGAGTGGTAGGCGTCCGGCTGGACGTCGGCCGTTATGAGTGGGGGCCGGACATGGCCGAGTTCATCGCAATCGGAACCGCGATCAAGCACCGCGACGGCGTTCTGCATCGCGCGCCGAACGGACGGCCGTTCACGAGCGACCTCTCGGGGCAGGACTTCTGGACGCTCCTGAAGAGCGGCCACCGCCCGCTCGGGCTGGTGATGGGGTCGTGCGTCTACCACGTCGCCCACCAGTCGATGTGGAAGGCGATGAAGAACGTCGGCCAGAACGTCGAGCTCCAGAACTTCACCCAGGCGCTCTACGACGCTCGCGAGCTCGCGATGGAGCGGATGCAGAGCGAGGCGAAGCAGTTACAGGCGGAAGGGATCGTCGGCGTCCAGCTCGTGGAGAAGAGCCACGGCTGGGGCGCGCACGTGATCGAGTTCTTCGCAGTCGGAACCGCGGTCTCCCCCCTTGGCGAGCCGCAGTCGATTCCCAGCCCGGGAGTGGTGCTCGGGCTCAACGACTAGTCAGCGCACTGCAAGCCGGTAGATCCGCTCGCCGACCGGCTCGGCGTGGAACCGCTCGAGGAACTCCTTCGCGTACGGACGCCCGGGCTCGGCCAGCAGCACCTCGCCGCCGAGCGCCGGCAGGAGCTCGGCGAGCTGCTCGGCGTTCCGTGCCTCATAGAGGAGATCCCCGCCGAGGACGAGATCCCACGGCGCAGCGCGGAGCAGCGGCTCCGGCTCGCTCCAGCGCACGCGCGCAACGCGCAGGAAGACCTCGTTGCGCTCGGCATTCCGGCGCAGCAGCTCGATCGCGTCGTCCGCCCAGTCGGTCGCGAGCACGTCGGCGCCGCGCTGCGCCGCGGCGAGCGCCGGGAGCCCGAGACCGCAGCCGAGCTCGAGCACCCGCAATCCGCCGAGCTCCCGCGTGGCGATGTGCCGCGCGAGCGCGAGACCGCTGGGCCACAGCTCGGCCCAGTACGGCAGGAACTCCTCCTCGTCGAACGTAGCCTCGTCGATCAGCTCCTCGGGGCTCGGCGGCCGCAGGATCGCGAGGCGCACGTCGGGCGCGAGCTCGACCTCCTCCTCGACAAGCGCTGTGGTCAGAGCGCCGCGAACAGGTCGACCCCGACGCCGTCCGGGTCACGGAGCTGGGCGTAGCGGTGGCCCCAGAACGCGTCCCACGGCTCCTTCTCGCCTTCGAAGCCCGCCTCGACGGCTCGCGCGTAGACCGCGTCCACGTCGGCCGGGCTGTCGCACGCGAAGGCGAGGGCGAGCTGGTTGCCGGTCTCGCGGGTCCACTCCGGCCGGAAGCTCCGCATGACGTCCTCGGTGTCGACCATCAGGCGAAGCCCGTTCGGCATGGTCGCCTCGACGTGGTCGTCGCCCTCGCCGAACTCGATCCCGAGCAGCGCGTAGAAGGCGCGCGTGCGGCCGAGGTCGGAGGAGACGATCCCGATCGCGTCGAGCTGCGCCACGGCGCGGACGCTAACCGTTAGCGTCGAGGCCGTGCGCCGGAGGCAGCTTGGCTCGAGCGATCTGATGTGTCCGAGATCTCGCTCGGCTCCTGGCTGACGTACGGCGAGGTCGGCCGGGAACGGGCCTATTCGCGTGATCGAGGACGCTGCTCAGCGGGCGAGCAGCGTGCGCCGGCGGCTTAGCCTGCCTTTCGCCAAAGAACCCCTCTAGTCGCCGTCGCCGTTGCGCGACGTGAGCACCGAGTCCGCCAGCCCATACTCGACGGCCTCCCCGGGCTCGAGGAAGCGATCTCTGTCGATGTCGCGCATCACCTCTTCGACGTCCTTGCCCGAGTGATGCGCGATCACCTCCGCGTAGCGGCGGGTGAGGGATAGGATCTCGCGCGCGGCGATCTGGATGTCGGCCGGCGTCCCGCGGAACCCGCCCGAGCCCTGGTGGATCATCACCTTCGAGTTCGGCAAGACAAAGCGCTTGCCGGCCGCGCCGCCGGCCAGCAGCAGCGCGCCCATCGACATCGCCATTCCGACGCAGTACGTCTGCACGTCCGGCTTCACGAACTGCATCGCGTCGTACATGGCCATTCCGGCATAGACGTCGCCGCCGGGCGAGTTGATGTACATGCGGATGTCCGTGTCGGGGTCCTCCGCCTCCAGGAAGAGAAGCTGCGCGACCACGAGGTTCGCCGCCGAGGACTCGACCTCGGTGCCGAGGAACACGATCCGCTCCCGCAGGAGCCTCGAGAAGATGTCGAACGAGCGCTCGAAGCGGCCGTCCGACTCCACGACCATGGGCACGAGGTGATTCGATACGCTACTCATTGGTTGCACATTAATACGCAACTAATAGGTTGCGCAAATGCCAAGGGAGGTCGGGCGATGAACGTCGAGCGGGAGATCCTGGTGCCGGAGGCGCCCGACGAGGTCTGGGAGGCGCTGACCGAGCCGGAGCGGCTCGAGGAGTGGTTCGCGTCGGAGGTCGAGCTCGACGCGCGCCCCGGCGGCGAGGGAGTCTTCCGTTGGGGCGACGGTGACGAGCGCCACGCCGTCGTGCGCGAGCTCGAGGAGGCGGAGCGACTCGTCCTCGACTGGGACGACGGCGGCAGCGTCGCGATCGAGCTCGAGACCGCCGAAAGCGGCACGCTCGTTCGAGTTGTCGAGTCCTCGCCGGAGTTCGCCCCAGCGTTCGAGCTGCGCGGGCTGCTGGAAGCGTCGCCCGAGGCGGCGCCGGCGTGGACGGCTCTCGCGGCGGCGTAGACCGCGTCTTCGCCGCACTCGGCGACGCCGGGCGACGCTCGCTCGTCGAAGCGGTCGCGGCGCGCGGCACGGCGACCGCGACCGAGCTCGCCGCCGAGCTTCCGGTCACGCGGCAGGCGGTCGCGAAGCAGCTATCCGCGCTCGCGGACGCGGGCTTGCTCCGAGCGACGCGCTCCGGTCGTGAGACGCGCTACGAGGTGACGCCCGCACCGCTCGAACAAGCGGTCGAGTGGATGGTCTCGGTCGGAGTCGCGTGGGACGAACGGCTCGCGGCGCTCCGCGGCAGCCTCGCGCGTCAGGGGAACAGCCGCTCGACCCGCCAGCCGCCGGACGGATCGGGCTCGTAGCGGAACCGGTCGTGCAGGCGGCTGTCGCGGTGCTGCCAGAACTCCCAGGCCGCCGGCACGAGCAGGAAGCCGCCCCACGTAGGCGGTCGCGGCACCGGACCGTTGCCCAACTCGCCCTCCAGCTCGACAAGTCGCGCGTCCAGCTCTTCCCGCGACGCGAGCGGTCGGCTCTGGCGTGAGGCGACGGCGCCGAGCTGCGCGCCGCGTGGCCGCGTCGCGAAGTACGCATCGGACTCCTCCTCGGAGACGCGCTCGACTCTCCCCTCCACGCGCACCTGCCGTCCGAGCGGCGACCAGTGGAAGAGCAGAGCAGCCTGCGGGTTCTCGTCGAGCTCGTGGCCCTTGCGCGAGGTGTAGTGCGAGTAGAAGACGAGCCCGCGGTCGTCGACGTTCTTCAGCAGCACCATCCTCACCGACGGCGCCGCGTCTGCGGTCGCGGTCGCGAGCGCCATCGCCTCGGGCACCTCGACCGTGGCCGCCGCCTCGGCGAACCAGCGGCGGAACTGGTCGAGTGGATCGGAGACAAGGTCGGCCCGCCCGAGCTCAGCCCCGGCTTCCACGCCTAGAGCTTCGCCCGCAACTCGGCCGGACGCAGCATCTTGGCCCCGAGCTCGGCGTCGGCGGGGACGAGCTCCTGCACGACGCGCAGCACGACCTCGGCGTCGTCGCTGAGCGGACTGATGATCTTGTTCCCCTTGAGCAAGGCCTTGCCGCGCGGGCCAGCGTGGACGGCAAGGTCGCGCTCCGTGTAGCCGCGTTCCTGGAGAAGAGCGTTCGCCTGCTCGATCGCGTCCATCGCGCGTGTTCTAACGGAAGAGATCGGTCTCGGGCGGGATGACGATGTCCGCGCCGCGGCCGTCGCCGCGTACGTCGAGGCCGCGCACCAGAGCCACCGGCACGCGGTCGAGCTTGCCGAACACCAGCTGAGCCGCGCCCGCGATCTCGTCGGCGACCGCGATTCGCGTCGCGTGCAGCTCGTAGCCGGCCGGATCGCGCTCGCCCATCAGGTCGCGAATCACCTCCACCCCGGAGGCACCGATCGCGACATCGGTCGTCGCCGCGCGCCAGGGCCGGCCGAACGAGTCGGTGACGATGACCCCCACCTCGACTCCCGTCCGCTCGCGCAGCTCCTCTCGCAACCGCGCCGCGGACGCGTCCGAGTCGGGCGGGAGGAGGACGACGGTCTCCGGCTCGGGTGCGTTCGAGGCGTCGACGCCCGCCGAGCCGCAGACGTAGCCGTGCCGCGTCCTGGCGATGATTAACGGCGGCCGGACGCGAACGAGCTCGACCGACTCGTCGAGGATGACCTGGATCCGCCGCGCGTCGGCCTCGTCGCCTGCGAGCTCGCGCGCCTGCTCGGACGGCTCGACGTCGGCGAGCGCGACCACGCAGCCCTCGACCTTCGAGATCGCCTTCTGCGCGACGACGACCACGTCCCCCTCCTCGAGCTCGATGCGCTCGGCGATGAGCGCCGCCAGATCGTCTCCCTCGCGCAGCTCCGGCAGTCCCTCGACCGGTGTAACGGAGAATCCGCTCACGACTCGGGCAGCCCGGTGATACGGACGCCGGCGTGTCCTTGGTAGCGCTTGTTGAGATTGACGATCACGGCCGTCATCCCCTCGAGGGCGCGTGCGCTCGCCAGCGGGCCGGCGTCGAGAGCGCGGCCGGCGACGAGTTTCGCTGCCAGCTCCAACGCAAGCGCCTTCGCATCGCGGTCGTCGCCGCAGACGAACGCGTCCTCGGCGGGCCGGCCGTCCGCGAGCTTGCCGGCTGCGAGCGAGTGGAGCCCCGCGACGAGCGGCGCCTCCACCAGATCCTGCGTGCGTTCCGCGAGTGAGCGTCCCTCGGCGGACGGCAAGACGCCGCCCGGCGTGAATCGCAGCTCGCTGGCCACACAAAGCACCGGCGTCAGACGGAGCACTTCGCCGAGCGACGCGGCGGTCTCGAGGGTCACTTCCGCCTTCGTCGCGAGCACGACGAGGTCGACGCCGCCGACCGCCTCCTTGTTCGTGGCGCCCGCTGCGCCCACCTCGCGACCCTTCTCCTCCGCCCGCTCGGAGTCACGCGACCCGATCACGACCTCGTCGCCCGCCCTGACCAACAGGCGCGCCACCGCGAGACCGAAGTCGCCGGTTCCCCCGACGATTGCGACCTTCATGCGGGGACGGCTCCCAGCGCGACCTCCGCGAGACGACGGCGCGCGTCATCGTCGCTCATCAGTGTGCGGGTCACGATCGGCCGGACGTCGCCGAGCCGGTCGAGATCGTCGGCATCGGCCCCGTCTACCACGAGCGCGTCGATCAGCCCCGGATAACAGCTCGCGACGCGCGCCGGCGAAGTCCCGCCAGCGAGACGCTGGAGCATGCGGTCGGCAGGCCCCTTCACCGCGCGGCCGCCGATCAGCGGACTGACCGCGACGCAGGGGACGCGACGCTGCGCCAGCGCATCACGCAGCTCGCGCACCGCGAGGATCGGCCCGATCGAGACATACGGATTGCTCGGCGCCAGCAGGATCAGATCCGCGCCTTCGATCGCCTCGAGCACGCCGGGGCCGGGCCGAGCGCCTTCTTCCCCATCGAAGCGCACGGCATCCACCTCGTCACGATGGCCACGGGCGACGAACCACTCCTGGAACAGGAACGTCCCGGCCGGCGTGTCGAGCCAGGTCCGGAGACGGTCATCCGTCGCCGGCAGCAGCCTCGCAGAGACGCCGAGCCGCTCTGCCAGGCGCGCGGTCACCGCCGACAGCGGCTGACCCGCGCGCAGCGCCTGCGTCCGCACGAGATGAAGCCCGAGATCGAGGTCGCCGAGCGCGAACCAGTTCTCGCCGCCGAGCTCGCCGACCGTCTGGAGCGCGTTCCAACTCTCGCCGCTCCGGCCCCAGCCACGCCGGTCGTCGGCCAGACCGGCCAGCGCGTAGAGGATCGAGTCGAGGTCCGGCGAGACGTGGAGGCCGAGCACCTCGACGTCATCGCCGACGTTGCCGATCACGGTCGTCGCCGTCCCGCCGGCCACGTCGATCACCCCGCGGACGAAGCGCGCGCCACCGACGCCTCCCGAGAGGATCGCGACGTTCAGGCGACGCTTCTTTCGAGCTCGCTGAGACAGGCTTGTGTGCGCGGTCCGGCACGCAGCTGCAGTTGCGTGAGATCGTCCATCGTGTCGACATCCTCGGCGAGGTTCGGCACGGCAACGGTGACGGCTTCCAGGCCGAGCGACGCCGCGTGCGAGCGAAAGCCGTCGGCGCTGCCCTCCCCGTAGAGCGGCGCGAAGACATCTGCTGACGGAAGGCTGAGGGCGTTCGTCGTTCCGTCGGCGGCCTCGACGAGGCCGAGGCAGCCCGCCGGCGTCGCTGCGATGAGCGCGCGGAGATCGTGCGGCACGACGCACGGGACGTCGGCGTTGACGACGAGGATGCCGTCCGGCTCCAGGCCGGCCAGGCCGGCCAGCACCGCTGCGGCCTGCCCCCCGCCGGGGTCGGAGACGGTTTCTGCTCCCGTCTCGCGTGCGATCGCGGCCGTCTCCGCGTCCGTCGTCACGACCCGCGTGTTCCCGACGAGCACGCAGGCGGCGAGCACGTCGCAGAACATGGCCTGCGCGAGCGCGCGGCGAATGCGAGCCGCAGGATGGAGGCGCGTCTTCCCGTCGGCCGCGAACGGGATCACGATCGTCGGCATGGAGAGACACTAGATACTCGGACAGTGACGATCGCGGCGACACAGCGCTTCCCGGGGCTTGCCTGGGACGACCTGCCTGACGTGGCGTTGCTCGAAACGTGGCCGCCCGCCGAGCCGCTCCCCGGCGTCGACGTGCTCGTCGAAGCCGTGGTCGCCGTTGGCGCGGCTGAGCTCGCGCTCCTGCCCGATCTCCGCCTCGTCGCGAACTACGGCGTCGGGTACGACAACGTCGACGTCGCCGCCTGCCGCGAGCGTGGGATTGCGGTGACGAACACGCCGGGCGCGCTCGACGCGGCCGTCGCCGACCTGACGCTTGCCCTGATCCTCGCCTGCCGTCGCCACCTTGTTGCGGCGGATGGGTTCGTTCGGGCAAGGCGCTGGCGGCGTGGCTGGGCGAAGCCGGAGCTGATGGGACGCGACCTCTTGGGCGCGACGCTGGGCCTCGTCGGCGTCGGCCGGATCGGATCGCAGGTCGCCAAACGCGCAGAGGCATTCGGGATGCGCGTCGTCTTCAACCGGCGCAGCGGCGGGATCCCGCTCGAGGAGTTGCTCGCGACGAGCGACGTGGTCTCGCTTCACGTGCCTCTGACGCCCGAGACGCGCGGACTGATGTCGCGAAACCGGCTCGCATTGCTGCAGGACGGCGCGACATTGATCAACACCGCACGCGGAGCGATCGTCGACGAGGACGGCCTCGTGGAAGAACTCGTGACAGGCCGCATCTCGGCCGGGCTCGACGTCTTCGCCGACGAGCCGCACGTGCCGGAGCGCCTGCTGGGCCTCCCGAACGCCGTCCTCACGCCGCACATCGCCAGCGCGACGGTCGAGACGCGCGGCGCGATGACGCGGCTGCTCGTGGACAACGTGCTCGCGTTCGTGCGCGGCGAGCCGCTCCTGACGGAAGTCGCCGGTTAGAGCGAGCCCGGGCGCCCGGCGGCGACCCAGTCTCGCACCTCGAACCAGTGGCTCGAACGCAGGGCGTCGGCAACCCCCGGCTCGGTGTGCTTCTCCCAGAAAACGTGGCTGTCGAGATCGCAGCAGATGGCCACCTCCGACAGCGCGACATCCGCGACCTGCATGAGCGCGTCCGCCGGGAGCCTCGCCTCGGCGACGGTGTAGTGCTTGAACTGGAGCTCCGGCGCGATCTCCATCAGCTCCGGCCAGTCGGGACAGGTACGCGAACTCACGCGGCTGACGGTACCGACAAGGCCCTGCGCACAATTAGCCCAAGCGTGCTCACAAACTGCGGGTCGGAGTTCGGCATTTCGATGCGCGCGAGCTGCATCCCCAGCTCCCCCGCTTTCTCCTGCGCCTCGACGTCAATGTCCCATCGGATCTCCAGATGGTCCGAGACGAAACCGACGGGACAGATGAGCACGCGCTCGACGTCCTGCCGGTGCAGCGACTCGAGGTGGTCGAGGATGTCGGGCCCGAGCCACGGCTCGCCCGTGGGCGACTCGCTCTGGAAGGAGAAGCTCCACTCCCCGAGATCTGCCGCCTCGGCGACGAGCGCCGACGTCTCGAGAAGCTGGTCGCGGTACGGGTCGCCGGCCTCGATGATCCGCGCAGGCAGCGAGTGGGCGGTGAAGACGACGTGACTGTCGGTGCCGCGCACCCGATCCGCGAGCAGAGCGACGAAGCCGGGCTCGTCGTACCAGCTGTCGACGAAGCGGAGCTTGGCGCGGCCGTCGAGCGCACGCTCGAGCTGGTCGCGGTAGCCGGCGATCGAGAGCGCCGAGTAATGCGGCGCGAGCACGAGCCCGACGACTTGCTCGGCGCCCGACGAAACCGCTTGGTCTGCCGCGTCCGCGATGTGCGGCGTCCAGTGCTTCATCCCGGTGAAGACCGGGAGCTCG
>DASXKE010000181.1:0-6938 GCA_036496985.1 Gaiellaceae bacterium | reverse complement strand
TTCCATGCTCAGCCGCTCGGGGTGGTAGGTGAGCTCGCCGTGCGTGTCGAGGATCGTGTAGTCGTCACCGCGTCTCAGCTCGATCGTCACCTCGCCGGTCACCACCGAGGCAACCCATCGCTCGAGCGAGTCGCGCAACATCAGCGCTTGCGGGTCGAACCAGCGGCCCTCGTAGAGGAGTCGGCCGAGCCGGCGTCCCTCGACCGCGTAGCGCTCGAGCGTCGCCTCGTTGTGGATCGCGCTCAGCAGCCGCTCGTAAGCGATGTGGAGCAGCGCCATTCCCGGCGCCTCGTAGATGCCGCGACTCTTGGCCTCGACGACCCGGTTCTCGAGCTGATCCGACATGCCGAGCCCATGCCGGCCCCCGACCTCGTTCGCCCAATGGATCACGTCCAGGGGTTCGCCCACGGGAAGGCCGCCTTCGAAGCGGACCGTCACGACCTCCGCGTCGATCTCGACAGCGGGATCCCACGGAGCGACCCCCATGAGCGGCTCGACGATCTTCATGCTCGTCCCGAGCAACTCGAGATCCTTGGCCTCGTGCGTCGCACCGAGAAGGTTCGCGTCGGTCGAGTACGCAAGCTCGGGAGAAGTGCCATGCGCGAGCCCGCGCTCGGCGAGCCAGGCGCTCATCTCGGCTCGACCGCCGAGCTCGCCGACGAATGCCTCGTCCAGCCACGGCTTATAGATCCGGAGCCGCTCGTTCGCGAGCATGCCGTAGCGGTAGAACCGCTCGATGTCGTTGCCCTTGTACGTCGAGCCGTCGCCCCAGATCTCGACGGCGTGCTCGGCCATCTCGCGCACTAGGAGGGTCCCCGTGACGGCCCTCCCGAGCGGCGTCGTGTTGAAGTAGCGACGCCCGGCAGTCTGGATGTGGAACGCACCGCAGCGAAGCGCAGCCAGGCCCTCCTTTGCCAGCGCGTCGCGGCAGTCGACGAGCAACGCTTCCTCGGCGCCGTGGCGAACCGCCCGGGCCGGGACCGAGGCGATGTCGGGTTCGTCGTACTGGCCGAGGTCGGCGGTGAAGGCGTACGGAATCGCGCCGTTCTCGCGCATCCAGGCGAGGGCACAGCAGGTGTCGAGTCCGCCGGAGAAGGCGATCCCGACCCGCTCGCCGATCGGGAGCGATTCGAGAATCGTGCCCCCCCGAGTCTCGAGAAGGCTCACGCGGCCCGCCTCTGGGTCCGAATGTCGTCCGCGAGCTGCGCACCCGTGGCCGGTTCACGCGCCACGAGGAGGATCGTGTTTTCGCCGGCGACCGTGCCGGCAATGTGCGGGTGACGGGCGACGTCGATCGCCTGGGCGAGCGCCTGCGCATACCCGTACGGCGTCGACACAACGACGAGGTTGCTGCTCGCCTCGACTGTGAGCGCCCAGCGAGCAAGAGCCTCGGCCACATCGGCATCGAAGCCCGGCGTGTCCTCGGGAAAGGCGTAAACCAGCCGGCCGCTTGCGTCGCGCACCTTGATCAGGCCGAGCTCGTGGACGTCCCGGGAGACGGTTGTCTGCACGACGTCGTGACCTGCCAGCCGTAGTGCTTCGGCGAGCTCCGTCTGCGTGGAGATCGCTTGCTCCCGAATCAACCGCTGAATCGCAGCCTGGCGTTCGGCTCTGTTCATGTCATCACCTCCGCGAGAACCCCAAGGGCACGGTCAACGTGAGCGCTTTCGAGGACGAGCGGCGGCGCGAGTCTGAGGACGTTCGAGCCCGAGGTGAGGCAGACGAGGCCTGCATCGAGCGCGGCGTCGACGACGGGTTGCGCCGGACCGGCGAGCTCAGCTCCGACCAGCAGGCCGACGCCGCGCGCCTCGACGACGCCGGGCAACGCTGCGAGGCCGGAGAGCAGACGCGCTCCGTTCTTGCGCACCGACTCGAGCAGTTCCTCGTCGATCGTGTCGAGCACGGCGCAGGCAGCGGCGCACGCCACCGGGTGGCCACCGAAGGTCGAGCCGTGGTCGCCCGGCCCGAACGCACCCGTCGCTTGGTCGGCGACGAGCAGGCAGCCGATCGGAAGCCCATTCGCGAGGCCCTTGGCGAGCGTGACGAGCTGCGGCTGGACGCCGGCCTGCTCCCAGCCGAAGAACGTCCCGGTGCGGCCTACGCCGGTCTGCACCTCGTCGAAGCAGAAGAGCGCTTCGAGATCACGGGCAAGCGCAGCTGCGAACGTGACGAACTCGTCCGTCAGCGGAATAACGCCGCCTTCGCCGAGCACGGGCTCAAGCAGGATCAGGCCGACGTCGTCGTTCGCGGACGCAGCGAGCGACGCAATGTCGTTGGGAACGGCGAAGCGGACGCCGCCAAGCAGCGGCTCGAACGCCTCCCGCTTTGCCACCTGGCCGGTGACGGCCAGCGCCCCGGTCGTTCGGCCGTGGAAGCCGCCCTCGAGGGCGATCACGCCCGGCTTGCCGGTGGCCTTGCGCGCGTACTTGAGCGCTGCCTCGTTCGCCTCTGCACCCGAGTTGCAGAAGAACGCCTGGCAGCCCCCGAACCGTGTCGAAAGCTCGGCCGCGAGCTCGGCGGCCGGCTCCGTGGCGAAGAGGTTCGAGGCGTGCCAGAGCCGGTCGAGCTGCGCATGGGCCGCGGCGAGCGGCGCGGGATGCCGGTGGCCGAGTCCGACGACAGCGATCCCAGCGGCGAAGTCGAGATAGCGGCGGCCTTCGTCATCTACGAGCCAGACGCCGTCCCCCTCGACAACCGTGAGCCGCGGCGGCGGGTACACCGGCAAGAGCGCGCTCTCGAGAACCGCGCTCACACCACCACCGCCGTACGCCCGATCTCGGCCACGAGTCCGCCGTGCGCGGCATGCGCGGCTGCGAGCAGCTTCGGCACGATCCCGCCGTCGAAGCGCCCGGCGCCGACGAGCGCCTCGACCTGCGCGGCATCGATCGTCTCGAGCAGCTTGCCGTCGTGGAACACGCCGGGGACGTCGGTCAGGAAGAGGAGACGCCCAGCGCCGAGACCGACGGCGAGCGCGGCCGCCGCCTCGTCCGCGTTCACATTGAGAGGACCGACGGCGAGCGGTGCGACCACGGGGACTAGCCCGGCGGCGAGCGCTTCCACGATCGCCACCGGCGCACACGGCTGCGGCTCTCCGACGAGGCCGAGCTCGATTACCTGTTGCGCGAGGAGGCCGATCTCGTCGCCGAAGAGCGGTACCGCACGCGGCCCGATCGCTTGGCAGACCGCCGCGTTCACTGCGGCGAAGCTCTCGCGCACGATCTCGAGCACCTCGGGGGTCGTGACCCGTCGCCCGGCGACGAACCGCGGCTCGAGCGTGCGCCGCGCCATCTCCTCCGAGATCTGCGGACCGGCTCCGTGGACGACGACCGTCGGCTGGTCCGGGACGCGGATGTTCGCCACTGACCCGCCGCCGACCTTGAGGACGAGGGTGCTCATGAGCGGTAGTCCGCGTTGATTCGCACGTAGTCGGAGGACAGGTCCGTGGTGAGGTAGGTCGCGCCGCCGGCGCCGAGTGCGAGGTCGAGCTCGATGGTGCAGTTGCCGTTGGCAAGCGACGGCTCGTCGCCGGTCGGGAGCCCCGAGAGCAGTACCGGCACCTCGTCGATGAGGATCGTGAGCTTGTCGGGGTCGAGACGTGCGTAGCCGCCGTTCCAGCGGGCCGACCCGGCGGCCGAGGCGATCCGGCCCCAGTTCGCGTCGTGGCCGTGCAGTGCCGTCTTCACGAGCGGGGAGGTCGCCACCCGCTCGGCGATCGCGCGCGCCTCGGTCTCGCTTGCGGCGCCTCGCACGACGATCTCCGCCAGTACCGTCGCGCCCTCGCCGTCTGCGACGATCTTGCGCGCGAGATCTGCGCAGACCTTGTGCAGGCAGAGCGCGAACTGCTCGTCAATCGCCGGCGTGCGCTCGACTCCGCTCGCGCCGTTCGCGAGCAGGATCACGCTGTCGTTCGTCGAGCATTCGCCGTCGACCGAGATCGCGTTGAAGCTGGCGTCCACTGCCGGTCGCAGGAAGTCGGCCGGCTCGCCGGCCTCCAGCGGATAGTCCGTGGTGACGACCGCGAGCATCGTCGCGAGCTCGGGATGGATCATCCCCGAGCCCTTAGCCATCCCGCCGACCGCGAAGCCCGCCCCTCGCGCGAGCGACTCCTTCGGCCGGGTGTCGGTCGTCATGATCGCCTCGGCGGCCGCTGGGCCGCCCGTTCTCGAGAGCTGAAGGGCCGCGGAGCGAACACCGCCGAGCACCTTGTCCACCGGCAGAGGCTTTCCGATCACGCCTGTCGAGAGGACGAGCACCTGCTCCGCACTCAAGCCGAGAAGCCACGCGGCCTCGGCCGCGGTTGCGCGGGCCGCGATCACACCTTGCTCGCCGGTCGCGGCGTTCGCCACCGCAGAGTTGACGACGACTGCTTGCGGGTCGGCTAGCCCCAGATGCTCGCGGCAGACCGTGACCGGAGCCGCCTGAACGCGGTTCGCCGTGAACATCCCCGCGCCGACGGCCGGCGCAAGCGAGCGGACGAGGGCGAGGTCGCGCCGCTCGTTCTTGCGCAGACCTGCGTGCACGCCGGCGGCCACGAAGCCACCTGCCGCGGTCACGCTCATACGAGCACCCCACTCACCCGTAGGCCGGCCATCTCCTCGACGCCGAGTGAGATGTTGGCGTTCTGGAGCGCCTGGCCGGCCGCACCCTTGCCGAGGTTGTCGAGAGCACAGACGACGATCGTGAGGCCTGCCGCCGCGTCCTCGAAGACTCCGATCTCGGCACCGTCGGTGTGCTGGACGCGCGCGAGCTCCGGAACGACGCCATCCGGCAGGACGTGGACGACGGCGCTGTCCGCATATGCCGCCTCGAGCAACTCCCGCGCGTCTCCCTCCACCCTCGCGTAACACGTGACGAGCAGACCGCGACGCACCGGCAAGAGATGCGGGACGAAGCAGACCGGAAAACCGAGCATCTGAGCTATCTCGGGAGCATGCTGGTGGCTGCCGACGCGATACGGCGAGAGGTTCTCGAGCACGAAGCCGGCGTGCGAGCTCGGCTTCAGCTCACGACCTGCGCCCGAGATGCCGGACTTGCCGTCGACGACCACCGAAGCGGGATCGAGCACATCCGTGAGCGGTGCCAGGGCGAGAAGGGCCGCCGTCGCGTAGCAGCCGGGGTTCGCGACCAAGGAGCCTTCCGGCGGATAGATCTCCGGCAGCCCGTAGCTCCACGCCCCGGGGAAAGCCGGATAATGGCGCAGGGCGACTTCCGGATCTACGAGGCGGTGAACGCCGGAAAGATCGACGACGACTGAGCCCCCAGGCGGCTCGACGCACGCGGCACGCTCGTTGCCGAGACAGAGGAAGACCAGGTCGGCGCTGACGGCGAGCGCGTCGTCGTTCGGGAGGAACGTCGGCAGGGAGCCGTTCAAGCGGACGTCGAGTGCCGATGCCGACTCGCCGGCGAGCGAGTCTGACCCGAGCGCTACGACCTCGAGCTCCGGGTGGCGAAGCACGCGGTCGAGCACTTCCTGCCCGGAATAGCCAGACGCGCCGAGAATTGCCGCGGAGAACACGGTTGCATAATAAGCATAAAAACGCATATCACGCAGAGAGAGAATCTCTCTCGGATCGGGCTTGATCTCAGCGGACGCTCCCGCTAGGGTGCGGGATCACGCGAACGGCGAAGCCGCCGTCCGCAGAGGCAGTGGAGCCTCAGGACTCGTAGGAGTCCTGGGGCTTTTTTTGTTGGGAAAACGGAAGGAGCGCAGGTGCTCGGAGCAGGCCTCTACCCCCATTACCTGAACCCCGGCGACAACGCCTGGCAGCTCACGGCCGCGACGCTGGTCGGCCTCATGAGCGTGCCCGGCCTCGTCGTCCTGTACGGGGGGGTGATGCAGAAGCGCTGGTCGGTGAACAGCATGATGCTCGCGTTCATGGCCTTCGCGCTCGTGCTCGTCGTGTGGGTCCTGTACGGGTTCGACATGGGCTTCGGGAACCCGTGGCACGGGGTCTCGAAGGACGGCTTCCTGGGCAACTTCATCGGGCAGCCGGGGGCTGTGCTGAATCACATGGAGGAACAGGGGGCGGCGCATATCCCGCTGATCCCGGGCACACTCGACTTCCCGCAGTCGTCGCTCGTCTACTTCCAGTTCGTCTTCGCGGCGATCACGCCGATCCTGATGCTCGGCTCGGTGCTCGGCCGCGTCAACTTCAAGGCGTGGATCCCGTTCGTCGTCCTCTGGGCGAGCTGCATCTACACCGTGAATGCGTTCCTGATCTGGGGCGGCGGCTGGTTTGCGCAGAAGGGCGCTGTCGACTTCTCCGGTGGCTACGTCATCCACCTGGCGGCCGGCGTCTCCGGCTTCGTGGCGGCATGGGTGATCGGCCCGCGCCTCCCGCGCGACCGCGAGATCGACGCCCCGAACAACCTGGCGATGGTCGCCGTCGGCGCCGGGCTCCTCTGGCTCGGCTGGAACGGCTTCAACGGAGGCGACCCCTACAACGTCGGCCCCGACGCCTCGTCCGCCGTCCTGAACACGAACCTCTGCACGGCTGTCGCGTTTCTGACCTGGATCGGCTGCGACTACGCGACCAGGCGGAAGCCCTCGCTGATCGGCGGCGTGAACGGCATGATCGTCGGCCTCGTGGCCATCACTCCCGCAGCCGGCTATGTCAACGGCTGGGGCGCGATCGCGATCGGCGTCATCGCAGCGGTCATCGTGTACCTCGCCTACTACTACCTGGCGCTGCTGAAGCCGTTCCGGAACGTGGACGACACGCTCGGCGTCGTCTACACCCACGGCTTCGCCGGTCTCGCAGGCGGCCTGCTCACGGGTCTGCTGGCGGATTCGGCTTTCACCTCCGCCACCGGTGGCCTCCACCTGCTGAAGTGGCAGGCCCTCGCGGGAGCCTGGGTGATCTGCTTCTCCGCGGCGGGCACATTCGTACTGCTCAAGCTGGTGGGCCTCTTTGTGCCACTGCGGATGAGCGAGGAGG
>DASXKE010000180.1:0-10284 GCA_036496985.1 Gaiellaceae bacterium | reverse complement strand
GCTCCACCCGCAGGTGGTCGCCGAGCAGCTCGGCTGCGAAACGCCGCGCGAGCTCGCGCTTGCCGACGCCCGCCGGGCCGTGGAAGAGGTACGCGTGCGCCGGCCCGTCTTGCAACGCAGCCGCCAGCAGCCGCTTCGCCTCGTGCTGCTCAGGAACGGTTTCGAAGCCGCTCACGTACCTCCTTCGCGATCTCCTCGGGCTTGCCGGTCGCGTCGATCGTGACGATTCTGTCGGGGAAGCGCACGGCGAGCTCACGGTAGGCGGCATCCACCTTCGCCTGCAGCTCCGCTCCCTCGCGCTCGAGACGGTCGGGCTCGACGTGGCGGCCGGTGGCGACGTCTGGATCCACCAGGAGGAAAAACGTGATGTCGGGGAGCAGCCCGCCCGTCACCGCGAGGTTGAGCTCCAGCACGGCCTCGACCCCGAGCCCGCGCGCGATGCCCTGGTACGCGAGCGACGAGTCGACGTAGCGGTCACAGACGACGTCGGCGCCGCGCTCGAGCGCGGGGCGAATGACGTCCTCGACGTGCTCGGCCCGCGACGCTGCGAAGAGCGCCGCCTCGGCCCAGGCGCCCATCGGCGGCCCGTTGAGGACGAGCGCACGAACACCCTCGCCGAGCTCGGTGCCGCCCGGCTCGCGCGTGAGCACCACGTCGCGTCCGTCGGCCGCGAGAGCCGCGCGCAGGAGCTCCGCCTGCGTCGATTTCCCCGAACCGTCGGCTCCCTCGAACGTCACGAACACGAGGCGCCACGATACGCGGCCGACCCGCGTGAGGAGGAGCAGCCGCTCGCAGGACGAACCGAGACGGTCCGTGGAGCACGCCCAGCCGTTCACTCGTCCCCTTCCCCGGCGCACATTCGTGCTCGCGGGGCTGCTCTTCGCCGTCGTGCTCCTGGTGGCGGGCGGACTCGCGCTCGCCTTCCGCGAGCACTCGACTCGTCCGATCGCAGAGCCCGGTCGCATCGGGCGAGCCACCCCGCCGACGCCGCTACGGCCGCGCTCGAGCTCCTCCGTGCTCGTGCTCAACGGCAACGGAGTCGAGGGCGCCGCGGGGACGACGGCGACGCGACTCCTCGGCGCGGGCTACCGCCATGCCATCCCCACCGATGCGCCGAACCTCGCCTACGCGCGCTCGCTCGTCCTCTTTCGGCCGGGCTGGCAGCGGGAGGCGGAACGGCTCGGTAAGGACGCCCGGATCGCGACCGTTGCGCCACTCGACGGCCGCCTCGCACCCGCGTACACGCACGTTCCGCTCGTCGTGATCCTCGGCGCGAAGTAGCCTCCAGAGCCTGCCTCGAAGCCGGATTCGGTTCCGTCCGATGCGAGGTCTACGGTCCCGTTCCCCGTCGGAGCCTCGCGAGCCGGCGGTGCGGTGGAAACGGCTTCGCGACTAGAGTTCCGGGAGGGGAAGAATGGCAAGCGTCGAGCAGGTTCAGGGCAGCGAAACGACGGCCGAGGAGGTCGTCAACACGGTCGTCGAGGAGGGCGCCCGTCTCGGCGTGAAGCGCTTTTTCACGATTCCGGGCCGCGATCCGTTCGACGAGATCGAGTGGGAGACGCGCGACGCGATCATCCCCGGCCGCGACGGCCCCGCCTTCGAGCAGCGCGGCGTCGAGTTCCCGAAGTTCTGGTCGCAGACGGCGACGAACATCGTCACGCAGAAGTACTTCCGCGGCCGGCTCTCCTCGCCCGAGCGCGAGTCGAGCGTGAAGCAGATGATCGGCCGCGTCGTCGACACCGTCGTCGCCTGGGGCAAGGAGGGCGGCTACTTCGCCGACACCGACGAGGCCGAGGCGTTCGAGGCCGAACTGAAGGCGATCCTCGTCAACCAGTACGCCTCCTTCAACAGCCCCGTCTGGTTCAACGTCGGCTTCGAAGCCACGCCGCAGTGCTCCGCCTGCTTCATCCTCTCGATCGACGACTCGATGGAGTCGATCCTCGACTGGATCCGGCGCGAAGGCGTCATCTTCCGCGGCGGCTCCGGCTCGGGCGTGAACCTCTCGCGGCTGCGCTCGTCGAAGGAGCAGCTCTCCAAGGGAGGCTACGCCTCCGGGCCGGTCTCCTTCATGCGGGGCGCCGACGCGTCCGCCGGCACGATCAAGTCGGGCGGCAAGACGCGGCGCGCGGCCAAGATGGTCGTCCTCGACGTCGACCATCCCGACATCGAGGAGTTCATCTGGTGCAAGGCCAAGGAGGAGAAGAAGGCCAGGGTCCTCGAGCAGGCGGGCTACGACATGTCCCTCGACTCGCCGGACTGGGCCTCGATCCAGTACCAGAACGCGAACAACTCGGTCCGCGTCTCGGACGCCTTCATGGAGGCCGCGACGAAGGATGAGGAGTTCAACCTCACCGCCCGCACCGACGGAACCGTCCTCGCGGCGGTCGATGCGCGCGACCTGCTGCGCCAGATCGCGGCGGCTGCGTGGGAGTGCGCGGATCCGGGCGTCCAGTACGACACGACGATCAACTCGTGGCACACGCTGCCGAACACGAGCCGCATCAACGCCTCGAATCCGTGCTCCGAGTACATGTCGATCGACGACTCGGCCTGCAACCTGGCCTCGCTCAACCTCATGAAGTTCCGCCGGGAGGACGGGGAGCTTGACGTCGAGGCGTTCGAGCACGCGGTCGACGTCGTCTTCCTGGCCCAGGAGATCCTCGTCGGCTACTCGTCCTATCCGACGCCCGAGATCGGGCGGAACGCGAAGCGGTTCCGCCAGCTCGGCCTCGGCTACGCGAACCTCGGCGCCCTCCTGATGGCACGCGGGCTGCCGTACGACTCCGACGAGGGACGTGCCTACGCGGCGGCGATCACCGGCCTCATGACCGGCCGCGCCTATCGCAAGTCGGCTGAGATCGCCGCCCGGATGGGGCCGTTCGACGGCTACCAGACCAACCGGGCGCCGATGATCGGCGTGATCGCGAAGCACCGTGCCGCCGTCGGCAACATCGAGCACGCGGACTCCGTCCCGGCCGATCTGCTCGGCCACTGCCGCAAGGCGTGGGACGACGCGCTCGACGTCGGCGAGATCCACGGCTTCCGCAACGCGCAGTCGACCGTGCTCGCGCCGACCGGGACGATCAGCTTCATGATGGATTGCGACACGACCGGCGTCGAGCCCGACTTCTCGCTCGTCAAGTCGAAGAAGCTCGTCGGCGGCGGCGAGATCACGATCGTCAACAAGACCGTGCCGATGGCGCTCGAGCGCCTGGGCTACGCGCCGCGCGAGGTCGAGGAGACCGTCGCGTACATCGACGAGCGGAACGGCGTCGTCGGCGCTCCGTACATCAAGACCGAGCACTACCCGATCTTCGACTGCGCCGTCGGCGAGCGGGCGATCCACTACCTCGGGCATGTACGGATGATGGGTGCGGTCCAGCCGTTCATCTCCGGCGCGATCTCGAAGACGGTGAACCTGCCGGAAGAGGCCACGATCGAAGACGTGATGGACCTCTACGTCGACTCGTGGAAGCTCGGTGTCAAGGCGGTCGCGATCTATCGCGACAACTGCAAGGTCGCGCAGCCGCTCTCGAGCTCCGGCAAGGACGGCCAGACCGCGGTCGCGACTCCGCCGGTCCAGGTGCACGAGCGGAAGCGGCTGCCGCTCGACCGCACCGAGGTGGGCCGCAAGTTCCAGGTGGGAGACCACGAGGGCTACATCCACGTCGGCCTCTACGACGACGGCAGCCCGGGCGACATCTTCGTCGACATCGCGAAGGACGGCACGACGATGGCCGGCCTGATGAACTCGCTCTGCCTCGCCGTCTCGATGGGCCTGCAGTACGGCGTACCGCCCGAGGTCTACGTCTCGAAGCTCAGCCACATGCGCTTCGAGCCGAGCGGCCTGACGAACGACGCCGACATCCGCACGGCGAAGTCGATCGTCGACTACATCTTCCGCTGGTTCGGCAAGCGGTTCCTGACGCCCGAGCAGCAGGAAGAGGCGGGGATCCTGTCGCCCGAGGTGAAGGCGCGGATGGCCGAGCGCTATGCCAACGGAGGCGAGACCGCCGCGTCCGCAGACCCGGCCGAAGCCCCGCCGCCCGGCCAGACGGCCCTCTTCAACTCGTGGGAGGACGCTGTCGAATGCGCCCGCTGCGGAGGCCGGATGGTCCGCACAGGCAGCTGCTACACGTGCCGCGACTGCGGTACGAACACCGGCTGCTCGTAGTGTTACGTGTCCCGGAACGCGACTGAAAACCGTCTGAACGTGCAAGCAGGATCTGTCTGAAAATGCGAGCGCAGGTGATTGAGAGGCTCCGCAGAAGCGGAGCCTCTCGCGTCTTCGGGATCAAAACCTCGCGATTCGCCAACCACGGGGGTGAACTCTTACCCGTGCAACATCACGCTATTTGACCCGCGGCGTATGCATGGCCATCTTGTGTTCGCCAAGTGGACTACGGTCTTCCGCCACCGCGTACCGCCGGCACCGATTGGGTTTTTCACCGGGCAGCGTCAGGTGTCCTGGCGTCGCACCACGGGCCTGGCTGGGCCTCAGGAATCCGATCTACGAACTGGGCTGGGTCTTGATCAGCACTGCGCGTTCGTAGAGGAACTTGTAGTCCGTGTGCCGGGGCCAGCAACAACGGATGTAGAACCCCTCGACGGACCAGTCCTTGATGGGTGCGTTGTTGGGGAAGCAGATCAATTGGTGGGTGTATCGCCTTGGATCAATGCTGGCGCTCTTTGAGTCGCACTGCCATTCGGCGAACGGTTTAGCAACGAACCGGTATGTCCGCGTTACGCCATGCCACTTGATCGTCGCGAGATCGCCCGGCCGAATAAGGTGAAGCCGGTAGAACGGTCCGTGGGCGTCGTAGCCCGGGACAGGCGTGACGTCGTGAGCGTCGATGACCATCGTCTTGCCCTGTCCGGGCCGTTCTTGATAGTCCGGGTCCCAAATAGGGCCCCTCGCCAAATCGCAACTTCTCCAGCGAATCGGCTGGCTCCACATATGGAGAGTCTTGATCGTCAGCAGAGCCGTGTCTCGTGACCTGTCCGTGCAGCTCTGGGCAGCCGCGGTGCCGCTAGGCATGGCCAGAGCTACCAGTGCAGGTAGGGCGACGAAGGCAATGGCAAGCAGTGAGTTCTTCATATGTGCGCACCCTCTCGGCATACGAAAGCTCCGATTAGTGACGCATAGCGCAGACCGGACGCTGATTGCAAGAGCCAGAAGTCCAGCATTCGGCTGGTCCTAGCCGGCGTAGGGCAACCTGGCGAACGAGTGTCACCTGGGCAGCTGGTCCGGCGTGCTCACGCCTGAACTTGGATCGCCTGCGGCGAGTCCAGATTCCCTGGGCTCGGCTCCCTAAGATCGCGGGTGCCGAGCTTGCATGAGCCCGGAGCAGCAGCCTGACGCAGCGGCCCTGAGCGAACGTGATTCGCTCTGCTCACGCCCGTTAGGTAGGCAGGGCCGACTTCGACCTAGAGGGGCCAGCAGCCGGGCCCTCTCCGGCTCTTGCACCGTCGGGCACTCTTGGTTTCGTGAGGGCGACAGGGATCGGGTGGGCCGCGACGGCGACGCTCGCGAGCGCGCTGGTCGTCGGCGGCCTCGCCGCCCCCCCGGCCCGCGCGGCGATCACGAGCTCGAAGGTCACGACTCCGGCGAATCCCTCCTTCTTCATCGCGGACCAGGACGCCAAGACGCAGACGTTCGCGATCGCCGGCACCACTACGGGCCAGAACGGCATAGACGACACCGTCGACGTCAACTGCTACTCCGGCGGCACGTTCGTGACCGTCGCCCGCAACGTGCCGCTCAGCCCAACGGGCGCGTTCTCGATCCCGAAGGCCAACCTCAACGAGCCGCTCGATCTGACCTGCCGCCTGCGAGCCGTCCCGGCGGGGGCCAACCCCTCGAACCTCACGCCGTTTGCCGGGCCGGCGATCGGCGTAGGTGAGCGCGGCTCGGAGCCGGTCGCCGGCGGCCCGAACGCGGGAAAGGTGGTCGGCTACTACGTCGATGCCCAGCAGAAAACGGCAGCGTTCGACTACAACGCACTCGGCGGTTGCGGCCTGACGGACGGCTACCTTTACGACTCGACGTTCGCGCAGACCACGACGACCTTCTCCTGCGACGCGGCTCTCTTCAGCTCGAACTCGGCCACCGCGCCGACCCGCTCCGAGCTTCAGATCGACGGCGCGAACGCGTACGACCCGTTCTCGGCGGGTCAGATCGACCCGAACGCCATAGGACTGCCGTCGCTCACCGACACGTACACCGTCGACGAAGCGACCGGGAACGTGGCGATCCACGAGACGGATCCCCTCGTCGAATGCCGCGAGACGACGTATCCGCCGAACGTGATCAGCTGCTCGTCGTTCGCCTCGGCCGGCGTCACCGACGACCGCACGATCACGCAGAGCAGCGACGGGCACGTGAGCTCCATCGAGGATTCGTTCAAGAGCACCGACGGGAACGCCCACTCACTCGACCTGCTGTGGGACGACAGCCAGCACTTCTGGCAAGGGAGCGGAGATTCGACGCAACTCGAATACGAGTTCCCCGGCCAGACGGGTTTCTCGACGCACGTCGCAGGCGACAGCGTCTCGCTCCCCACGTCGAACGGTGGCGCGATCTTCGTGCGAATGCATAGCGCGGCGGACGGCGACACCGGGACCGGCCAGGGTGCGATCGTCTACAACCGGCCCGCAAGCGTTGCGACGTTCACCCTCGTCCAGAGCTTCCAGAGCGAGTTCACGCTGCACCAGACCGGAACCGTTCCCGCGGCGGGATCGACGACCTTTCGCTCGGCCTATGTCCAGGATTTCAAGGCCGCGGACGTGGCCTCGCTGGCGAAAGCGGCCGCAGCCGCGTTCCTGGACACGATCAACATCACGAAGTCGGGCAAAGGCAAGGGCCGGGTGACAAGCTCGCCGAGCGGGATCGCCTGCGGCAAGGCCTGCAGCCACGGTTATGTCGACGGAACCACCGTGACCCTGAAGGCGAAGCCCGCGAGGGGCTCGAGGTTCGCGGGCTGGTCGGGCGCCTGCAAGGGGAGGCACGACTGCAGGGTCACCCCTGACGGGAACGTGACCGTCAAGGCGAGGTTCGTCCTGCGCTAGGGACAAACCGGAAACGGCGCAAGTCCCGAATCCATTGCCATGCAAGTGGAACGCCGCCAGAATGGGCGCATGGCCACCTGCCGTGCGTGCGGCCAGGAAAATCCCGAGATCGCCCGCTTCTGCCTCGCGTGCGGTGCGCCGCTCGAGACAGATGCGCCGCAGCGCGAAGAGCGGCGGATCGTCAGCGTGGTCTTCGTCGACCTCGTCGGCTTCACGTCGCGCTCCGAACAGCTCGACCCGGAGGACGTCCGCGCGATCCTCACGCCGTACCACGGGACGCTGCGCGACGAGCTGACGTCCTTCGGCGGAGTCGTGGAGAAGTTTGTCGGCGACGCGGTCATGGCGGTCTTCGGCGCGCCGATCGCGCACGGCGACGACCCCGAGCGAGCGGTCCGCGCAGCGCTCGCCGTCCGCGAGGCGGTGCTGGTTCTCAACCGCGAGCAGCCCGAGCTCGAGCTCCGAATCCGCGGCGCCGTCAACACCGGCGAAGCGGTCGTGACGCTCTCCGCGCGGCCGGCATTGGGCGAGGCGATGGTCGCCGGCGACGTCGTCAACACCGCGTCACGCCTGCAGCAGCACGCGCCGGTGGGTGAGATCGTGGTCGGCCAGGAGACGTACCGAGCCACGCGCGACACGATCGACTACGAGCCGCTGGAGGCCGTGGCCGCGAAGGGGAAGACCGAACCGATCGCAGCCTGGCGCGCCGTGGCAACTGCCTCGGCGGTCGGCGAGCGTGACCTTTCGAGCACTCCGTTCGTGGGCCGGGGCCGGGAAGCCGACGTGCTCGACGCGACCTGGGAGCGCGTCGACCTCGAGCGCCGCCCGCATCTCATCACCGTCCTCGGACCGCCCGGCGTCGGCAAGTCGAGACTCGCGGCGGAGTTCACCGAGAGCATCGCGTCGCGCGGCGTTCGCGTCGTCCGCGGGCGCTGCCTCCCGTATCGCGAGCGCAGCGCGTACGGAGCATTTGCGGCGCAGGTGAAGGATCTCGCCGACATCTACGACAGCGACGGCGTCGACGTGGCCGTAGCCAAGCTGCGCGCCTCCGTAGCGCGCCTCGTGGGGCCCGAGCAGGCCGACACCGTTGCCGGTCATCTCGCGATCCTGCTCGGCTTCGAGACACACGCGACGACGCCCGATCGCGACAGCCTCTTCCAGTCGGTCCGGGTCTTGATCGAGGCGGTGGCACGCGACCAGGGGACGGCTCTCGTCTTCGAGGACATCCACTGGGCCGATCCGGTCCTGCTCGACCTGATCGAGCTCCTCGCCGCACACCTGCACGACCTGCCGGTGCTACTGCTGACACTGTCGCGGCCGGAGCTCCTCGACATCCGCCCAACGTGGGGCGGCGGCCTGCTCGCGTACCAGGCACTTCCCCTCGAGCCGCTCGGCACCGCCGAGGCAGCGCAGCTCGCGCTCCACCTGCTAGGCGCCGAAGCCGAAGCTGCCCGGGTTGCCGAGGCGGCGGAGGGCAATCCACTCTTCATCGAACAGCTGGCCGCCGTGCTGAGCGAGCTCGAGCCCGGCCAGGCGGACACCCTTCCGACGACGGTCCGTGGGCTGGTCGCGGCACGCCTCGACGCGCTCCCCTTCGAGGAGCGGGACGTCATCCTCGACGCCTCGATCGTGGGCCGGATCTTCTGGCGCGGCGCGCTCGAGCGCATCGCGCGCGACCCCGCGGGTCTCGGCGAGGCGCTCGCCGCGCTCGAGCGGCGAGACCTGATCCGGCGCGAAGCCGTGTCGAGGATCGAGGGAGACGCTCAGTGGACGTTCAAGCACGTCCTCATTCGCGACGTCGCGTACGGACTCCAGCCGCGCGCTCGCCGACGCGACGGCCACCGCCACATCGCGGAGTTCATCGAGGAGTCGACGCCAGAGGTCGGCGAGGCCGGGGCGGCGCTGGCCCGCCACTGGCGCGGTGCCGGCGAACTCGAGCATGCGGTCGAGCACTTCGTGGCGGCGGCCGAGGAGGCCGAGCGCGGTTGGGCGAAGCAGTACGCCGTGACGCTCTACAAGGAGGCGCTCGACATGACTCCCGCCGAGGACGTCGAACGTGTTCGGTTCCTTCGCAAGCGGCTCGGCGTCGCGCAGCAGACCTATCTCCACGTGGACGACGCCCGCCTGCTCGGGCGCGGCAGCGGGGAACTCTAGACCGGCGGGAAGTCCGCGGGCGTCACGTCACCCGCGATCTCGTGGATCGCGTCGATCGTGTGCTGCCCGAGCATCTTTCCGTGCTCGCGGACGAGGTCCTCGTCCGGCCCCTCGTAGACGCAATAGGTGTGAACGAGTCCCTCGTCGTCGACGACGACGTGGCTGTGCTCCCAGGTGATCTCGTCGAAGTCGCCCTCAGTGAGTGCTCGAGAGCGCTGTCCGACAGCAGGCATCTGGTCCTCGCCGACTTCGAAGGTGCGGATGATCATGTAGCGCGGCATGGGAACGAGTCTAACGCTGTGCGTCGTCGTGAAGAAGCGCGCGGAGCTTGCTTCGGTAGACGTCCATGTCGGCGTGCTTCCAATCGGCATGCGTCTGGTGCGCCCAGGGCTTGTACAGCTCCTTGTGGTACGGGCTCGAGAGGCTCTCGTTGTGGCCGATCACGTTGCGGATCTTGATGTGGAAGCGATCGGTGAGCCACGCGGTCAGCTCGAGCGAAGCGCGGATCTGCCTCGGGTCGTGAAGGATCTCGGCGTCGGACGTGCCGACGTGCTCGATCCCGATCGCGACGTAGTTGAGCCCGACGGTATGGCGGCACATGACGTCGAGCGGGACGAGCTGGTAGATCTTGCCGTTCCGGTCGACGATGAAGTGGGCGCAGGTGCCGGGGAGCTCGCCGAGCTCCGGATCGGGGGTGTCGGCTGCGAACGTGTTCCACGCCGCCGAGAAGCTGTTGCTCGCGGTGTAGTGCTCGACGATCACCTTCGGATGGAGGCGCCAGGAGTGGATGCCGTAGTGCTTCTCGGCGTACGCGGCCATCTCGGCCTTCCGCTGCGGCCCGTACGGAATCGGCTTCCAGATGATGTGCGGCTTCGGCGCTACGGCGAGCGAGATCGTGAGGGCGAGCGCAGCAAGCACGGTTCAGCAGGCTACCCAGCGCCTACGATCTGCGCGGTGGACGAGGCGCCCAACTTCGATCTGGTCGCGGCCTCTTTGCGAGCGGACGCCGCCGACCTGCGCGTCTTCGTCGAGTCCCTGGCGACGAAGCTCGAGCAGTCGTTCCCC
>DASXKE010000179.1:0-3548 GCA_036496985.1 Gaiellaceae bacterium | reverse complement strand
CTCGTGGGCGTCTCGATCGGCAAGGACGCCTCCTGTTACGAGCTCCTACGCAGCGCGGGACGTTTCGCCGTCAGCCTCCTCGGCGCCGAGCAGGAGGAGCTCGCCCGCCGCTTCGCCGCCGGCTACCCGCCGATCGTGCACTGGCAGGGCGTCCCCACCCGCGAAGGGCAGGTCGCGCCGCTGATCGAGGGCGCGCTCGGCTGGATCGAGGCGACGACGCTCACGGAGGCCGACGCAGGCGACCACACGTTCTTCATCGCCGACGTCCTCTCGATCGAGCACGGCCCGTCGCACCACGCGCTCGTCTACCGCGAGAGCACCTACCACTCCGTGTGACATGAGGCTGGAAGCGTCGCCAGCGGAGCCGGCGACGCCCGGCCGGAGGATTGGGGCCGTCGTCTTCGACCTCGACGGCGTCCTCATCCAGTCGGAGGAGGTCTGGGACGCGGTGCGGCGGCGGTATGTCGTCGAGCACGGCGGCCGCTACGACGACGAGGTGCAGCGAGCCATGATGGGCATGTCCGCGCCTGAATGGTCCCGGTACCTCCACGAGGAGGCGGGCGTGCGTGACGACCCGGAGGACATCAACCGCGACGTCGTCGAACTGATGCTCGAGGCGTACCGGCGCGAGCTGCCGCTGTTGCCCGGCGCCCGAGAGACGGTGCGGCGAACTGCCGAGGCGTTTCCGCTCGCGCTCGCGTCGTCCTCGAACCGCGAGATCTTCGAGGAGGTGCTCGAGCTCGCCGGGCTCGCCGGCTGCTTCAAGGCGACCGTTTCCTCCGAAGAAGTTCCGCGCGGGAAGCCGGCGCCGGACGTGTACCTCGAGGCGGCACGCCGGCTCGGCGTCGCGCCGGAACGATGCGCTGCGGTCGAGGACTCGCACGCCGGGATCGGGTCGGCGAAAGCCGCCGGGATGCGCGTGATCGCGATCCCGAACCCGAGCTATCCACCCGACGAGGAGACGCTCGGCCTCGCGGACCTGACCCTCACGACGTTAGAGGAGCTGACTCCCGCGCGCATCGAAGGCGCGTAGCGCCGGGGCTATCACCGGATCGAAGTCCTCGCGGAAAAGCGTGAAGATCGTGCCGTCGCGGAGCGGTCCGCCCCGGGGTCCCGGCAGCCGCCGCCGCAGCGTCGCCTCCTCGACAAAGCCGAGCTTCCGCGGAACTCCCTGGCTCGCCACGTTGCTCGGGTCGATCCGAATCTCGATCCGGTCCGCCTCGCAGACCTCGAAACCCACCCGTGTGAGCGCAGCCGAGGTCTCGGTCGCGATGCCCTTACGCGTCGCGCTCGCGCGTACCCAGTAGCCGATCTCGAGCCCGCCAGGCCCGATGCGCGGATGGAGCCCCGTGCCACCGAGCACCTGGTCCTCCGCGCGATCGAAGATGCCCATCACGAACGACGCGCCTGTATCAAAGGCCGCGCGGAAGCCGCGCAGGAGCTCGACCTTCGCCTCGAGCGGCTGCGGCTCGTCATGTGCCCAGTCCATGAACTGCCGCAGGTGCTCGAGGCTCGAGTCGAGCGCGTCCTTGAGCAGCGGCGCGTCGACCGGCTCCCAGCAGCGGATGACGAGCCGCCCCGTCTCGATCCGGTACGGCGCGGGCGGGCCTTCCCAGCTCATGCGACGCGCCCGACGAGGACGCAGCCGTTGTGCCCGCCGAGACCCATCGCATTCGAGAGCGCGACGTCGACCTGCGTCTGCCGAGCCTCGTTCGGCACGTAGTCGAGATCGCATTCCGGATCGGGCTGGACGTAGTTCATCGTCGGCGGCAGGACTCCGTTGCGGAGCGCGAGGACGCACATCATCGCCTCGACGGCTCCGGCTGCACCGAAGCAGTGGCCGGTGACGGACTTAGTCGAAGAGACGGCGAGCTCGTACGCGTGGGCGCCGAAGACCTCCTTGATCGCCCGCGTCTCGGCTGCGTCGCCGAGCGGCGTCGAGGTTCCGTGCGCGTTGATGTAGCCGACGCGCTCGGGCTCGAGACCGGCGCGGCCGAGCGCGCGCCGCATCATCTCCGCCACGCCGACGGACTCGGGGTCCGGCTGCGCGAGGTGGTGCGCGTCGTTCGACATCCCGTAGCCGAGGATCTCGGCGTACGCCGTCGCCCCGCGACGCTCGGCCGCCTCGAGCTCCTCGAGCACCAGCGTGCAGGCGCCCTCCCCCATCACGAAGCCTGCCCGTGTCGCATCGAACGGGCGCGATGCTCGTGGCGGATGCTCGTCCTCGGGCGCTAGCCCGCGCATGGCGCAGAAGCCGGCGAGCACGAGCGGATGGATGCACGCCTCGGCTCCGCCCGCGAGGACGGCGTCCGCGTCGCCGCGTTTGATCACCTCTGCGGCTTCGCCGATCGCGGTCGAGCCGGTGGCGCAGGCAGAGACGGGCGCGTAGTTCGGCCCGCGGAAGCCGAGCGCGATCGCCAGCTGGCCGCTCGCGGTGTCGACGAGGACGTTCGGGAGAAAGAGCGGCGACACGCGATCCGGGCCGCGCTCGCGCATCGTGTCGGCTTCCTTCATGAGGCTGATGAAGCCGCCGATCGCGGTACCGAAGAGGATCCCGATGCGATCCGGGGTGTAGGCGCCGTCGAGGCGCGCGTCGGCCACCGCCTCCCGTGCGGCGCCGAGCGAGAGGAGGACGTTCCGGTCGAGCCTCCGCGCGTCCTTCGGCCCGGCCACCTGCGACGGGTCGAAGTCCTTCACCTCCGCGGCGATCCGGACCGGGAACTCGCTTGCGTCGAACGCGCTGATGAAATCGATGCCGCTCTCGCCCGCCACGGCCGCGCGCCACGTCGACGGCGCGTCGGAGCCGATGGGCGTCACCGCACCGAGCCCGGTCACTACTACCCTCCTCATCTCGCGAGGTTAGACGCGCCCTGCCGGGCCAGGTTGCGGTGGTTAGGGTCAGGACATGCCTGATGCGCCCGGTCCGAGCGTTCCGTTCCCGCCGATGGAGGCCGAGCTCGTCTCGGAGCTTCCCGCAGGCGGCGGCTGGCGGTACGAGCCCAAGTGGGACGGCTTTCGCGGTGTCCTCGAGAACGACGGAGGCGACCTCGCGCTCTGGTCACGCAAGGGCCGGCCGCTGCGGCGCTACTTCCCCGAGCTGCGATCGCTCGGCGACTTGATGCCGCCGCACTCGGCGCTCGACGGCGAGATCGTGATCGCGCGCGACGGCGCACTCGACTTCGACGCGATGCAGATGCGCCTCCACCCGGCCGAGAGCCGCGTCCGCAAGCTCGCCGCCGAGATCCCGGCCACCTTCGTCGCGTTCGACCTCCTCCTCTGGAAGGGCAAGCCTGTGCACGAGCGCCCGATCGAGGAACGGCGCGCCGAGCTCGAGAAAATCGGCGACGGCTTCGAGCTCTCCCCGGTCTCGGACGACGTCGCCCAAGGAAACGAGTGGCTGCAGACGCTGCAGGCGGCCGGTTTCGACGGGGTCGTCGCCAAGAAGCTCGGGCTCGCGTATCTCCCCGGCTCGCGCGACGGCGTCGTCAAGGTCAAGCCGCACAAGACGGCGGACTGTGTCGTCGCCGGCATCCGCTGGAAGAAGGGCG
>DASXKE010000178.1:0-3393 GCA_036496985.1 Gaiellaceae bacterium | reverse complement strand
CGGGCCCCACCAGAAGTCGAGCGGCGCGGCGCGCGTGCGGCCGAGCAGCAGGAAGCAGAGGACGAGGCCGATGTTGGACGGGTTGAAGATGTGCTCCCCGCGCCACTTGATCACGTGCTTCGAGAGCAGCGAGACAGCGGCCGTACCGACGTAGATCCACCACCCGCGCAGGCTCCACCAATCGCCGTGCACCGTGCCGGGAACGCGCAGGACGAATGCGACGCCGTTGCCGGTCAGCATCGCGCTCGCCGGCCACATGAGCACGTGCTGCCGGCGCATCGCGATCGCGACCTCGAGCACGGCGCAGGTGCCGACGGCGAGCAGGATCTGGGAGATCGAAAGCTCGAAGTGGAAGCCGATCTGCCCGATGACCTGGAGCGAGACGATGACCACGGCGAGATGAAGGCGCGGGTCGCTCAGCTTCGGCAGCAGTACCGGGTACGGCCTGCCGCGAATCGTGAAGCTCGGCCCCGCGGGCGCAGGTGCGGCATGCGCGCTCATTTGCCCACCCAATGCTAGTGCCCTAGTGAAATATTGAAAACAGGCCGATCGGCCCAGAGCGAGCCGAACGCGGCCTAGAGCGAGACCGGCGTGCCGGTCGTCGCCGAGGCGTGCAGCGCCTCGAGCGCCTTCGCCTGGCCGAGCGCGTCCTCACGGCCCAGCAGGAGCTCGGCCTCGCCGCGGATCGCGTCGCTGAGGTTCTCGAGCTCGAGCCGGTACGAGTCGACAGGATCGAGCTCGACGAGCTCGACCTCGCCCTCGCGCCGCAGCTCGATCACCGGCCGGTTGCAGTGCCAGGGATCGTCGAGGAAGAGCGAGCCCTCGCTGCCGATCGCCTCGAGCTCGTCGCGCTCCGCGAGCGCCGTGGCGCAGTCGAAGGTCGCGATCACGTCTCCAGGGAAGCGCAGGGTGCCGCTGAAGACCCAGTCCGTTCCCGAGGGCCCGTACCACGCCTCGCCCCAGACCCGTTCCGGCTCGCCTCCGAGCAGCCGCGAGCCCGAGACGTTGTAACAGCCGACGTCCATCAGGGCACCGCCCTCCACGTCGGTGCGGAGGCGGATGTTGTCGTGGTCATAGAGGCCGTACGAGAACGCGGAGCGGATCAGCCGCAGCTCGCCGATCGCCCCGTCGGCGACGAGCGCCGCGAGCGCCGCCGTCTGCGTGTTGTGCCGGTACATGAACGCCTCGCTCAGCAGGCGACCGTTCCGCTCGGCCGCGTCGAACGCCGCGTCCACCTCTTCGGGATGGCGCGTGAACGGCTTCTCACACAGCACGTGCTTTCCGGCGTCGAGCGCCCTGATCGACCACTCGACGTGCAACGTGTTCGGCAGCGAGATGTAGACCGCCTCGATCTCGGGGTCGGCGAGCAGCTCCTCGTACGAGCCGTACGCCCGCGGGATCTCCCACTCGCGCGCGTATGCCTCGGCGCGAGCCTGGTCGCGACTGGCAACGGCGACGAGCTCGACCTTGTCCGACGCGTGCGCGCCTGGGATCACCTTCCGGTTGATGTCGGCCGTGGAGACGATGCCCCACTTCACAATGTCCCTTTTTCCTAGGGAACCCACACGCGTACTATCTCGGACCGTGGCGACGATCGGCGTCGGAATGCTCGGGTACGCCTTCATGGGCAAGGCGCACTCGAACGCGTTCCGGAAGATCCCGTACATCACCTGGCCGCCGCCGCTCGAGCCCGAGCTGATCGGGATCGCCGGTCGCAACGAGGAGGCAGTGGGCGAAGCAGCGCGGCGTTTCGGCTGGGAGTACGCCACCACGGACTGGCGCGAGCTCGTTACCGACGAGCGGATCGGCCTTTTCGACAACGGCGGTCCGAACTCGTTGCACGCCGAGCCGACGATCGCCGCGGCGCAGGCGGGTAAGCACGTCGTCTGCGAGAAACCGCTCGGCCGCGGCGCGGCGGAGAGCTACGAGATCTGGCAGGCGGTCGCCGGGACCGGCGTCAAGCACATGTGCGCCTTCAACTACCGGTTCGTCCCGGCGGTGAGGCTCGCGCGCGAGATGGTGGACGCGGGCGAGCTCGGCGAGGTGCGGCATTTCCGCGGCCGCTACCTGCAGGACTGGGGCGACGATCCCTCGCTCGACACCTGGCGCTTCGACGCGGACGCCGCCGGCTCCGGCGCCCTCGGCGACCTGATGACGCACGTCGTCGACCTCGCACGCTTTCTCAACGGCGAGATCGAGACCGTCTCCGGCTTCGCGCACACCTTCGTCCCGGGGCGCAAGGTCGACGACGCGGTCGAGGCGGCGGTCGGGTTCGCGAACGGGTCGATCGGCACGCTCGAGGCGACGCGGTTCGCCCACGGTCGCCGCAACGCGTTCCAGTGGGAGATCAACGGCACGAAGGGCTCGCTCGCGTTCGACATGGAGCGTCTGAACGAGCTGCAGGTCTTCCGTGCGGACGGCGACAGAGCACGCGGCTTCAAGACGGTGCTCGTCTCGGAAGCCGACCATCCGTTCTGGCAGCACTGGTGGCCGCCCGGCCACATCATCGGCTGGGGCGACACGTTCGTCCACGAGCTGCACCACTTCCTCGGTGCGGTCGCCGGCGAACACCAGGTAGCGCCGTACGGCGCCGACTTCGAGGACGGCTACCGCGCGTCGGAGGTCTGCGACGCGATCGTCCGCTCGGGCGAGAGCGGTGGGCGCGAGGCGGTCTCGTACCGCTCGCTGTAGCCGGGGCTAGACTTCGACTCCCCGCCGACGTAGCTCAGCTGGTAGAGCACTTCACTCGTAATGAAGGGGTCCGCGGTTCGAATCCGCGCGTCGGCTTCGTTTAGTGATGCGGCATCCGTCGCCTCGCCTTCCCGGTTCTCCCAATCCTCCGCGTACTCTCCGCGTACCGCGAACTCCGCGCGAGCCGCCCAGATCGCCTCTTGCGCCGATGGCCGTTTGAGCGGGTCTAACTCCTCGAAGACGTGCGCGTACGTGTCGAGCGTTACCGCCGGCGAGTTGCCAAGCTGCCGCGCCACCTCGACCGCCGACACGCCTTCGTGGATCAGGAGCGAGGCGAACGAGTGGCGAAGGTCGTACGGCCGGGGATCAGTCAGTCCGACCGATTCCGCCAGCGGCCGATAAATCCGGACTCGCCAGTTGCGCCAGTCGTAGTCCGTCCACACGCTCCCGCGCCCCGTCGGGAACACCAATTCACTCTGACTGGGCGATGCACTCCGCCACCGCCGCAGATCGTCTGCAAGTGGGGGAAGCAGCCGAACGGTTCGAATCTCGCCTGTTTTCGTTCGCTTCACCGACGAGCCGGCGGCAGCGCGTTCGACCAGGAGCGTTCGCTCCCGAACGTCAGACCAGCGGAGCGCGCGCATCTCCTCAGGCCGCAGCCCCGAGTAGGCGAGCAGGGAGACGATCGCCGCGTCCCGCTCA
>DASXKE010000177.1:0-23807 GCA_036496985.1 Gaiellaceae bacterium | reverse complement strand
GCGAGCGTGAACTCCTCGACGTACTCCCGCGCGCGCTTCGTCTCTACCGCCATGTCCCGCAGAGCCGGGATCTCGATCTCGACGTTGAAGTGCCCCGTGTTGGCAAGGATCGCGCCGTCCTTCATCACTTCCATGTGCTGGCGCGCGATCACGTGCTTGTCGCCGGTCGCCGTGCAGAACATGTCGCCGACTTCCGCCGCCCGCTCGAGCGGCAGCACCTCGAAGCCGTCCATCGAGGCCTCGAGCGCCTTCAGCGGATCGACCTCCGTGATGATCACGTGCGCGCCCATCCCTCGCGCCCGCGACGCGACGCCGCGTCCGACCCAACCGTAGCCACAGATGACGAACCGCTTGCCCGCGATGAGGACGTTCGTCGCGCGGATGATCCCGTCGATCGTCGACTGGCCCGTGCCGTAGCGGTTGTCGAACATGTGCTTCGTCTGCGCCTCGTTGACGGCGATGATCGGGAAGCCGAGCTTTCCTTCCGCCTCGAGGGCCTTGAGCCGGATCACGCCGGTCGTCGTCTCCTCGGTGCCCGCGATGATCTCGCCGAGCAACTCCCGCCGCGCCGAGTGGAGCACGCCGATCACGTCGGCGCCGTCGTCCATCGTGAAGTGCGGCTTGTGGTCGACTGCCGCCTCGATGTGGGCGTAGTAGGTGTCGTTGTCCTCGCCCTTGATCGCGAAGACGGATACGTCGTATTCGGCCACGAGCGCCGCCGCGACGTCGTCCTGCGTCGAGAGCGGATTCGACGCGCAGAGCACGACGTCCGCCCCGCCCGCCTGCAGCGTCCGCATGAGGTTCGCCGTCTCGGTCGTCACGTGGAGGCACGCGGAGATGCGATGCCCGGCGAGCGGCTGCTCGCGCTCGAATCGCTCTCGGATCGCCGCGAGCACCGGCATCTGCCGGTCGGCCCACTCGATCCGCCGCTTGCCCTCCTCCGCAAGGGCGAGGTCTTTCACGTCGTAGCGCTGGGTTGCTGCCATCTATTCCTTTCGTTATGCGGCGAGAAGTCGTTCGTGCTTGCGTTGCTCCCACTCGACCCAGGCGAGCTCGTCCTCCGTTTCGGCCAACCAGCCGTCGATCGCGGCGCGCAGCTCGGGCTCGCGGCGCAGCCTCGCCGCAAACGCTATGTCGCCGATTCCGAGGCCGAAACGGCTCCGCAGCTCGGCGAGAGCCCGAAGCTGGTTCACCTCCCGCAGGCCGTAGAGGCGGTAACCCGCAGGCGTCCGCGACGGGACAACGAGGCCGGCCTGCTCGAGATAGCGAAGCATCCGGGCCGACCACCCTGTCCGGGCAGCGGCATGCGAGACCTGGAGCGAATCCATCCGATCGACCTTAACAAAGCCGTGTCAAGGCTTGCGTCGCTCAGACCTGGCCGCGCAGGCGAGCGACGAGCCGATCGAGCGCCGCCTCGTCCGCTCCGGCCCCGAGCAGCCGCTCGCGGATGCCCTCGCTCCGCTCGATCTCCTCGAGCACCTCGACGAGCGTGCGGCCGGCGGGCTCCGAGATGCGGCGGCGACGCTCCCGCTCCGCGTCGTCCGGCGCCTGCGCGAGCCAGTCGGCGTTCTGCGGTGCCCAGCTGTCGTCGCTCATGGCGTGATCCGCCGCGATCGCGTCGCGCTCGACGCCCGCGAGCCAGAGCGCCATCCCACAGGCGATGCCCGTGCGGTCGCGCCCGCCGGCGCAGTGGATCGCCGCGGGAGGCTCCGCGTTCCCGAGAGCGGTCAGCGACTGCGCAAGCGAGCCGCGGTAGCGGTCCGCAAGCCCGAGATAAGCGTCTCGCATCGACGGCCACTCCCACGCGACCCGAACCTCGCGCGGATCCATCGCCTGGCGCTGGACCGGGACCGGCAACGGCTCGTAGTCGTCCGAGCGATCCTCCCGCTCGGGTCTGAGGTCGACGATCAGCGTAACGCCGTAGTCGACGAACGCCTGCCGGCCCGCCTCGCTCAGCCCCGGCAGCCAGTCGGCGCGCACGACTACGCGGTAGGCCGTCTCACCGCCGTCGGCGAAGGGCAGCCCCCCGAGGTCGCGGACGTTGACGCAACCGTCCCAGCGGAGGACCCGCTCAGGCGTCGCTGGTGCCTTCGCGTCCGTACCGGTCATCGAGGCGGACGACGTCGTCGAGTTGCGGCGTCGAGACCTCGAGGATCGTCGTGTTCTCGAGTGCCGTGACGCGGTGGACGGTGCCGGGGCGGAACCGGAAGCACGCGCCCGTGGTCACGACCTCCTCGTCCAGCGCCTCCTGGCCGGCATCGCCGAGCTCGAGCCGCGCGCGGCCGCTCTCGACGAACCAGCTCTCGTCCTTCTCGCGATGGAACTGGAGCGAGAGCGACTCGCCCGCGCGCACGAACAAGGTCTTCCCGACGTACGCATCGGCGACGGCCCAGATGAGCTCCCACCCCCACGGCTTCTCGACACGGCGCGGCTCGAACGAGAAACGATCGAGAGAGCCGTAGTTGGGCGAGTCGACGCTCATGCGAGCTGTCTCTGCGGCCGCCAGTCGGGATGCGCCTCCATGAACTCCGCGGCGCGGCGCAAGTCTTTCGGCGTGTTGACGGTGAGCCAGACTCCCTCGTGGCGGTGCGCGTGCAGCCGCCGCTCGGCCGCGAGCTGCGGGAAGGTCGACTGCTCGTGGTCGCCCTTCTCCGGGAGCAGCGCCAGCGCGTCCTCGCCTAGCACGTAGACGCCGGAGTTGACCCAGTGCTCGAGCATGGGCGCCTCGCGGAAGCCTGAGATCGTTCCGCCGTCGTCGATCTCGACGACCCCGAACGGCGAGCGCACCTGCGCGACCACGATCGTCCCGGCAGCGCCGCTCGCGTCGTGCTCGGCCAGGAGCGCGCGGAAGTCGACGTCGAGCAGCTCGTCGCCGTTGAGCGCGAGCACCGGCCCTTCTTCCTGGCGGCGCGTGGCCGCCAGTCGCAAACCGCCGCCGCGGCCGAGGGGCTCGTCCTCCCCCACCGCCTCGATCTCGGCGCCGAGCCCGGCGAGCGCAGCGAGGAACGCGTCCTCGTCGCCGGCGCGACACGCAACGACGACGCGGGTCACGCCGCAGTCGACGAGCCGCGCGACCCCGTACGCCGCGAGAGGGAGTCCGCCGACCGGCACGAGCGGCTTCGGCAGTCCCTGCGCCGCCTCGCCCAGCCGCTCCGCCTTGCCACCGGCGAGCAGGAGCGCCTCCACTACTCGCTCGTCTCCAGCTCGCGCTCGGCAGCTTCCGGCAGGACGTCCGTCGCCGAGATCCGGCGGCCGGTCCCCTCGTAGGCGAATCCGAGCGCGCGCACGGCGTCGGGATCGAGAAGGTTGCGCCCGTCGACGATCAACGGATGCCGCATCGCGCTGCGAGTCTCCTCGCTCGGGAAATCGAGCAACTGCGGCCACTCGGTGACGATCACCGCCGCATCCGCGTCGGTCACGGCCTCGAGTGGCGTCGAGCAGAACGTGACTCCCTGTAGGTCGGGCCGCGCGACCGGATCCCAGCCGCGCACCTCCGCTCCCTCGGCGATGAGGCGCGAGGCGAGCACGAGGGACGGCGCCTCGCGCATGTCGTCGGTGTTCGGCTTGAAAGCGAGACCGAGCAACGCGACCGACTTGCCGCGCAGCCGCCCGAGATGGCGCTGCAGCTTCTGCAGGACGCGGCGCTTTTGCAGCTCGTTCACCTCGATCACCGCGTTCATGAGGTGGAAGTGGTAGCCCGAGTTCGCTGCGAGCTGCTTCAGCGCGAGCGAGTCTTTGGGGAAGCACGAGCCGCCCCAGCCGATGCCTGCGCGCAGGAAGTGCGGGCCGAGCCGGTGGTCGAGGCCGATGCCCTCGGCGACGTGCTTGACGTCTGCCCCGACGAGCTCGCAGACGTTGGCGATCTCGTTGATGAAGCTGATGCGCGTCACGAGGAACGCGTTCGCCGCGAGCTTGATCATCTCGGCGGAGTTGACGTCGGCGCGCACGACCGGCGCGTCGATGCCGCCGTGGAGCGCCTCGACGGCGTCGCCGTCCTCGGCGGCGAACGCGCCGATCACGACGCGGTCGGGCTGCATGAAGTCCCGCACGGCCGTGCCTTCTGCCGTGAACTCGGGATTCGAGACGTAGCCGACCGCTTCGAGGCCGCGTGCGTCGAGCGCGGCGCGCACCTTCTCCCCCGTTCCCACGGGCACTGTCGACTTCATCACGATCGTCACGCGTGCGTCGTCCGGCAGCTCGTCCACCACCGTCCAGACCGCCGAAAGGTCGGCATCGCCGGCGTAGGTCGGCGGCGTGCCGACCGCGACGTAGAGGAAGTCGGCTCCGTCGACCGCCTCGCGCACGTCGAGCGTGAAGGAGAGCCGGTCGCTGCAGCGCTCGAGCACCTCGTCGAGACCGGGCTCGTAGATCGGGACCTCGCCCGCCTGCAACCGCTCGATGCGCTCGGCCAGGACGTCGCGCACGACGACCTCGTGGCCGAGATCCGCAAAGCACGCGCCGGTGACGAGGCCGACGTAGCCGGCCCCGAAGATCGCAATCCTGGCCACTGGCCCCGTAGGGTAGTCCGCCGCTCGACTCAGCGGTGCAGCGGTCGGAGGCTCTTCGCGATCGCGATCATCGTCGAGTTCGAGAGCTGGTTGAGGATCGTGTTCACGACCCAGTACGTCGCGCCGCCGGTGCGGAGGGCGACCATCTGGAGACTGCCGCCGGTCGAGTAGAGCAGGAGCTTGCCGCCGCGGTACGGGATGGCGCCGGTCGGCTTCTGCAGGATCGGCGCCGAGTTCCAGGTGCTCTCTTCGATCTGCCAGTACTCGTCGCCGCCGTTGACGTTGAAGGTCATGGCGACCTCGTGCTGGTTCTTCAACGGCTTGAACCCGCGAACGCCGTCGTCGGCGGAAAGCGTGGAGCCCCGCGCGACCAGGTGCGGCACCATCAGCGGGAAGTGCACCTTGTCGTAGATGTGGCGCAGCGCGGACGAAGTCATGGCAGCTCCCGCGCTCACCTGCGGCGGCTGCTTCGGGAGCACCTTCGGCGGCTTCGGGATGGTGAGCGTGCCGCCGAAGCTCGTCCCGACTGCCACCACCGTCAGCGGATTGCCGGCTCGGCTCGCAAAGCCGGAGATCGTCGTCGTCATCTGCTCGACCTGGGTCTTCGGGCCGAACAGGGGCGCGAGCTGCTCGGCGGCCCGCTGCGCGTCCGCCTGGACAGGGTCGTAGTAGACGACCGTGTTGCTCTTCACCTTCGGCGCGTTGGCCTGGTCGCCCGCGGGCAGCTTGTTCGTGGTGTAGCCGTGCGTCATCAGGCGATACGACGTGTTCTCGGCCTCGCCGGGCGTCCGGCCGGCATTGAGAACGAGCACCGAGATCTGCGACTTCGGCAGCTTGTGCTGCTTCGTCGTCTTCTTGGGCGCCTTCTGCTTGCCGCCGAACTGGGCATTGAGGGCTTCCGCATCGCGGACGTCCGGGTGGAGGAAGCTGTGCACCGCGGCGGCGATCGCGCCCGACGAGGCCGACTCCACATCGGCGCCGGCGGGCGTCACGAAGTAGTTGAAGTCGTTGAGCGGGATCGCGTTCCGGAAGAGATGGCCGGCCGGCAGGCCGTAGAGGAGGCCGAGGTACGACTGGAGTTCGGACGTAGTCGGCGCTCCGCCTCCACCCTTCGCGATCTCCACGTTGTGCTTCAGGTCTCCGACGATCTTCAGCGCGTCGACGATCGAGACCGTCCTGGCCCGGCTCTTGAGGGAGTCGAGGAAGAGCTGCTGGCGGCCGGTGCGGTAGATGTCGCTGTCGGTGTGGCGGTAGCGGACATACGACAACGCCTGGGCACCGTCGAGCTTCTGATAGCCCGGGAGGAGGTTGATGGCCGAAATTCCCGTGTTGGGCGCTATGTAGTACCGGCGGTCGACATTCATGTAGATGCCGTGCAGGTGGTCGACGATCTGCGTAAAGGCGTGGAAGTCGAGCGTGATCAGGTAGTTGATGTTCAGGCCCGTGAGTTTCTCGACGGTGTCGAGCGTCCCGGCCGGCCCGTTGGCGCAGTGCCCCCAGGCGGAGTTGATGCGGTCGTGCGTATAGACCGTGTCTCCGCTGCAGTAGACGGGCACGTAGAGGTCGCGCGGGAACGAGAGCAGCGAGAGCGTGTGGTTCGTCGGGTCGGCCCGTAGGAGCATCAGCGTGTCGGAGTTGGAGCCCGCGTACGGATTGGCCCCGCCGGGAGCGCCGCGGGCGTCGTAGCCGGCGACGAGAGCGATCGCCGGTTTGGACGGGTCCGGGACGGCGGTCAGCTCATGGCGTTTCTCGACGCTGATCAACTGATGGGTGTGCGCCGAGATCGAGTTCAACGTCTCGTGGCCGTAGAGGTAGGCGCCTCCCGCGATACCGGCGCCGACGACTACGAGGGCGACCACGAGCCAGCCGAAACCGCGCATGATCCACCCGAGAACTGACCGCCGCGGCGGGTCCGGCTGCCGGTAGCGCACGATCGGGCCGAACAGCGGCGGCGCAGCCGAATGGCCGTTGCCGTTCCGCCCGGCGGCTTGCCCGATTCCGCGTTTAAGAGTCGTCCGCATGCGAGATCGGCGCCCACCGCGGCGCCGGCTCCGAGGATAGCTCAGGTTCCGGAGGAGGCCGTCACAACTCTCATGTCGTCCTTACGTTCTGCCGGCTCGTAGCCAAGATTCGGACGCAGAGCGCGCTCCGCTTCCTCGACTGTGATCCCCTTTCGTGCGGCGTAATCGGAGACCTGATCCCGACCGAGCCGCCCCACCGAGAAGTAGCGCGCCTCGGGATGCGCAAGGTAGATCCCGCTCACGCTGGCGGCCGGGGTCATCGCGTACGTCTCGGTGAGCGCGAGCCCGGCCTCCTCCGCGCCGAGCAGCGCGAAGAGCTTCGACTTCTCGCTGTGATCCGGGCAGGCGGGATAGCCGAACGCGGGCCGAATGCCGCGGAAGCGCTCAGCGAGCAGTTCCTCGCCGGAGAGCTGTGGACCCGTCTCGTACCAGGCGCGACGCGCGAGCTCGTGCAAATGCTCCGCAAAGGCCTCGGCCAGACGATCGGCGAGGGCCTTGACCATGATCGCCTGGTAGTCGTCGTGCTCCGCCGTGAACTCGGCGGCGAGCTCGTCGGCGCCGAGACCGGCGGTGACCGCGAACGCGCCGAGATGGTCACCACTCGGCGCGATGTAGTCGGCGAGGGAACGGTTCGGGCGCGAGTCTCCGTAGTCCGACTGCTGACGGAGGAAGCAGAAGCGCGTTCCGTCGTCGAGGAGCACGTCGTCGCCCTGGGCATGCGCAGGCCAGAAGCCGAAGACGCCGCGTGCGGCGAGCAGCCGTTCGTCGACGATCCGGTCGAGGAGGCGCTGAGCGTCGTCGAAGAGGTCGCGCGCCGCCGGCTGGTCGAGGATCGCCGGGAACTTCCCCTTCAGCTCCCACGCGTGGAAGAAGAACTGCCAGTCGATGTACTCACGTAGCGTTGCGAGGTCGGGCTCGACCAGCCTCCGGCCCGTGAACTCCGGCACCGGCACGTCGTCGAACTCGACGCGCTGCCGGTTCTCTCGCGCGCGGGCGAGCGGCAGCAGAGGCTTGCGCTCCTTCTCGGCATGGAGGTCGCGCAGCCGGTCCTGGTCGGCGCGGTTCTCGACGTCGAGCCGCGCGCGCCGCTCGGGATCGAGCAAAGCGGAGACGACGCCCACCACGCGCGAGGCGTCGAGCACGTGCACGACCGGCTGCGAGTACGCCGGCGCGATCCGGACTGCGGTGTGCTGGCGCGAGGTCGTGGCGCCGCCGATCAGAAGCGGCAGGCCCAGGCCCCGCCGCTCCATCTCCTTCGCGACGTCGACCATCTGGTCGAGCGACGGCGTGATCAGGCCCGACAGCCCGACGACGTCCGCCTCCTCCTCGACCGCGACGTCGAGGATCCGCTCGGCGGGGACCATGACGCCGAGGTCGATCACTGCGTAGTCGTTGCAGCCCAGCACGACGCCGACGATGTTCTTGCCGATGTCGTGGACGTCGCCCTTGACCGTCGCGAGCACCGCCTTGCCGCGAGCGCGTGGCGCGCCGCCCGCGGCTTGCTCGGCCTCCATGTATGGCTCGAGGTAGACCACCGCACGCTTCATCGCGCGCGCGCTCTTGACCACCTGCGGCAGGAACATCTTCCCGTCGCCGAAGAGGTCGCCCACGACCTGCATGCCCGCCATCAACGGCCCTTCGATCACGTCGAGCGGCCGGTCGGCTCGCTGTCGCGCCTCCTCGGTGTCCTCCTCGATGAAGTCGACGATGCCGTGCACGAGCGCGTGCTCGAGCCGCTTCTCGACCGGCGCCTCGCGCCACGAGAGGTCGACCTCCCGCCGCGTCGCCTCGCCGTGCACGCGCCCGGCGTACTCGACGAGGCGCTCGGTCGCCTCGGGGCGCCTGTCGAAGATCACGTCCTCGACGAGCTCGAGCAGCTCCGGCTCGATGTCCTCGTACACCACGAGCTGCCCTGCGTTGACGATGCCCATGTCGAGCCCGGCGCGGATGGCGTGGTAGAGGAAGGCCGAGTGCATCGCCTCGCGCACCGCGTCGTTGCCGCGGAACGCGAAGCTGAGGTTCGAGATCCCGCCGCTCGTCCGCGCGCCCGGACAGCGCTCCTTGATCAGCGGCAGCGCCTCCAGAAAGGACTTTGCGAAGCCGCGATGCTCCTCGATGCCGGTCGCCACGGCGAGCACGTTCGGATCGAAGATCAGATCCTCGGGCGGGAAGCCGACCCGGTCGACGAGGAGCCGGTACGCGCGCTCGCAGATTGCGACCTTGCGCTCGGCCGTCTCCGCCTGGCCCTTCTCGTCGAACGCCATCACGACGACGCAGGCGCCGTAACGACGCACTGCGCGCGCCTGCTCGAGGAACGGCTCCTCCCCTTCCTTCAGCGAGAGCGAGTTGACCACTCCCTTGCCCTGGACGCACTTGAGGCCGGCCTCGAGCACCGACCAGCGCGAGCTGTCGACCACGATCGGGATCCGCGCCACCTCGGGCTCGGTCGCGACGAGGTTGAGGAACGTCGTCATCGCCCGTTCGCCGTCGAGCAGGTCGGCGTCCATGTTCACGTCGAGGAGGTTCGCCCCGCCTCGTACCTGCTCGAGCGCGACGTCGAGCGCCGCCTGGAAGTCGCCTCCCTCGACGAGCCGGCGGAAGCGCGCCGAGCCGGTGATGTTCGTCCGCTCGCCGATCAACGTGAAATTGGAGTCCGGTCTCAGCTCCAGCGGCTCGAGGCCGCTGAACCGCGTCGCCGGGCGGCGCTCGGGCACGGTGCGTGGAGCGACACCGCCGACCGCAGCCACGATCTGGCGGACGTGCTCGGGCGTCGTGCCGCAACACCCGCCGACGATGTTGACGAGGCCGTCGCGTGCGAACTCGCCGAGGAAGCGGCTCGTGTCCTCGGGCTGCTCGTCGTGCTCGCCGAGCGCGTTCGGCAGACCCGCGTTCGGATGGCACGCGACCCACGTCGGAGCGATCTGGGCGAGGTCCTCGACGTAGGGCCGCAGCTGCGCCGCGCCGAGCGAGCAGTTGACGCCGACCACGAGCGGCTGCGCGTGCTCGACCGAGATCCAGAACGCCTCGACCGTCTGCCCCGAGAGGTTGCGACCGCTCTTGTCGACGGCGGTGAACGAGAGCCAGAGCGGCAGCTCGGGGGTCGCATCCTGCGCGGCGACGATCGCAGCCTTTGCGTTGAGCGTGTCGAAGACGGTCTCGATCAGGAGCAGGTCGACGCCACCCTCTTGGAGCGCTCGCATCTGCTCGGCATACGCCTGCGCGACCTCGTCGAAGGTGGCGGAGCGGAACGCCGGGTCGTCCACACGCGGGGAGAGCGAGAGCGAGACGTTGAGCGGCCCGACCGAGCCCGCGACGAGCCCGCCGAACTCGTCGGCGACCTCCCGGGCGATTCTCGCTCCCTCGAGCGACATCTCCGCGGCGACGTCCTGGAGCGCGTAGTCGGCCTGGCCGATCCTCGTCGCCGTGAACGTGTTGGTCGTCGCGATGTCGGCGCCCGCCTCAAAGTACGAGCGATGGATCTCGCGGACGATCTCGGGCCGCGTCAGGTTGAGGAGATCCGGGTTGCCCGCCACGTCGCGCGGGTGGTCGCGGAAGCGCTCGCCCCGGTACTCCTCCTCGCCGCGCACCCGCTTCTGGATCAGCACGCCCCACGATCCGTCCAGCACGGCGATGCGCTGCCGGAGGATGGATTCGAGCCGTTCTCGTGTGTCCTGCACCTGCTCTCCTCCCTGCGTTCATTACCAGGGGCTCGGGAGGCGGCGCTCTCGAGCGCTTTAGGCGTTTGTTGACCCGGTCGCCAAGCTGCCTGTCAAAGCTCTCCGGGTACCCCAAACGCTAGCAGCCGTGCGGCACGGCACCCTGCGCGCGAGAGCCGGAGCGGACGCTAGGGTGCCGCCTCGTGACTCAGGTTCACGACGGCGCGACGCTGCGTGCGGCACTCGGCGAGATCGCGGCTGACTTCTCCTTCTCCTGGATCGCGGAGGCACGGCGCCTCTTCACCGAGCTCGACCCGCGCCGCTTTGCCGAGCTGCACCACAACCCGACGGCGCTGCTCTCGGAGTTGACGGACGCCGACCTGGCGCGCTTCCTCACGCCGGCGTATCTCGAGCAGCTCGCGCGAGTCGACGAACGGCGCGTCCGCGACCGCGGCGAAGACACCTGGTGGCGGAGCCGTCGCGGGCCGGCCGACCTCCTCGTCGCGTACTTCTCGGCGGAGTTCGGCCTCGACGAGAGCCTCCCCGTCTACTCCGGCGGGCTCGGCGTCCTGGCGGGCGACAACCTCAAGGCCGCGTCGGAGCTCGGCGTGCCGCTGGTGGGGATCGGCCTCTTCTACCGCCGCGGTTACTTCCGCCAGCGGCTCGACGAGGGGGACCGGCAGGTCGAGTGGTACCCGCGCAACGATACGAGCCGTCTGCCGCTCGAGCTCGTGCCGATGGCGCCGGTGGTGGAGCTCGCCGACGACGGCGGCAGCCTCGTTCCCGTACGGCTCGGCGTGTGGCGCGCGCGCGTCGGGCGCGTCTCCCTTTACCTGATCGACACCAAGATCGAGGGGAACCCGACCTGGGCGCGCAACGTCACCGACATCCTCTACGGCGGCGACCGCGAGAACCGGCTGCGGCAGGAGCTCGTGCTCGGCGTGGGCGGCGTCCGGGTGCTGCGCCGGCTCGGACTCGAGCCGTCCGTCTTCCACATGAACGAGGGCCACTCGGCCTTCCTGCAGCTCGAGCGCATGCGCGAGCTCGTCGAGGAGCAGGGCCTGTCGGCGGACGATGCGCTCGAACAGCTGCGCGCGTCGACAGTCTTCACGACCCATACGCCGGTGCCGGCCGGGAACGAGGTCTTCGACGCCGAGCTCGTGCGGCGCAATCTCGAGGCGCTCGTCGAGCGGTGCGGCCTCGCGTGGGACGACTTCGTCGCGCTCGGCAAGGCGGAGCCGAGCGACACGAGATTCGGGCTGACCCCGTTCGCGCTTCGCACGTCGCGGCACGCGAACGCCGTTTCCGAGCTCCACGGCGCTGTCTCGCGCGAGATGTGGCACGGCCTGTGGCCCGAGCGGCGCATCGACGAGGTGCCGATCACGTCCATCACGAACGGCGTCCACCAGCGAACGTGGATCTCGCCCGAGCTCGAGGTGCTGCTCGGCGACACGGATCCACGGTTCGAGCTGGCGCGAGAGTTGCCCGCGGAAGACCTGTGGGTCGCACACCGCAAGGGGAAAGCGCGTCTGCTCGAGTTCGTCGCGACGACACGCGGCGCACACGGGCTCGATCCGGACGTCCTCACGATCGGCTTTGCCCGCCGTTTCGCGACGTACAAGCGCGCGAGCCTCCTCTTCAGCGATCCGGGACGCCTCGCAAAGCTCCTCGCCGACTCCGACCGCCCGATCCTGGTGCTCGTGGCCGGGAAGGCTCATCCGGCGGACGAAGGCGGCAAGGACGTGATCCAGCTCGTGGTCGACTTCGCGCGCGAGCCTACGGCGGCCGGACGCGTCGTCTTCCTCGAGGACTACGAGATGACGCTCGCGCGGCGGCTCGTGCAGGGCGTCGACGTCTGGCTCAACACGCCGCGGCGGCCGCTCGAGGCGTCGGGCACGTCCGGGATGAAGGCGGCGCTGAACGGAGTGCTCAACTGCTCGATTCTCGACGGCTGGTGGGCTGAGGCCTACTCGCCGGCGTGCGGATTCGCGATCGAGGGCTCGGCGGGCGAGGACGCGGACGAGACAGAGCAGGACGAGGCCGACGCGGAGGCGCTCTACGCCGTGCTCGAGGAGCAGGTCCTTCCCGCGTACTACGAGCGCGGCGAAGACGGCCTGCCGCAGCGGTGGATCGCGCTCATGCGGGAATCGATCGCCGAGCTCGGGCCGCGCTACGGCACCTCGCGGATGGTGACGGAGTACGTCGAGCGGCTCTACGTCCCGGCGCACGAGGGCGCGACCCGCCTCCCGAGCCGCGCCGCCTAGCTACCGGCGCTAGGAACAAGCCTCGCTTGGGTCCTCCGGGACCGACGAGCCGTCCGCAAGGTGAGCGGTGACGCAGGTGATGAGAGGAGCGCCGCCCACATTCGTCGGTTCGCCTGGCCCCTCATAGGCCCAGGCGTTGTCGCTCACCGGCACGGTCACGTCTTTGCCTCCGATCTTGAACGAGACGGACTTGACGCCATCCATGGCGACACCGGCCAGAATCGAGCTATCCGACGAGATGGACGCCGTCTGTAGAACCGGATGTGTCTCGTCGACCCCGCCACAGATGGAAAGCCCGGCTCCCTCGAGGAGAATGCAGAGCGGGGCGAACCCGCTCTCCTCGAGCACGTAGAGCTTGTCCCCGTTCGGCAACGTCGAGAGGAGGCGGGAGCTGCCGGGATCGCAGGTGTAGGGAATGAAGCGCCCGTCCGCGCTCATGTGGCCGGTACCGCAGCCTTCCCTCGCGACGAACGCGGCGGTTCCGGGGCTGAGTTGATCGGCGCTCGCCTGAGGATGCTGAGCCGCGCTGATGTTGGCGAACGCGCCGAACCCGGCCGCGATGGCTACGCCCGTGACGGCGAGCGCGGCCGCGACTACCGCAACGGCGAAGATGGGTCGCAGGCGGCGCGACCGCCGCTCGCCCGGCTCGTGCAGAGCGACCGACTCCAGCCGCGCCAACGGCGCGAGCAGCTCGCTCATCCTGATGTCGTCGATCTCTCTGAGCATCGTCATTCCTCCTTCTTCCCTTCGGTCGAAGTCGTCGCGAGCAGCCGTGCGCGGCCGCGCGCGAGGCGCTGCCGCACGGCCTCCGGCGACAGCCCCGTCATCTCCGCGAGCTCCGCCGCCCGGAAGCCGTGGACGTAACGGAGCAGGACGAGCGCCCGCGACTCCGGGTCGAGCTCTCGCTCGAGCAGGTCGAGGAGCGCAACCAGCGCCTCGTCGCTTTCGACGGCCACCTCGCGCGAGCCGGCGAGACGCACCAACGCCCGGTGGAGACGCCGGCCGCGACGCAGGGCACGAAGCGCCCGGTGGCGGGCGATCCCGTACAGCCAGGCGCGCTCGTTCTCCACGTGCCGAAGCTGCTCCCGCGCCCGGAGGGCGTCACAGAACGTGTCCTGCAGCAGATCCTCGGCGAGCGAACGGTCGCGCACCATCGCCACGAGATAGCGCCCGACCTCCTGCGCGTGCGCGCGGAAGAGCTCCTCGACCGCCGAATCGGCAGCCACGTCCGGAATTGCACCGTCTCGAACGCTCCATGTGGCGCTGCTGCTCACACCGACAAGATGCCGCAGCGTGGCGAAACGTGACAGGAGGCGCGCCGACCCCGGAGCGCGCCTCCTCTCCCACTCGCACTCAGGCGACCGCGGCGGCGGTCCGCATCGGTGCGCGAGATCTCAACAGGACGAACAGGCTCGTGCCGAGCGTCCAGATCGGCAGTCCGAAGATCACGCCGATCCAGCCGACCGGGCCGATGAGGAGGAGGATCACGAGTAGCCCGCTGAAGACAGCCCACCAGCGCGGCAGCACGCGCGTGCGCCAGGCGATGAGCGCGACCACACCGATCGGCAGCATGGCCGCGAGCTCGGCGCAGACGAAGAACACGTCACCGAGGTGATGGAACGCCGCGGCGGTAGACGGGCCGATGTCGGTCTTGTCGATCGCGCCGCCGACGTCGGTCGCCGCGAAGATCATCCCGAAGACGCCCGTCATCACGGCGCCGGCAAAGGCGAGCCCCGGCAGCTGCGACCTCTCGCCCACGACGTCGGCGAGACGCAAGCGTAGCCCCGAGACGAAGGTGACAAACCCGAGGCAGCCGAGCATGAAGAGCCAGCCGCCGAGGAGGATCGTGTTCGTGTTCGACTTGTAGAAGGCGAGGATTTCGCTTCCGGTTGCGTGGTCGCCGGGCTGGTGCTGGGTGACGAGGAAGACGCCGGCGACCCAGAGGGCGACGGTGATCAGGCCGGTGATCGCCCAGCGGCGGTTGTCCGAGTTGTTCATGCGAGGCTCCTTTCGAAGACGATTGACGATGTGGTCGCGGTGCGTGCGCTCCCCGGACGCGCACGCACCTTCGAGCGGACGGAACGGGCCAGCGAGATCGACGCCCCGAGGCCTGCGAGCAGCAGCAGGGCGACGGCGAGCCCGGCGATGAGAACGAGTCGCCGCATCAGGCCGCTGCCGTTGCGGCGGGCACGCCGACCGGGGCCGCTGCGGGGACGTAGACGGGCTGGTAGCCGAGCATGCGGCCGAGCGGACTCCCCATCGCGAGCCCGAGCCGCTGGACGATCGCCGGCGGGAACGGGAGCTGCACGGTGTCGAAGTGCGCCTGCGCGATGACCGCGAGGTGCAGCGGGTTCGGCATGCCCTTGCGGTTCGTCTTGCCGTCGGCGGCGAGCGCGAACATCGTCTCGATCAGCGACTCGAACTGCAGCGCCGGGCGAATCTCGCAGACGAAGTGCGCGACCTCGTCGCCCGCGTTCCAGAACTTGTGCGGCACTCCAGCAGGCACCGTGAGGCGCTTGCCGGGCCCGGCGACGAGCTTCTCACGGCCGAGCTTGAAACCGACCGTGCCGCGAAGGACTTCGAAGCGCTCCTCCTGGCTCGGATGGACGTGCGCCGCGGCGACGAAGCCGTTCGGCTGGACGTGGGTCTCGATCACAACGGCTGCGCCGTTCGTCTCGCGGCTCGTCTGCCGGAAGACGAGGCGCTCTCCGGTGACCGGGTTCTCGATCGAGTCTCCTGCGCGAATCATGCGGTGCCTCCTTCTCGGTTGGGCCGCCTGTCGCGGCTGCCTAGGCAGAGTCGAAGGTGCCGCTTAAGATCCGCTTGGCCAGGACTTAAGGGGACAGGGGAATCTCGGTGCAATTCCGCATCCTGGGGCCGATTGAGGCTCTGGTCGACGGCCAGCCGGCTGCGCTCGGCGCGCCGGCTCGCGTGGTCAAATCGCGTTACGAACGCGCTGAGTTGCTGCCTTACCTACTGCTGCGTCGACAGCAGCGAGGCCTGGTGTGGAAGGACACACACAGCGAGACGCCACCTAGGATCGGGGCGATGAATGAAGAGAGCGAAGCGGATTTCGAGCAGCTCATCTCGGACGCGCTCGACGAGCTGCCCGACGACATTCGCGATCTGATGACGAACGTCGCCGTGACGGTCGAGGACGAGCCGCCGCCCGGGCAGAACCTGCTCGGCCTCTACCAGGGCATCCCCTGGGGCAGGCGCGGCCCCTACTACGCCGGCGCGCTGCCCGACAAGATCACGATCTACCGCGGGCCGATGGTCCGGATAACCGGAGGCGACCCCGAGCGGCTACGGCAACAGGTGCGCCGCACCGTCTTCCACGAGATCGCTCACCACTTCGGGATCAGCGACCAGCGCCTCGTCGATATCGACCGCTACTAGCCAGCTAGCCGGCGCCGCGAACCGTGAGCTGGTTCTCGGCGTGCCGGATCCGCTGCTCGAGCTGCCAGCGATCCGCGGTCGAATCGCCCGAGTCGATCCGCTCGAGCTCGGCCTGCGCCTCCTCGAGCTGCCTGCGAGCGCGCGCCTCGTCGATATCCCCGGACGCGACCGCATCGTCGACGAGCGCGATCGCCCGGTTCTCGAGCACCTGGAAGAAGCCGGGGCCGGTCGCGAATTCGCGCACCTCGCCGTCGCCAAGATGAACTCTGGTCGAGCCGGCCTGCAACATCGCGACGAGGGGGGCATGCCGCGCGAGCACGCCGATCTCGCCCGCTGCGCCAGGCACGATCAGCATCTCGGCCTCGCCTTCGAACGCCGGCCCCTCGGGCGTCACGACCGAGACCGGGAAGAGCGGATGGTCGGCCACGGCTAGGCGGGGGCGCCGGCGGGCTCGGCCTCGGCGGCGTCCGCCTGCTCGTCGGCCTCGCGCTCGGCGGCGTCGTCCGGCTCCTCGCTGCCGAGCTGCTTGCCGCGCTCGGCGGCCTGCTCGATCGTCCCGACCATGTAGAACGCCTGCTCGGGCAGCTCGTCGTGCTTGCCGTCGAGGATCTCCGTGAAGCCGCGGATCGTGTCCTCGAGCTTCACGAACTCGCCCGGCGTGCCGGTGAACTGCGCCGCCGTGAAGAACGGCTGCGAGAGGAAGCGCTCGATCTTGCGGGCGCGCGCGACGACGAGCTTGTCCTCGTCGGAGAGCTCGTCGATGCCGAGGATGGCGATGATGTCCTGCAGGTCGGCGTAGCGCTGCAGCACTTCCTGCACGCGCGTCGCGGTCGTGTAGTGATCCTCGGAGACGATCCCCGGCTGCAGTGCTCGTGAGGTCGACTGCAGCGGGTTGACGGCGGGATAGATCCCCTTCTCCACGATCGCGCGGTCGAGCACCGTCGTCGAGTCGAGGTGCGCGAACGTGTTCGCGGGTGCAGGGTCGGTGAGGTCGTCGGCCGGGACGTAGATCGCCTGCACCGACGTGACCGAGCCGGTGCGCGTCGAGGTGATCCGCTCCTGCAGTTGCCCCATCTCGGTGGCGAGCGTCGGCTGGTAGCCGACGTTGCCCGGCATGCGGCCCAGCAGCGCCGACACTTCCGACCCCGCCTGGACGAAGCGAAAGATGTTGTCGATGAAGAGAAGCGTGTCCTGGCCCTGGTCGCGGAAGTACTCCGCCATCGTCAGCCCGGACAGGCCCACGCGCAGGCGCGCACCCGGCGGCTCGTTCATCTGGCCGTAGCACATGGCGACCTTGTCCATGACGCCCGACTCCTGCATCTCGAGCATCAGGTCGTTCCCCTCTCGCGTCCGCTCCCCGACGCCCGAGAAGACCGAGACGCCGCCGTGCTGGAGCGCGACGTTGTGAATCAGCTCCGTGATCGTCACGGTCTTGCCGACTCCCGCTCCGCCGAACAGGCCGACCTTGCCGCCGCGGACGAAAGGCGCGATCAGATCGACGACCTTGATCCCGGTCTCGAAGATCTCCACCGCCGGGGAGAGGTCGCTGAAGGCCGGCGGATCGCGGTGGATCGGCCAGCGCTCGCCCTTCGCGGCCCCCTTGCCGTCGACAGGTTCGCCGATGACGTTCCAGATCCGGCCGAGGGTCTGTTCGCCCACGGGCACGGAGATCGGCCCTTCGGTGTCGACAACCTCGGTCCCGCGCGCGAGCCCGTCCGTCGAGTCCATGGCGACGGCCCGGACGCGATCGTCGCCGAGATGCTGCTGCACCTCTGCGATCAGCTCGCGCGAGCCGTCTTCCCCGGGAACCTGGATGCGGAGTGCGTGGTAGATCTCCGGTAGCCGGTCCGGGAAGACGGCGTCGAGCACGACGCCCTTGATCTCGACGATCTTTCCCGTGTTCTTACCGTTGCTCTGATCGGCCACTGAGTCTCCCCTGATGCTCGAGGTCGGCGCGGCGCGCGGGCGGCCGCAGGCAGTGGAACTTTAGCCGAGTGGCGTCCGCGCCCTCGGTCGAACCGACGCCGTTTGCGAAGCTTGCGCGCATGGCCGAGGCAGACGTGTCCGCAACTCCGCTCAGCGGCCGCACGGCCTGGACGCGGAACCTTCAGACACCGCTCCGCGCATACCTCAACACGGAGACCGGCAGCGCCGCGGTCCTGCTCGTGGCGATCCTCGTAGCGCTCGTCTGGGCGAACGTCGACCACGCGTCGTACGAGCGCGTCTGGACGACGACGCTCTCGATCCGTTTCGGCAGCCACGGGATCTCGATGGACCTGCGCGGCTGGATCAACAGCGGCCTGATGGCGCTCTTCTTCTTCGTGATCGGGCTCGAGGCGCGGCGGGAGTTCGATCTCGGCGAGCTCCGCGAGCGGCGACGCGTCGCGTTGCCGCTGCTCGCGGGCCTCGGCGGGATGGTCGTCCCCGTCCTGATCTACCTCGCGATCAACGCCGGCCACAGCTCGGTCCACGGCTGGGGAACGGCAATGTCGACGGACACGGCATTCGCGCTCGGGCTGCTCGCCCTCGTCGGATCGCGCCTGCCCGACCGGCTGCGCGCGTATCTCCTCACGGTCGCGGTCGTCGACGACATCATCGCGCTGCTCGTGATCGCGATCGCGTACAGCGGCTCGATCTCGGTCGTCCCGCTCCTCATCGCGTTCGCCCTGTTCGGCTGCATCCTCGGAGTCCGGGCGGCGGGCATCCACTACGGCCTCGTCTATTTCGCGCTCGGCACTGCGGTGTGGGTCGCGTTCTACGAGTCGGGCGTCGACCCGGTGGTCGCCGGTCTGATGGGCGGCGTGATCGCCCTCGCCTACCCCGCTCAACGCATCGACCTCGAGCGCGCGAGCGATCTCTTCCGCCTCTTCCGGGAGCAGCCTACGGGCGAGCTCTCGCGGACGGCACGATCCGCTCTGCGGTCGGCGGTCTCGCCGAACGAGCGGCTGCAGTCGCTCTGGCACCCCTGGACGAGCTACGCGATCGTGCCGCTCTTCGCCCTCGCGAACGCCGGCGTCCACCTGAGCCCCGGGTTCCTCGCGACCGCGTACACGTCGCCGGTGACGCTCGGGATCATCTTCGGCTACGTGCTCGGAAAACCGATCGGGATCGTCGGCGCGAGCTGGCTCGCGACGAAGGCCAGCCGCGGCCGCCTGCGCCCGCCGGTCGGCTGGGCCTCGGTAGCGGCGGCTGGGACGCTCGCGGGGATCGGGTTCACCGTCTCCATCCTGATCGCCGATCTCGCGTTCCACGGCGCAGAGCTCGACGAGGCGAAGGTCGGCGTCCTCAGCGCGGCGCTGCTGGCCGCGTCGCTCACCTGGCTTTTCGCCTTCGCGACGAGCCGGCTGCCGCGCCGGCTGCGGATCAGGATGCTCCTGGGCACGCCGGACCTGATCGTCGACCTTGCCGAGCCGGTCGACCCCGAACGCGATCACATCCGCGGCCCGATCGACGCGCCGGTCACAATGCTCGAGTACGGCGACTTCGAGTGTCCGTTCTGCGGGCAGGCCGAGCCGATCATCCGCGAGCTGCTGCGCGAGCACGGCGAGGTTGCCTACGCCTGGCGGCATCTGCCGCTCAACGATGTCCACCCCGGCGCCCAGCTCGCAGCGGAGGCCTCGGAGGCCGCGGCGAACCAGGGCGCGTTCTGGGAGATGCACGACCTGCTGCTCGACCACCAGGACGCCCTCGGCTTCCCCGATCTCCTCGGCTATGCGCGGGAGCTCGGCCTCGACGTCGAGCGGTTCGAGGAGGATCTGCGGACGAGAGAAGGCTCGGGACGCATCGCGCGCGACGTCGACTCGGCCGATCTCTCGGCGGTGTCGGGCACGCCCACCTTCTTCATCAATGGGCTCCGCCACTACGGCGCATACGACATCGCAACGCTTTCCGCTGCCGTGAAGGCCGCTCGGGCGCGCGAGCTGGTCCGGCCTTCGACCTGAACGAAAGGCTTGGGACGCGGCCGTCGCGGAGGCGTATCTTCCGCGCCGTGAAAGCGGCTTTTGCAGGCGGAAGTGCGCTGGTTGCGCTGATCCTCGGGCTCTCGGCCGGGCTCGGCACCGAGCGCGCGAACGCTGCGGTGATCCTGCCGTGGCCGACCGTGACGTCGAGCGCCCATGTCATTCGTGGTCGCGCGGTCTGTACCGCGAACGTCCGCTCGAACGTGCAGGCGGGCCAGCCCGTCAGCGTGAGGTTCACCCTGCACAACGCCTCCAGGCATTCGGTCGAGTTCTCCGAGGGTGTATTTGGCACCTCGCTGGTTCTGAGAGCCGGCGACGGCACCACCTATGACTCCGCCGCACCTCTCCAGGGCATTCCGGTTCCGCCGCCGGTTCCCCACAAGCTGCGGGCCGGAAGAACCCTGCGGCTCGGGATCGAGAAGGTCCCTGTTCGGTGGCGAGGCCCCCTCCAGATCACGCCGGAGTGCGAGGGACGGGCGCTGCCCAAGCTCAGCGTGAACGTGACGTCGTCATGGCCCAGCCCGGCGCCGGGTACCGCAATCAGCGAGGTCGCCGCGGCCGCCGGGCACCTACTCGACCACTGTCTCCCAGAGACGCCGGGGGTTGCGGTGTCCGGACAGATCAACCCGCCGAGCGGGAGCGCAGCGCCGATGAATGCGCAGTGTTCGATCTCTCTCAGCTCAGAGGGGGGATTCCTGGACGCGCAGGTCCTCGTGCTCATCTCGGGCGCCCTGTCCGGTGTGCAGATCTTCGAGCCGTACGAATTGCTCTGGCCCAACGGCGGTCCGCCCGCCGTCGCTCTGACCGCCGCCCCGCCGTACGAGGCGATCGCCTGGGAGTTCGTGGTGACACGGGACAAGGCGACCCCGGTGGCGGCATCGACGGTGACCGCGAGCACCGCCACCGGAAAGTCGGCTCCGTCCTTCACCTGGAACACCAAGGGCTGGAAATCCCAGGGAGCAGAGTCTTGCGGCGGCACCGGCTTCGCCTGGGGCGGAACCGGACCGGACGTCGAGTTCATCTCGGCCTGTAGCGCCTGAGGCCGCGCGGGCGGCAGATCTAGGTACGTACCGCCCAACCGGAGGCGGCGTACGTGTGGCACAGGTCGGTGCCGATTCGCCTTCCGAGATCGTCGTAGACCGCGGCCACGAGCTTGCCCCGCGACAGGCCGCAGATGCGCGTGAGCCCGGCCGGATCGCCACTGTCCGGCGCCTGCAGCGTCGTGTTGTCGCGATACGACCAGGCGACGCTCTGCGTCGATAGCGTCTCGGCCTGCGAGCGGCAGAAGCGGACTGCTCCTACGCCCGAGACGACGAGGTTCGCGTCGGCTCCGAAGGGCTGAACCGCGCACCGCGTCACGATCTCGCGAGCCTGCGACGCGACCATCGACTGAGGCCGCGCGTACCTCCAGCCGAGGAAGACTCCGCCGGCGGTTGCCGGGACGGCTACGACAAGGGCGGCGAGGAGGAACGCGGCTACGCGCCACGAGCGTGGCCGTTGCCTGTGCCGAGCCGGCGCCGGAGCCGGTCGGACGCCGGGAGTCGTCCGCGGCGGAAGGAGCCTCGTCCGGGTTCGCGCGACCGCGGTCGGCTCGGGATCGGCTGCCGCTGCCTTGCGCAGCGCTTCGACGAATGCGGCGGCGGTCGAATAGCGGCGATCCGGCTCGTCGGCGAGCGCGCGGTCGAAGACTGCCTCGACCGGCGGCTGCAGCTCGAGCCGCGGCGCCGCGGGAAGCTTGCCCGTCACGAGCTGATGCGCGACCACGCCCAGCGCGAACCGGTCGCTGGCGGCCGTCGCGCCGCGATCGTCTAGCTGCTCGGGGGCGAGATACCCGGCCGTGCCCACGACTTCGCCGTGCGCCGTGAGCGTCGTCTCGCCGTCGTGCCGAGAGACGCCGAAGTCGGCCACGTTGATATTCCCGGCCGCATCGAGGAGCAGGTTCGCGGGCTTGACGTCGCGATGCACCACCCTCTCCGCATGCGCGAAGTCCAGCGCGTCAGCGGCTTGCGCGAGCCACTCCATTGCCTGCGCTCGCAAGGGTGCGCCGTACTCCCGGAGCGTGTCGGCAAGGCTTCCGCCAGGCATGTACTCGAAGACGACGTACGGCCGCCCCTGCCACTCGCCGGCCTCGTAGGCCGCGACGATGTTCGGATGGGTCCCCAGCCGGCCGGCGAGCGCGGCTTCGCGAGCGAACCGCTCGCGCATGACCGGATGCCCGGCGAGCTCCTGCGCGAGGATCTTGACCGCGACGTGCCGGCAGAGCACGGGATCCCAGGCGAGGAACACCGCCCCCATCCCGCCGCGGCCGAGCAGCCTCACGGACTCGAAGCGCCCGGGGAGCGATACCCGGGTCAGGCGGTCATCGCTTTCCACAGCGAGCGCAAGGGTACGGCAACCGCAGCCGCCTCCGTTGCCGGCGACGGGCGTTACGTGAGCGCGTCAGCGCCGGCGACGACCTCGAGGATCTCCTGCGTGATCTCGGCCTGCCGGGCCCGGTTCAGCGAGAGCGTGAGGCTGTCGATCAGCTCGCCCGCGTTCTTCGATGCATTGCGCATCGCCGTCATCTGCGAAGCGAGGAATGCGGCCGCCGACTCGAGCAGCGCGCGGTAGATCTCGGTCTCGAGATAGACGGGTAGGAGCCGCTCGAGGATCTGCTCCGGTTCCGGCTCGTAGATGAAGTCCGCGGTCGGTCCCGCGTGCTCCTCTTCCGCCGTCTCTCCCTCGAGCACGTCCGCACGGATCGGCAGCAGCTCGGTGGTCGTCACGCGCTGCACGAGCGCCGACTCGTAGGTGTTGTAGATCAGGACGACGCGATCGACCTCCTCCGCCTCGTACAGCTCCGCGAGCTTGTGGCCGATGGCCTGCGCGTCGTGGTAACCCGGCTTGTCGGCAAACCCGGCCCACTGTGCCGTGACCTCGTAGCGGCGGAAGCGGAGCGTCGACGCGCCCTTGCGTCCGACGGCGAGCCACACGACCTCTTGCCCCTCGGCTCGCGCCTGCCGTTCGAGCTCGAAGGCCCGGCGCAGCACCTGCCCGTTGAAGGGGCCGGCGAGACCACGGTCCCCGGTCACCACGACGAAGGCGACGCGCCGCACCTCCTCGCGGTCTTGCAGGAGTGCGAGGTTCCGGTGGGACGAGGCCGCGCGAGCGGTGCCGACCATCAGCTCCTGCATCCGGTCGGCGTACGGCCGCATCTCCTCGATGCGGCTCTGCGCGCGCCGCAGCCTTGCGCCCGCCACGAGCTCGAGCGCTTTCGTGATCTTGCGCGTGTTGCGGACCGACGAGATCCGCCGCCGCAGGTCTTGCAGAGACGCCACTAGGTCAGCGCTTCTTCGCCCACGACGTTGAACGCGTTCTTGAACTTCTCGATCTCGCCCTTCAGCTTCTCAGCCAGCTCGTCGGGCAGGTCGCCAGTCTCGCCGATCTGCTTGTAGATCTCGCCCTCGGCGCGGAGGTGCTCACGCAGCTCGTCCTGGAACCGCGAGACCTGCGGCGTCGGGATGTCGTCGAGGTAGCCCTCGTTGCCGGCGTAGATCGCAGCCACCTGCTCCTCCATCGGCCACGGCTGGTACTGCGGCTGGTTCAGCGTGGCGACCATCTTCTCGCCGCGCGTCAGTGCCTGTTGCGTCGCCCTGTCGAGCTCCGAGCCGAACTGCGCAAACGCCTCGAGCTCGCGGTACTGCGCGAGGTCGAGCCGCAGACGGCCGGCGACCTTCTTCATCGCCTTCGCCTGCGCCGACGCTCCGACGCGCGAGACCGAGATGCCGACGTTCACGGCCGGGCGGACGCCCGAGTAGAAGAGCTCCGACTGCAGGAAGATCTGCCCGTCGGTGATCGAGATCACGTTCGTGGGGATGTACGCCGACACGTCGCCGGCCTGCGTCTCGATCACGGGCAGCGCAGTCAGGGAGCCGCCGCCGAGCTCGTCGTTGAGCTTGCACGCGCGCTCCAGCAACCGCGAGTGGAGATAGAAGACGTCGCCCGGGAACGCCTCGCGGCC
>DASXKE010000176.1:0-1508 GCA_036496985.1 Gaiellaceae bacterium | reverse complement strand
CTGCGGGCGATCTCCTCCATCTCGCCGATCCAGCGCCACCCCTTGCGCTGCGCCGAGCGCTCGGCGCCGGCGAGGCGCTGCTCGAGCTCGGGGATCGAGAGGCGCCATTCGGCAAGCAATGCGTCCTCGACTTCTTCGGCGCGCGCCAGCTCACGGACGGTAAGGAGCAAGGCCGCGCTGCCCTTCGTCCACCCGGCGTAGGCGGCCTTCACTGCCGACGCCGCGCCCGGCGCGCCAGAGACGACCCGCGCCTCGACGTTCGACCCCGCGAAGAGCGCCGCGATCGTCTCTGCATCACCGCCGGAGAGATAGAGGCGCGTCGTGCCCGGCCGGTGGGGCGGCGGTCCGACGATGCCGCCGTCGACGAACCGCTCATGCAGGCCCGCAATTGTTCGCGCCGTCTCGGGCGCGATTGCGTTCGCGTCGACGTAGATGCCGGTGAAGCCGCTCGCTGCACGCGCGACGTCGACCGCGGCATGCGGTGGACAGACCGAGAGCAGGACGTCGCAGCGGCGGCAGAGCTCGTCGAGGTTGCCCGCGTCCTCGAGGCCGGCCTGCTTCGCGCGCTCGGCCGTCGCCGGGCTGCGTTCCGCCGACGCCCAGAGGACCGTCTCGCCGCCTCCGCGCAGGGCGGCGGCGATCGCGGCGCCCATCTCGCCCGGATGCAGGACGCCGACGACCGTCACGATGCGACTCTCTTCAACGCCTTCGCGGCCATCTTGCGCTCGCCGTCGTAGGAGAGCAGGCGCGGCGCCTCATCGAGCGGCAGCCAGCGCGCCTCCGCGACCTCGACCCGCATCGACTCGTCGATCTCGCCGATCCGCCCGCGCCCCGCTCGCAGGAGGAAGAAGCTCACGATCTTGAAGACTCGCTCGCCCGACCCGCCCTCGTACGAGGCGGTGTACGTGTAGCGAATGTCGCCCAGCTTCTCGACGAGCCGGCTCTCCACGCCCGTCTCCTCGCGAGCCTCGCGTACGGCGGCATCGCCTGCCGACTCGCCGTCCTCGATGTGGCCCTTCGGCAGGGCCCAGACGTGCTCCCGGCCGCGGGGGCGGATCGCCGCGACCATCGGCCGGCCGCGGATCTTCCGAACGAGCACTCCTCCGGCCGAGAACTCCCGCTCCACTGGCCCGGTTCTACCAGTTGGCACTTGCGCGGCCCGAGTGCCGACCGTACAATGCATCCGGCACTCTCGGGGTGAGAGTGCCAGGAAATGTTACTGAGAGCAGTCAGGAGGCTCTATCTATGAACCTGAAGCCGCTTGGTGACCGCCTCATCGTCGAGGTCCTCGAAGAGGAAGAGTCGACGGCGAGCGGCATCGTGCTTCCGGACACCGCGAAGGAGAAGCCGCAGCGCGGCCGCGTCCTCGCCGTCGGCCCCGGCTCCCGGGACGACAACGGAAAGTTCGTCCCGATGGACCTGGCGGAGGGCGACGAGATCGTCTTCTCCAAGTACGGCGGGACCGAGATCAAGGTCGGCACCGACGACTACCTGATCCTGCGCGAGTC
>DASXKE010000175.1:0-4396 GCA_036496985.1 Gaiellaceae bacterium | reverse complement strand
AGCGGCGCGACGAGGAACGAGCCGCGATCCTCGTCGCGCCGCTCGGGAACCGCGATCGACCGCTTGCCCGAGAGGAACTGGCCCGTGACCGACTTCGCCGTCCGCTCGACCTTCCGCGCCGGCCCCTCGGCGACGACCTCCCCACCGTGCAGGCCGGCACCGAGCCCCATGTCGACGAGCCAGTCGGAGCGGCGCATCATCTCCTCGTCGTGCTCGACCACGACCACGGTGTTGCCGATGTCGCGGAGCCGTTCGAGCGTGTCGATGAGACGCGCGTTGTCACGCTGGTGGAGCCCGATCGACGGCTCGTCGAGGATGTAGAGCACGCCGACGAGCTGTGAGCCGATCTGCGTCGCGAGCCGCAGCCGCTGCGCCTCGCCGCCCGAGAGGGTCGCCGCCGCGCGGTCGAGCGTCAGGTAGCCGACTCCGACGTCGTCGAGGAACGTCAGCCGCTCGCGAATCTCCTTCACGATCCGGTGGCCGATCAGCTCCTCGGTCGGCGTCAGCCCGAGCTCGTCTAGGAAGCCCAGCGCCCGCGCGACCGACATCTGCGTGAACTCGTGGATCGAGCGCTCGCCGACGGTGACCGCGAGCACCTCCGGCTTGAGGCGCGCGCCCTTGCAGACCGGGCACGGGCGCAGCGACATGTACTCCTCGATCCGCTCGCGCGCCGTCGACGAGTCGGTCTCCTTGTACCGGCGCTGGAGGCTCGCGACGATGCCATCGAACGCGAGCATGTACTGGCGCCGGCGGCCCATCCGGTTGCGGTACTGGACGTAGATCTTCTCGCCGTCGGTGCCGTTGAGGAACCGATCGCGCTCGGCGTCGGTCAGCTCGGCCCACGGCTTCGAGGTGTCGATCTCGTAGCGGTCGGCGATCGCCTGGATCACGGCCTCGTAGAACCCTGACGAGCCGCCGACCGACCATGGCACGAGCGCGCCGTCGTCGATCGAGAGCGAAGGATCCGGAACGAGCAGATCCGGGTCGATCTCCTGCTGCGAGCCGAGACCGGTACAGCGCGGGCAGGCGCCGTGAGGCGCGTTGAAGGAGAAGATCCGCGGCTGGAGCTCGGGCAGCGAGACGCCGTGATCCGGGCACGCGAAGTTCTCCGAGAAGAGGAGCTGCTCTCCGGTCTCGACCAGATCCACTGCCACCAGCCCGTCGGCGAGCCCGGCCGCGGTCTCGATCGACTGCGTCAGACGCAGCCGCAAGTCGGCGCGCATCACGAGCCGGTCGACGACGACCTCGATCGTGTGCTTGAACTTCTTGTCGAGCTCCGGCACGCCCTCCTCGAGGACGTACTGCTCGCTGTCGACCTTGACGCGCGTGAAGCCCTCGCGGATCAGGTCTTCGAACTCGGCTCTGTACTCGCCTTTGCGGTCGCGGACGATCGGCGCGTTGACGGTGAAGCGCGTCCCGTCCGCGAGCTGCAGAACCTGGTCGACGATCGCGTCGAGCGACTGCCCCGCGATCGGCTTGCCGCAGATCGGGCAGTGCGGCCGCCCGACACGCGCGTAGAGCAGGCGCAGGTAGTCGTAGATCTCGGTCACGGTGCCGACCGTCGAGCGCGGGTTCCTGGAGGTCGTCTTCTGGTCAATCGAGATCGCCGGGCTGAGGCCGTCGATGTGGTCGACGTCCGGCTTCTCCATCATCTGCAGGAACTGGCGCGCGTAGGCCGAGAGCGACTCGACGTACCGGCGCTGCCCCTCGGCGTAGATCGTGTCGAAGGCGAGCGACGACTTGCCGGACCCCGAGAGCCCGGTGATGCAGATGAGGCGGTTCCGCGGCAGGCGGACAGTGATGTCCTTCAGGTTGTGCTCGCGGGCGCCGTGGACGACAAGTTCGTCGGCAGCCATGTGAAGACCATTCTACCGTCCCGAACAGACGTTCGGAAAGTGCTATCGCCGCTGTTGCAGGAGCCGCATCAGGCGCCGCGGCACGCAGTCGATCTCGAGCTCTCCGGCGATGACGGTCCCGTAGCCGAGAATGCGGCCGAGCAGCGACCGCTCCACCTCGAAAACCGGCCCGTTGAGCGCGACGGTCGCGCTGCTCCGACGCAAAAACCCGCACTCGACGATGAGCGCCTTGTCGGTGACGAACAGGTGCGTCCGCTCCCAGTTGCCGACCGCTGCGACAGCGATCAACGCAGCGAGGCCGAGCAGGCACGCTCCCGCGACTCCGACGAACTTCCACGGCGCGAGGAAGCACGCCGCGCCCGCGCAAGCGAGAACAGAGGCGCGCAACAGCGGGCGCGCGAGCGCGATCCCATGCCGGTGTGCTTCAACGACGGGCGTATCCACGGCCGCTTCGTTCTAGTTGCAACAGCGAATCCCTGTGGAAATAGGTGGAACCGCACGCCGAGCGGCGACGACAACTCTCGTCGTCCTCGCGATCGTCATCGCTGCACTCGCGCTCTGGAAGATCCGGGTGGTGATCGCGCTGCTCTTTCTCGGCTTCGTGATCGCATCGGCGATGCGTCCGAGCATCGAGTGGCTCCACCGCAGTGCGCACGTTCCGCGTCCCGTCGGCGTCATCCTCCACTACCTCGGCTTCCTCGCGGGCCTCGCGCTCTTTCTCTACCTCGTGGTGCCGGTGGCGATCACTCAGATCGACCACGCGGTCGGTGGGAGCGTTCCCACCTCGACGGAGCAGCTCCACCACGCCGCCGTCCATTCGCACGGGATCCGCCACGAGATCCTCAGCGCGATCGACAAGCGGCTGAAGAAGCTGCCGTCGGGCGCGAGCCTCCTCCACCCCGCGGTCTCGGTCGGGACGAAGGCGCTCGAGATCCTCGTCGGGATCCTGTTCATGTTCGCGGTCGGGGCCTACTGGATCTTCGAGCGCGACCGTACGATCGCGCTCGTGCAGTCGATGGTGCCGCGGAAGCACCGCCGCGTCACGCGCGACACCTGGGTGTTGATCGACATGAAGCTCGGCGCGTTCGTCCGAGGCGAGGCTCTGCTCGTGATGATCGTCGCGGTCCTGCTCTCGAGCGCCTTCTGGCTCGACGGGGAGCCGTACTGGCTGCTGATCGGCACAGGCGCCGGCCTCGTCGAGCTCATCCCGATCGTCGGGCCGCTCGCGGCAGGCGTAGTGGCCATCGGAGCGGGGCTGACCGTGGGCTGGACGGTCGCGCTCGGCGCGGGCCTCGCTGTGCTCATCCTGCGCCAGCTTCAGGACTACCTGATCGCGCCACGCGTGATGGGCCACGCTGTGGGCCTGTCGCCGCTCGTCGTGCTGATCTCGGTCGTCGCCGTCGGTTACCTGCTCGGGCCGATCTACGTGTTGATCGCGACCCCGATCGCAGCCGTGATCGCGACCGTGGTCGACGTCGTGGTCCGGGGGCGCGACCCTGCGGAGGAGGATGCACCGGCCGTGCTGTTCGCAAGCACCGGCGAGGGCAAGGGCTAGCTCGTCTTCAGGCTCTGCGCCAGCGGCCGAAGACCAGGCCGCCGAGTGTGAACCCGAGCCCGAAGGTGCCGAAGGCGAACGCGCCGATTGCCGCGGCTTTCCGGGCGGTCGACAGACGCTGCCAGGTGGTGAGCGCCTCGCGTTCCTCGTCGGTGAGCTCCTCGCCGCGACGCTGCTTGCGCAGTGCGCCGCCGGCCCGCACACCGAGGTAGAGGTCGTCGAAAATCTCGGAGGAGTCTTCTGTCACAGCTTCCAATCTATAGCCTCGTTCGGTTATGGCCGCCGGGCTCCTCCATGTTTCCGATCTCCACACGGGTACACATGCGGAGCCGGACGTCGAACGGGCGCTCGCGCGGCTCGTAGAGCGGCTGGAGCCCCAGCTCGTCGTGGCCTCCGGCGATCTCGCCCATCGCGGCCGCGGTGAGGAGCTCGACCGGGCCGCGGAGCTGCTGGGCTCGCTCGGCCCGCCCGTGCTCGCCGTTCCGGGCAACCACGACATCCCCCACACTCCGGCGCGATTCGTCCATCCCTGGAGGGAGTTCGAACGGGTCTGGGAGACGACCGAGCCGACCGCGTCCCTGCCCGGGTTGCACGTCGTTGGTCTCAACTCGGCGCGTCCACTCCGTCACCAGGGCGGTGCGCTGAGTCGCGCGCAGCTCGCGCACGCGGCCGAGCGGCTCGGCGCGGCCGAAGCAGGCGCGCTGCGCGTGGCCGTCTTCCACCACCACCTGATCGGCGCGCCGTGGCGCACGGCGCGCAAGTTTCCGGTCTCGCAGCGGAGCCGCGTGCTGGCCGCGCTCGTCGAGGCCGGCGCGGAGCTGATTCTCGGCGGTCACATCCACCAGGCGGCCGTGAGCGAGCGCCGCGAGTTCGAGGTGCTGGACGACGGCGCGCGCACGGTCGTGGTCGCGGTCGCGCCGGGGCTTGGACAGCCACGGCCTCGACGCGCCGGCGAGGCCCGCGGGCTCCAGCTGCACGAGGCGGA
>DASXKE010000174.1:0-52380 GCA_036496985.1 Gaiellaceae bacterium | reverse complement strand
CCGGCCGCCGGACAACGCTCGCGGGACGAACCGTGTGCGAGGTCACTTCACGCCCTGGCTGGCTTTTGGGCCGACGCTGCGTGCTACTCGTCGACCGCGTCTCGACCCGGGGGCGCGACAGGCGTTCGCGCACATGGCCCGCGTCGCGCGTCGTGATACGAGTGGTCGACCTGGCTGGCTTGCTCGACACGGGGCGGCTTGCCGGCTCGGAGCTCGCAGTCACGGGTGGCGCCGGCGGGCTCGTACTCGAGGCGCTTGCAGAGGAAGTCGAGGAAGCGCTGCTTGAGCTCGGCTGCGAGGCGGTTGCGCCGCTGTCGGTCGCGCTCCCGGCCGAGGTCGCGGGCAGAAGCGGGAGCGGATCGACGTATCCGTTCGGATCAGTCGTGCGGCGAACGCCGAGATGGAGATACGGCCCGTCGACTTCGGGCGTGCCGCTCGGACCGATGGTCCCGACCGCGCCGCCCTCGGACACCGAGGCGCCCTTGGCCAGACCGATCGAGCCGAGGTGCGTGAGGGTCACCGAGTAGCCGTCCGCCGTCTCGATGGTGACCGACTTGCCGCTCGTCGGCACCGTCCCCGCAAAGCTCACCATGCCCGCGGTCGGCGCGACCACCGTCTCGCCCGCGGCAGCGGCCCCGATGTCGATGCCTCGATGCTGGCCGGCGGCGTACGGGTGCGCCTCGTCGTAGGAGAACGCCTGCAGCACCGGCCCCTGCACGGGCCAGCTCCAGGCGTATGCGGCCGGCGTCCAGACCAGGAAGAGGACGAGAAGCAACGCCAGACGTCGTGTCGTTGTCAATCTGAGCAACACAGGAGCAGAGTAGCGCGACCGGCGTTCGTTGTCAAATCTGCTTACAGTGTCTGCTTGTAGAGCCTGTTGCGCGAGATGCCGACAAGGCTCGAGACGATCTCCGCGGCCTGGCCACGCGGCACACCCGACGCGACGAGCTCGCGGACGGCGGCCAGCGCGCGCTCCTCGCCTTCGCCGTCGTTCGACCGAACCGCCGGCCCCAGAACCAGCGTGATCTCGCCCTTCGGCGGCGCCTCGAACCGCTCCGCAACTTCGTCTGCCGTGCCGCGCACGACGTCCTCGAAGCGCTTCGTCAGCTCGCGGCAGACGGCAATCTCCCGCTTCGGGTCGGCCTCCGCGAGCGAGCGCAGGGTCGCGGGCAGGCGCCGCGGCGACTCGAAGGCGACCGCCGGCCACGGCCAGCCGCTCAGCTCGTCCCAGGTCTCGGCGAGCCGCTTCTCGCCGCGCGGAAGAAAGCCGAGGAAGCGGTACTGCTCCGCGACGAGGCCAGATGCGACGAGGGCCGTCTCGACCGCCGACGGCCCCGGCAGCACCGTGACCTCCACGCCCGCGTCGACCGCCGCCCGCACGAGGCGCGCACCCGGATCGGACACGCCCGGCAAGCCGGCATCGGAGACGAGCGCGACGCGCTCGCCCGCGTCGAGCCGCGGCAGGAGCTCGGCCGTCCGCTTCGCCTCGTTGTGCTCGTGATACGAGACGAGTCGCGTCTCGATTCCGTGGCGCGCGAGCAGGGCGCGCGTGTGGCGCGTGTCCTCGCACAGCACTACGTCGGCCGCGGCAAGCTCGGCGAGCACACGAAGGGTGACGTCCTCGAGGTTGCCGATCGGCGTGGCGCAGACGGCGAGCATCAGAGCGTGAACTCGGCGTTCTCACGCCAGCGGTCCGGCGCGAGCTGCTCGAAGAGGACAACGGATGACGCGCGCGAGGTGAGCGGAAGCGCCGTGGCGAGCTCCGTCTGCGCCTCGTCGAGCTCCTCCCCCTGCGCGACGGTGAGATGCGGCGTGATCCCCTCGAACTCACCCTCGTAGGGCGGATAGCCAGGGAACGCGCTCACGAGCGCCTCGGTCATCGCGACGAACGGCTCGCTTGGCTCGGGTGCGAGCCAGAGCGCCCCCGGGAAACGCCCGAACCGGGTGAAGGTCACGTCGAACGCGGCGAACGGCTCGAGCGCAACAGCCGCGGCCCCGACGTCAGCCGGCGCGGGCACGAGGAGCGTCACATGCGGCGGCACGCCGTGCGAGGGCTTCGACGTACACATCTGTTCTCGCCACTCGTCAACGGCCCCCACGAGGTCACGAAACGGGATACAGAGCGCGAAGAGCTCAGACGACATGCCAGTCCACGGGCAGAGGGAGCGGGCCCCACTCCGGCGGTGGGCGCCAGTCCTCCCAGCCGGTCGGCCATGGCTTCGCCGCGATCACCCGTTCGCCCTCGGCGCGTAACTCCGCGGCGGCAGCCGCGTCGAGGATGCCGAGCTCCTGTTCTTCTGCGAAGTCGTCCTCGTCCTGCCAGCGCCAGGTGCCGTCGGCTTCGACCGAGACATCGAGCGCCAGGTCGGTCGTGTCGAAGCGATTCCCGTGGCGCCGTGTCGGAGCTTGCAGGTTCACGTACCAGCCGCGGAACTGCCAGTCCGCATTCCAGAACAGTCCGAGCGCGTGCGCCTCGCCCAGCCGCAGTAGCCAGAGGACGTGATGCGCCTCCCAGACGTGGTCGCGCGGCGGGTCACTGCTCGCCCAGCGCACGAGATAGTCCTGTTCGTGGCCCATGTGTTTCCCGCGGCTCCCGGGCTGGAGGTAAAGGACATGGCGGTCGTCGCGCGCCTCCACGAAGTGATGCGGAAAGCACCAGCGCACGGCACCGCGGTAGACGCTCCGATAAAGAACAGCCTCGCCAGGTGTCACGAGTCCAACGCCTCGAACCCGACGAAGGCGGCGCCGATGAGGCCCGCCGCCGTGCCGAGTGCGGCCTTCGCCAGCCGCACGGAACCGCGCATCGGCTCGAGGGATTCCTGTCGCATGACCTCCTCCGCCGGGCCGGAGAGGTAGTCGTAGGCAGCGACGCCGAAGCCGCCGCCCAGGATCACGAGTCGCGGCCCGAAGACGTTGACGAAGGAACCGATGCCGGAGCCGAGGTAGCGAGCGACCTCCTCGAGGATCTCCTTAGCGGCCTGGTCGCCTTCGTTCGCGAGCCGCACGAGCCTATGCGCGTCCGCCGACGGCCCGAACGTCTCCTGCGCCACAGCCGTTGCCGCGCTCCCGCTCACATACGTCTCGAGATGGCCATGGCCGGTGCAGACACCCTGACAGGGACGACCGCCGTGCTCGATCACGACATGGCCGAACTCGGTGCCCTCACCGTTCCGGCCGCGAAAGGGCTTGCCGCCCGAGATGACGCCGCCACCGACGCCGGTGCCCAGGGTGAGCATGAGGAGATCGTCCTCCCCCTTTCCGGCTCCGGCCCGCCACTCGCCGATCGCAGCGGCGTTCGCGTCGTTGTCGAGCCCGACCGGGATCCCGAAGCGGTCGTGCATCCGGTCCCTCACAGGCGCGTTCTCGAGGGGCAGGTTGACGCAACGTACGACGACGCCGCGAGCCTGGTCGATCGGGGACGGCGTACCGAATCCGACGGCCGCGACCGAATCGTCGAGCAGCTCCGCGACCGCAGCCTCGAGCTCCAGGAGGACGTGTTCCTGCGAGTCCTGCGGGGTCGCCCGCTCGTGGCGGCGCACGACGCTCCCGTCGCGGGCGACGACCCCGGCCAGGATCTTCGTGCCGCCGAGGTCCACTCCGATTGCATGGCCCGCCTGCACAGTGGGTACCGTAATCCCCCGCATGTCGGCCTCCGGGCAGAAGCCGTATCGCGTCTACCGCGGCGGCCGGACGAAGGGGAAGGTGCCGCTCCAGCGCCGCGAGCGCGATTCGCGGAGGGCGGTCCGGAGCGACGGCGGCGGCCCCGGCAAGGTTGTCGAGCGGTCGCCGCGCCGGCGTCGTCTGTGGTTCGGCTGGACGAGGCGGCGCTGGACGCTGGTCCTGATCCTCGGCCTGATCTTCTTGTTCATCGTCTGGGGAGCGCTGGGCTACCTCGCGGTCTCGCGCGGTGTGCACGACGCCAACAAGCGCTTGCCGAAGAGCGTCGGCCCCGCGCTGACGCCCGACTCCGGACTGCTTCTCTCCAGCCCGACGACGATCCTCTTGCTCGGTACCGACCACGCGACCGGCAAGGGCGGAGCCGGCCGCAGCGCCGACCAGCACTCCGACTCCATCACCCTCCTGCACACCGATCCAGGCCGCCACCGGCTCATCTACCTCTCGGTCCCGCGCGACCTGCGCGTCGACATTCCGGGCTACGGCTTCCAGAAGATCAACGCCGCGATGCAGTTCGGCGGTCCGGCGCTGGCCGTGAAAACCCTGGATGGACTGCTCGGCAGCGCCCTTCCGGTCAACCACGTCGTGATCGTGGACTTCAACCAGTTCGAGAAGCTGATCGACGCCGTCGGCGGAATCACCGTCAACGTGCCGGAGAACATCCTCTCCAACCGCTTCGACTGCCCCTACAAGACCGAGCAGCAGTGCCTGCAGTGGAAGGGCTGGCGCTTCCACAAAGGCCCGACACATATGACCGGACACCAGGCGCTGATCTTCTCGCGGGTGCGTGAGAACCAGCTCGACTCCTCATTTACCGACTTCGACCGCCAGCGCGACCAGCAGCTCGTGGAGCAGGCGACGCTGAGGAAGCTGTCGAGCCCCTCGCTCTTCTTCTCGCTCCCGTTCAAGGGCAGCTCGCTGCTGAAGCCGATCGCGACGGATCTGTCGACGTGGAAGCTGATGCAGCTCGCGTGGGTGAAGTTCCGTGTCGGCAGCACGATCCACTGCCGCCTCGGCGGCACCGGAGAGTCGATCGCCGGCTCCGACTACATCATCAGCAGCCCCGAGAACCGAAACGTGATCTCCGAGGTGCTGGGCCAATCCGCGCTGCAGGCGCCGCCGAAGGGCGAGCCGTATGCACCAGGCTGCGTCGCGGGCGCGAACGCGACCTTGAAGTAGCTAGTCGCCGCTTTTCGCGGCCTTCTTGTCGGCCGCCGGCTTCGAGTCCTTCTTGGCGCTGTCGCCGCCGCTCGACGAGCCGCCGTCGCCCCCGCCGCCGTCCTTGTTCTTCCCCTTCCCGTAGTCGGTCGTGTAGAAGCCCGATCCCTTGTAGTGGATCGCGACCGGGAAGAGGACGAGCTCGACCGGAGAAGCGCCGCAGACGTCGCACTCCTCGGGCGCGGGAGCCGTCATCGACTGGAAACGCTCGAAGTGGTGGCCGTTAGGGCAGCGGTACTCGTAGATCGGCACGGCTGCGGACGGTACCAGCGTTCAGGCCGGGATCAGCCCGGCGGCGATTCGCTCGGCGCCGGAACCGGAACGGGCACCGCCTCGGGGCGGAACTTCGCTCGGGCAAAGACACGGATGCGCGACGGCGCGGTTGCGGGAGCCGGGGCGAAGCGCGCGAAGGCACCGACGACGGCGATGCCGGCGGCGAGCTCGTAGGCAGCGGAGTCGTTCACGAGCAGCGAGGTCACAATCGCGACCCCGAAGGCGAGAAGAGCGTCGCGTGTCGACTCCTGACGCGCGCCGCGCCAGGCGAGCGCGAACGCAGCAACGAGCACGACGAGCAGCGGCAGGACGAGCTGCCACGCATGCACGGCCGGTACATACGACAGCGGAACCCGGCTCGCAAGCGACGAGAGCAGCGCGGTGCCGTGACCCGAGAATGCGCTCCGGAGATGATTTGGCCCACGCTCGGCGAGCCCGCGCGAAACGATCCAGAGCACCGCCAGGGCAGCGGAGGCGAGCAAGCCCACGAAGCCCTTCATGCCGAGGCGGAAGAGTCGCGCGCCGAGCACCGCGAGCGCGACCCCGAGCACGATCGCGCCGCCTCCGTCGGCACCGATCCGGTTGTCCGTCATCACGAGAAGACCGAGGAAACCGAAGACGACGAAGCCGACGATCCCGAAGCGGCGACGCGCGAGGAGCGCACCGGCGAGCAGCGGAGCGAGCATCAACGTCTCCACCTGGTTGCCGATGCCCCAGAAGCGCGAGTTCTGCGTCGGGCCGAACGGGTTCACTGCCTGCCATTCGGGTCGCCAGACCATCACGACCGCGTAGAGCGCGACCACACCGCCATAGAGCGCAAGGAGCGCGGATTCGCTACGACAGACCCGAGCCAGGCCGAGCGCCAGAAGCACGGTCCCGGCCGAGACCGCGGCGCACAGAAGCACCTCGTTCGAGATCTCTCCGACTCCGAGGGCGAGGTTGACGAGCAACGCTGCGGGGACGGCGGTCACCGCTGCTCTGAGGCCGAGTAACGCGAGGGCGAGCATGACTCCGGCGAGAATGAACAGGGCCGCGAACTTGAGGCGGTTGTTCGCGCCGATGGCGTGGCCGAGCCGGTTCAGCTGGCCGAGCGAGTTCGCCGAGGGCGTCCAGGCGAGCGTCGTTGCGGGATGTCCGCCGAGGGCGGTCGGCGCGATGTCCACGATCGAGACGACTCCCGGGATATGCGTCGTCGGCGACGTGAGAAGCCCGTGGAAGCCGCGCCCGATCACGGCGATGCGGTAAAGGCGGTTGTTTGCGATCGGCGCGCCCTTCGGCGGGAGCTGCAGCACGATGCAGAGGTGGTGGCAGTTCGGGAAGACGGCGGCCCCGGTGACGTCGATCAGCGGCTTGCCCGTCGGAACTCCACCGAGCCGGGCGTTGACCTCGCTCCCGCGCACGAGCTCCGCCAGGGCGCGACGGCGATTCGTCGTCGGCCCGTAGCCCGGCCTCAGAAGGCCGACGGCTCCACGTTCGGCGAGGAGCTTGAAGGTCGGATCGCCGATCCGGTCGAGGACATAGACGTGGAACGGGGCTCCGATCGGCGTCTGGCGCGCCGAGGCCGTTCCCGGCACGGCGAGGACCACGCCGACGGACGCGAGCACAGCAAGCAGGGCAACGAAGCGGACCGGCCGGACCATTAATTGAGCATTCTCACCGAAGTGGACCGTGAAACGAACAGTTCACCGTTCGGCTTCCTCGAGCAGCTCCTCGAAGCAGGGTGCGCCCTCGAACGCGGCGAGCCCGACGGGGCGTTCGATTCGCTGCTCGCGGCGACGTCGCACCATCCTCCGGCGACGGGCCGTGGCAACGGCCGCCGACGCCCCGACGAGGCCTCCCAGCAGGAAGTCCCTCGTTCGCGCCCTTCTCCTCTCCCCTTCCATGGGACGATTGTGCCTTGCGTCTGTTAACGCTGGGTGACGTTCTGCTCGACGTCGTCGTGCTGCTCTCGGAGCCGCTCGTGCCGGGCGGCGACGTGCGCGCGTCGACCCGCGCGGGAGCCGGAGGCCAGGCGGCCAACGTCGCGGCCTGGGCGGCGGAGCTCGGGGCCGACGCGCGATGCATCGCGAAGCGTGGCGACGATCCGGCGGGCGAGCTCGTCGCGCGAGAGCTCGGCGAGCGGGCAGTCGAGCTCGTCGGCCCGGCGCCCGAAGGCGCAACCGGCGTGGTCGTCTCGATGGTCCGCGACGGCGACCGCTCGCTTGCATCCGACCGCGGCGTGGCGCCGTCTCTGGCGCCCGAGGATCTCGACGCATCGTGGCTCGAGTGCGACGTCCTGCACCTCTCGGGCTACGCGCTCCTGCGGGAGCCGATCGCGGGAACGGCGCTCCTGGCCGCGCGTCTCGCCCGCGAGCAGGGTGCACGCATCTCGGTCGACGTCGCTGCCTGGACCGAGATCCGCGACTACGGGCCGGGTCGGTTCCGCGAGCTCGTCGACGAGCTCGCTCCGGACATCCTCTTCGCGACCGACGCCGAGTGGCAGCTTCTCGGCGGCGCGTACCTGTCCGCACCGGTCGGCGTGCTCAAGCGTGGCCGGCGCGGCTTCAGCGTGTTCACCGAGGACGCCAAGCTCGACTTCGCGGCGCTCGAGGCGGAGGTCGTCGACCCGACCGGAGCCGGCGATGCCCTGGCGGCGGGTTTCCTCTTGGGCGGCTCGCTCGAAGAGGCCGCGCGGCGCGGTCTCGACGCCGCAGCCCGCTGCATCGCGACCGTAGGCTCCATGCCGTGAACGTGCAGCCGATCACCGACGCGCAGGCGGCCGAGATCGCGGCCTGGCGGTACGACTTTCCGTACGAGTGGTACGACACCTCGGCCGACCCGAGGCGGATCGAGCTCTTTGCGAATCCGGCCCGACGAACGCACCTCCGGGCGGTGGTCGACGACGACGGTGCGCTCGTCGGGTTCTTCAACTTCGTCCCCGAGGGGCACGAGGTTCGGCTCGGGCTCGGCATGCGGCCCGACCTCACCGGACGTGGCCTTGCGCAGCCGTTCATCGAGGCGGGGCTCGAGTACGCGCGCCGTGAGTGGCGGCCGCGGACCTTCCGCCTCTGGGTCGCCCGCTGGAACGAGCGGGCGCTGCGGGCCTACCGGCGCGCCGGCTTCCACGAGGTGCGCCACAGCGAAGAGAGCCGGTTCGCAGAGATGGAGCTCTCGGCGTGATCCGCATCTCCGACGAAGTCCGGGAAGCACTCGGCGCCGGAGGTGCGGTCGTCGCGCTCGAGACAACGCTCGTCGCCCACGGCTTCCCGCCCGGCGAAGGCGTCGCGGTCGGTCTCGAGTCCGAGCGGCAGGTGCGCGAGGCGGGCGCGATTCCGGCGACGATCGGCGTCCTCGACGGAGAGGTCCGTGTCGGCCTGACCGACGAGGAGCTGACCCGCTTCGGCCCCGACGCGCGAAAAGCAGGGCCGCGCGACCTCGCAGCCGCCGCGGTTCAGAACGCGGTCGGCGCGACAACCGTGGGCGGCACGCTTGCAGTCGCGCGAGCCGCCGGGATCCGGGTTCTCGCGACCGGCGGCATCGGCGGAGTTCACCGCGGCTTCCCCGATCCTCCCGACGTCTCGGCCGATCTCGCGCAGCTCGCGCGAACGCCGACACTCGTCGTCTCGGCGGGCGTGAAGTCGCTCCTCGACGTCCCCGCGACGGCGGAGCTGCTCGAGTCGCTCGGCGTGCCCGTGCTCGGGTTCCGTGTCGACACGCTGCCGCTTTTCTACGCCGCTGCTGGCGGTCCACCGGTCTCGGCCCGCGTCGAATCGGCGCAGGAAGCGGCTGACTTGGCGGAGGAGCACTGGCGGCTCGGCGGCTCCGGCCTCCTGCTGGGCCGGCCGCCCGACGAGCCGCTGGAGGACGTCGAGCCCCTCGTCGAGGAGGCGCTGGCGGCAGCCGCAGCGGCAGGTGTGAGCGGTCAGGCCGTCACGCCGTTCGTCCTCGGCAACCTCCACGCCGAGAGCGGCGGCCGCACAGAAGCCGCGAACAAGGCGCTCGTCGCGCAGAACGCGCACCTTGCGGGCGAGGTCGCGGTCGCGCTGGCGACCTAGGGTTCCGGCATGCCTCGGGGCTACATGGAAGGGCCGGCCGCAGAGGAGGCCGAACGGCGAGCAGAAGAGGCGGCGCGCGGTAAGACCGAAGCTCCGGCGCCGGACCTCCGGCCGGCCGTTTTCGGCTGCACGGAGGACGATCCCGAGCCGCACTTCCTCGGCTGGCTGGGCGAGGTCGATCCGGACGAACTGTTCGCGACCGGCGCCGCCTGGGGCGTCACCGTCCGCCGGGTGGCCGTCTCCGGCTAGCTACTGATCGTCGAGACGAACTCGTCGATCGTGAGCGCCGGCAGCGTCTCGACCTTGGTCGACCCGCGCGCGCCCAGAGCGACCGAGACCTTCGCGATCGTCGCCGTGTCTGGTGCCTCGACGACGTTGACGAAGTCGAACTCGCCGAGCGTCGCCCACTGGTGGAGCACCGTCGCTCCGAGCTCCTCGACGTCGCGGTTGACCTCCTGCAGGCGCGCCGGATTGCTCTGGAGCGTCTGCACGCCTTGCTGGGAGAGGCGCGAGAGCAGGATGTAGATCGGCATGGCCCGACCTTACTCGACCCGCGCGGCCTGGTCGACGTAGAGCAGCGCCGCCCCGACGAAGAGAAGCGGCGAGAGGACGACGCTCGCGAGGAAGAGCGCGACCGAGGCCGCTGCGTCCCCGAAGCCGCGCAGCACGAAGACCAGCACGGACTGCGAGAGCAGGACGACGACCGCGAGCGTGAACAGAGATCCGAGCGCGTGCACGAAGTCGGCCCGGGCGAGCTGCCAGGCCCGCCGGAGTGCGGCACGCGGCGGAAGATCCTCCTTCACCAACACCGGCACAACCAGCCCGAGTGCAGTGAGCCAGAGAAGTCCCGGGATGATGAAAGCGATCACGAGGAACGGCACCGGCGCGAATACGAGCCAGCCGGTCAGCCACGCGACCACGAGGGTCCGGCGCGGCCGCGACGCGGCGAGAACGACCGTGCATGCGTAGACGAACGTCGCGCTGATCAGCGCCGCGGAGAACGTCGGCGCAAGGATCAACCCCACGCGCCGCGAGACCTGTGTGAAGACGACGGCGATGACCGCAGCCGGCACACCCAGGACGAGACAGGCCCAGAAGCGCGCTCCGTAGAACTGGATCGACTCCGCCACGAGCTGCCCGACCGTCCGCTCGGCGGGCGGCAAGGCAGCAGGACGCGGCTCAGCCACGGCGCGGAGGGTATCGTCGCGAGTGGTGGGCTACGACGTCGTCCATTTCGACAATCTCGACTGGGAGGAGCGGCCCGGTCCCGAGGGCCAGGAGCCGCGGCAGGCGGCCGCGCTCACCGAGCCCGCGCAGATGACCGAGTCGCGCGCGCGGATGTGGCGCTATCCGGCGCACACCCGCGGCCGCCGGCATCTCGATCCGGACCAGGAGGAAGTCTTCGTCCCGCTGCGCGGCACGCTGACGATGCTGCTGGGCGACCCGGGAGAACGCGTGGACGTCGAGCCGGGAGGAGTCGTCGTGGTTCATCCCGGCACGCCGCTCCAGATGCGCAACGAGACCGACGAGGAGATCCTCGTCCTCGCCTACGGCGCGCCGACGCGCCACGGCAACGCCGAGTTCCTAGAGGACGTCGAGACGCTGTAGCGCCGCGGCGAGCGCGGCGAAGGCGTCGTCGAAGCGCCAGTTCGCCCGGTTCGCCTCGTCCGGCGAGTTCGAGATCGCGCGCAGCTCGACGGCCGGCACGCCCGCGAGCTCGCACGCGCGCAGCACGCCGAAGCCCTCCATCGCCTCGACGTCGAAACCCGTGCCCGCGCCGACCTTGCCGCACGTCGCGATCGGCAGGACCTGGGCCTCGGGCAGCGCGGTTCGTGCGTTCTCGAGCAGCGCGGCATCCGGTCGCGCACGTTCGACGCGCGGGAACGTCGAGCCGGGATCGATCACGTCGCAGTAGACGGCCTCGCTGCCCAGTACGAGTGTCGGCGGCTCGAGCGTGCGCGAGCCGGCGATCCCGGCGTGGACGACGGCGCTCGGCCTTCGCTCCTCGAGCGCGCGTGCAGTCCGCAGCGCCGCCTCGACCGGGCCGATGCCGCAACAGAACGTGTCGAGCCCGTCGAGCAGCGCGAGCTCTCGCTCGGTGGCGGCGACGACGAGCACTACACGACGACTGCGGCCGCCGCTCCGACCTTTTCGAAGCGGAGCTCGCCGTCCTCGGCGTCCACCCGGATCGTGTCGCCGTCGGCGAAGTCGCCCTCGAGCAGGCGCAGCGCGAAGGGGTTCTCGACGAGCCGCTGGATCGCGCGCTTGAGCGGCCGGGCGCCGTAGGCCGGATCCCAGCCCGCCTCGGCCAGCGTCTCCTTCGCAGCGTCCGTCAGCTCGAGCTCGATCCGCCGCTCGGCCAGCCGCTCGCGCAGCCGCGCGAGCTGCAGGTCGACGATCTCCGCGATCTGCTCCTTCGAGAGCGGCCGGAACTCGATCACCTCGTCGATCCGGTTCAGGAACTCCGGCCGGAAGACGTCGCGGAGCGCGTCGGCCGAGCGCACATTCGAGGTCATGATCAGCACGGTGTTGCGGAAATCGACGGTGCGGCCCTGGCCGTCGGTGAGCCTTCCGTCGTCGAGCACCTGCAGCAGCACGTCGAAGACCTCGGCGTGCGCCTTCTCGATCTCGTCGAGGAGGATCACGCTGTACGGCCGCCGCCGCACGGCCTCGGTCAGCTGGCCGCCCTCGTCGTAACCGACGTAGCCGGGCGGCGCGCCGATGAGGCGCGCGACCGTGTGCCGCTCCTGGTACTCGCTCATGTCGAGCCTGACCATCGCGTGCTCGTCGTCGAACATGAACTCGGCGAGCGCCCGCGCGAGCTCCGTCTTGCCGACGCCGGTCGGGCCGAGGAAGACGAAGCTCCCGATCGGCCGGTTCGGATCCTGCAGCCCGGTGCGCGCGCGGCGCAGCGCGTTGGCCACGGCCTCGACCGCCTCGTCCTGGCCGACCACGCGTTGATGAAGCCGCTCCTCCATGTGAACGAGCTTCTCGGTCTCACCCTCGAGCAGGCGGTCGACCGGGATGCCGGTCCAGCGCCCTACGACGGCGGCGACGTCGTCCTCGTCGACCTCTTCCTTGACCATCGAGTCGGCCTGCTGCGAGTCGCGCTGCTCGAGCTCCTTCTCGAGCGCGGGCAGCTCGCCGTAGCGGATCTCGGCGACGCGCTGGAGATTGCCTTCGCGCTCGGCGCGCTCGGCCTCCATGCGCAGCGCATCGATCTGCTGCGTGATCTCGCCGATGCGGTCGAGCGCCTCCTTCTCGCGGGCCCAGCGCGCGGCCAGCCCGTCGCGGCGCTCCTTCGCCTCCGCGAGCTCGGCCTCGAGCGGCGCACGAACGTCGTCCGTCTCGCCGCCCATCGCGGCGAGCTCGATCTCGAGCTGTGTCACGCGGCGGTTCGCCTCGTCGAGCTCGACCGGAGACGACTCGATCTCCATCTTGAGGCGCGACGCTGCTTCGTCGACGAGGTCGATCGCCTTGTCCGGCAGCTGCCGGTCGGAGATGTATCGGTCGGAAAGAACCGCCGCAGCGACGAGCGCCGCGTCGCGGATCCGCACCTTGTGGTGCGCCTCGTAGCGCTCCTTCAGGCCGCGGAGGATCGCGATCGTGTCCGCGACGGACGGCTCGCCGACGAAGACGGGCTGGAAACGACGCTCGAGGGCCGCGTCCTTTTCGATGTGCTTGCGGTACTCGTCGAGCGTCGTCGCGCCGACGCACCGGAGCTCGCCGCGCGCGAGCATCGGCTTGAGCATGTTCGCGGCGTCGACGGCTCCCTCGGCGGCGCCCGCGCCGACGATCGTGTGCAGCTCGTCGATGAAGACGATGATCTCGCCGGCCGCGTTCTCGATCTCCTCGAGCACGGCCTTGAGCCGCTCTTCGAACTCGCCCCGGTACTTCGAGCCGGCGAGCAGGCCGCCGATGTCGAGCGCCCACACGCGCTTCCCCTTCAGCGACTCGGGCACGTCGCCCGCGACGATGCGCTGGGCGAGACCCTCGACGATGGCGGTCTTGCCCACGCCGGGCTCGCCGATCAGGACGGGATTGTTCTTCGTGCGGCGCGAGAGCACCTGGATCACGCGGCGAATCTCCTCATCGCGGCCGATCACCGGGTCGAGCTTCCCCGACTCCGCTGCCTCGGTCAGGTCGCGGCCGAACTTCGAGAGCGCCTGGTAGCTGCCCTCGGGATCGGCGGACGTCACGCGGCGGCCGGCGGTGACCTCCGCGATCTTGGCGAGGAGCTCGTCACGCGGGACGACATCGAGCGCAAGCAGCAGGTGCTGCGCGGCGACGTACTCGTCTTCGAGCTTCTTCGCCTCGTCGAACGCCCGGTCGAGCACCTTCGAGAGGGCGGCCGACACGGTGGGCTGCTGCTGCGAGCCTTCGATGCGAGGCTTTTGCGCGAGCGCCGCCTCGGCCTGCGCACGCAGCGCGTCGGCGTCGGGGACGAGTTCGCGCGGCAGCTCCTGGTCGAGGAGCGCGAGCAGCAAATGCTCGGGATAGAGCTCTGGGTTGCCCATCCGGCGCGCGAGCTCCTGGGCGGCCGCGACAGCTTCCTGAGACTTGATCGTGAGCTTGTTGAAGTCCATTCGTTACCGCCTCTCCGGCAGCCGCTCCTCGCGCACATGCACGAGGTCGCGGCGATACTCCTTGTGCAGCTTCTGGACGTCCTGGCGGTGCTGCTGTTGAAGGCGCTCGATCTGGGCGTGCGCCTTGCGCAGCTCCTCCTCGAGCCGCAGCACGAGCTCGACGCCGGCGAGATTGAGGCCGAGCTCCGAGGTCAGCCGCTGCACGATCCGCAGCTTTTCGATGTCCGCCTGGGAGTAGAGACGCGTGCCGCCGGGCGTCCGCCGCGGCCGCACGAGACCCTTCGTCTCGTACATGCGCAGCGTCTGCGGATGCATCCCGACCAGCTCGGCCGCGACCGAGATCATGTAGATCGGGCGCTCGGACGCGTCCACTAGCCGACGCCCTTCTGCAGCTCTTCGAGGAGCTCACGCTCCTTCTTGTTCACGCGCTTCGGCACCTGGATGCGGACGCGCGCGAGCACGTCTCCCTTGCCGGATCCCTTGAGGCGCGGCGCGCCGCGGCCCTTGATCCGCAGCAGCTTGCCGTCCTCCGACCCGGCCGGAATCTTGAGCGAGACGGGGCCCTCCGGCGTCGGCACCTCGACCTTGCCGCCGAGCGCAGCGGTCGGGAACGACACCGGCACCTCGACGATCAGGTCGTCGCCGCGGCGCTCGTACTGATCGGAAGCCGTGACCCGCGTGACGACGATCAGGTCGCCGTTCGGGCCGCCGTTCTGGCCGACCTCGCCCTTGCCCTTGAGCCGGATCTTCGTGCCGTCCTTGACGCCCGGCTTGATCTTGACGGTGAACGTACGCCGCCGCCGCTCGCGGCCCGAGCCGTGGCACTTCGAGCACGGCTTCTCGATCACGGTGCCGTTGCCGCGGCAGCGGGCGCACGGCTGCGAGAGGGCGAACAGGCCCTGCGACTCGGAGACGACGCCGCGACCGTTGCACTCGGGGCAGATGACCGGAGCAGTGCCCGGCTCCGCGCCCGTGCCGCCGCACTGCGAGCACGCGACGGTCAGCTCGACCGGGACCTTCGCCTCGGCGCCGCGCAGCGAGTCCTCGAACGAGAGGCGCACCTCGGTCTCGACGTCCGCCCCGCGCACCGGCTGGGGCCGTGCGCGCCGGCCGCCACGTGCGGCGCCGGCGACGTTGCCGAAGAGGCCGCCCAGAATGTCGCTGAAGTCGCCCAGGTCGCCGAAGTCGACGTTGACGCCGCCCGGGCCGGGCCCGGCCGGCCCCCGGCCGTTCGTCGAGCCGAAGCGGTCGTACGCCTTCCGCTTCTCCTCGTCGGAGAGCACGTCGTACGCCGTCTGCACCTGCTTGAAGCGCTCCTCGGCGCCCTTGTCTCCCTGGTTCGTGTCCGGGTGGTACTGGCGCGCGAGCTTCCGGTACGCCTTCTTGATCTCGTCGGCCGAAGCGCCCTTCTTGACCCCGAGCGTGTCGTAGAGGGACTCAGGCATCGCCCTCGGGCTCCTCCTCCAGTGCGGACGGAGGCGGAGGCGGCGCGGCGACGACGACCCGGGCGGGCCGGACGACGCGGTCGCCGAGCTTGTAGCCCTTCTGCACGACGTCGATCACCGAGCCCTCTTCGGCCTCCGACGGCTGCGAGAGCAGCGCCTCGTGGACGTACGGGTCGAACTTCCCGGCCGTCTCGATCGCCTTCACACCGTGCCGCTCGAGCAGCCCGGCCAGGGAGCGATGGACGAGCAGGACGCCTTCCTCGAGCTGTGCCTCCTCGTGCTGCTCGGCGGCCGCAAGGGCTCGCTCGAGATCGTCGAGGATCGGGATCAGCTCGGCGATCAGCCGCTCGTTCGCGAGCTGGACGTATTCCTGCCGCTCGCGGGCTGCCCGCTTCTTGTAGTTCTCGAAGTCGGCGGCAAGGCGCAGCAGCCGGTCGTCGTCCGGCTGCTGCTCCTCGATCGTCTCGGCCTGCTCGGCCTGCTCTTCCTGTTGAAGGTGCTCCTCGGTCACGAGGTCGGAGCCTCCTCGTCGACGACCTCGTACTCGCCTTCCTCGACGACCTCGTCGTCGGAGCCGGAGGCCGCCTCGCCGTCGCTCCCGCCGGCAGAGGCCTGCGCCTGCTGGGCCGCCTCCGCGTAGAGCACCTCGGCGAGCTTGTGCGACGACTCCTGCAGCGCGTTCATCTTGGTGTTGATCTCGCCGAGATCGTCGCCCTCGAGCGCCTGCCGCAGCTCCATGATCCGACCCTCGATCGTCGAGGCCTCGGACTCGTCGAGCTTGTCACGGTGCTCCTTCAGCGAGCGCTCGGTCTGGTAGGCGAGCGTCTCGGCGAGGTTCTTCGTGTCGGCCACCTCGCGCAGCTTGTGCGCCTCGTCGGCGTGCGACTCCGCGTTGCGGATCATCTCCTGCACCTCGTCCTCGGACAGCCCGGAGCCGCCCTGGATCTGGATCTGCTGGACGTTCCCGGTGCCCATGTCCTTCGCGGACACGTTGATGATCCCGTTCGCGTCGATGTCGAACGTGACCTCGATCTGCGGCATGCCGCGCGGCGCCGGCGGGATCCCGACGAGCTGGAACTTGCCGAGCGTCTTGTTGTAGGCCGCCATCTCCGACTCGCCCTGGAGGACGTGCACCTCGACCGAGGGCTGGTTGTCCTCCGCGGTCGTGAAGACCTCGGACTTCTTGGTCGGGATGGTCGTGTTGCGCTCGATCAGCTTCGTCATCACGCCGCCTCTCGTCTCGATCCCGAGCGAGAGCGGAGTGACGTCGAGCAGGAGGATGTCCTTGACCTCGCCCTTGAGCACGCCGGCCTGGAGCGCGGCGCCGACGGCGACGACCTCGTCCGGATTGACGCCCTTGTGCGGGTCCTTGCCGACGATCTCCTTGACCTTCTCCTGTACCGCCGGCATGCGGGTCATGCCGCCGACGAGCACGACGTGGTCGATCTTCGAGGCCTCGAGGCCCGCGTCTGCGATCGCCTGCTTGGTCGGCTCGACAGTGCGCGCGAGCAGGTCGGCCGTGATCTCCTCGAGCTTCGCCCGCGTGAGCTGCAGGTCGAGGTGCTTTGGGCCATCCGCCGTCGCCGTGATGAAGGGCAGGTTGATCTGCGTCGTCATCGTGGACGACAGCTCGATCTTCGCCTTCTCGGCCGCCTCGTACAGGCGCTGCAGCGCCATCTTGTCCTGGGTCAGGTCGATGCCCTGGTCCTTCTTGAACTCCGCGGCCATCCAGTCGACGACCGCCTTGTCGAAGTTGTCGCCGCCGAGATGGTTGTCGCCTGCGGTCGACTTGACCTCGAACACGCCGTCGCCGAGCTCGAGCACCGACACGTCGAACGTGCCGCCGCCGAGATCGAAGACGAGGATCGTCTGCTCCGAGCCTTCCTTGTCGAGCCCGTACGCAAGCGCGGCCGCGGTCGGCTCGTTGATGATGCGCAGGACGTTGAGACCCGCGATCTTGCCGGCGTCCTTCGTCGCTTCGCGCTGCGCGTTGTTGAAGTACGCGGGGACGGTGATGACGGCGTCCGCGACGGGCTCGCCGAGATACGCCTCCGCGTCCTGCTTGAGCTTCTGCAGGATCATCGCGCTGATCTCCGGCGGCGCGTACTCCTTGCCCTCCGCCTCGACGCGCACGTCGCCGTTCGGGCCCTTGACGACCTCGTACGGGACGATGGTCATCTCCTCGTTCACCTCGTCGAACTTGCGCCCCATGAAGCGCTTGATCGAGAAGATCGTGTTGGTCGGGTTCGTCACCTGCTGCCGCCGCGCCGGGGCGCCGACGAGCCGCTGGCCGTCCTTCGTGAACGCGACGACGGACGGTGTCGTGCGCCCGCCCTCGGCGTTCGGGATGACGGTCGGCTCGCCGCCCTCGAGCACTGCCATGCACGAGTTCGTCGTGCCCAGGTCGATGCCGATGGTCTTCGCCATGTTGTGTTCTGCCTCCTGTGGTGAGAAAATCTAAGTCGTTTTATAGCAGATCCGCGCTGGGCCTGCTAGCGAAAGGCGCCGATCAATGCACCGCCCGCCACGATCAGGCCGGCGCCGACGAGCAGCCGCTTCCCCACCAGCTCGGAATCGCGGAGGAAGAGCACCGAGAGAGCGACGCCGACGAGCGACTCGATCGCGATGAGCGGCGCCACGACGGTGACGCGACCGCGGTAGTACGCCTCGAACAGCGACACGTACGAGGCGCCGAAGAGCAGACCGGCCGGCACGAAGGGGAGCCAGCGTCGGCTGATCCAGCGCCGAGCCCAGAAGGCGATCAATAGCGTGCCGCCCAGGAGCGCAGCGGAGGCGGCGACCGCAGGCGGCACCGGGGTCTGCCCCACGGCGAGGTGGCGAACGAGGTTGTCCCGGATCGCGAACAGCGTCGCGCCCGCGAACGCGAAGACGAGACCGATCCTGTTCAGGTGGGCTGGCCGGTCGCGTTCTCGCGCAAGCAGGACGCCGCCTCCGACGATGAGCAAGGCTCCGGCAATCAGCGGCGGGCTCGCCGGCTCGTTGAGGATGAAAAGGGCGATCGTCACCGAAACGAGCGGCGCCGTCCCGAAGATCATCGAGACGCGCGACGAGCCCGACTCGCGGATCGCAAGCGTGACGAGGATCTGCGCAGCGCCCGGGGAGAGCAGCCCCGCAAGCACGAAGGGCCACGCCGACGAGAGATGCAGCCCGCGCGAAGGCGTCTCCGCCGCTGCGAAGACGAGCGCGACGACCAGCGCGGCCGCCGAGGTCGCGATCGTCGCGAGCGCTGCGTCCGGGTCCCGCTGGAGCCCCATCCGCAACGCCACGCTCATCGCCCCGAACAGGACCGCGGAGGCGAGGCCGAGCGCGACGGCGGCTATACGGCCTCCAGCGCGCCCTCGGGCGCCCGCCTGCCGTGCGAGAAGAGCGGAATGAAGACGTGCGCCAGCGGCCCGATCGCGGCCGCGTAGACCAGCGTTCCGATGCCGACGTTCCCGCCGAGCAGCCAGCCGGTGACAAGCACCGTGAACTCGAGGCCCCAGCGGACGACCCGGATCGAGTGTCCGCGCGCGGCGAGCCCGGTCATCAAGCCGTCACGCGGGCCGGGCCCGAGGCCGGCGCCGATGTACGCGCCCGTCGCGATGCCGTTGAGCAGGACGCCGACCAGCAAGCAAGCGATGCGGACCGACAGCATGTGCGGCGGGTGCACGTGCCCGAGCACGACGTTCATGGTCAGGCCGACGAGGACGACGTTGCTGGCCGTGCCGAGCCCGGGCTTCTGCCGCAGCGGGATCCAGAGCAGGAGCACGGCGACGCCGACGATGATCGCCCACGTCCCGATCGGCAGGCCGAACGTCCGGGACAGGCCCTGGTGGAACACGTCCCATGGATCCAGCCCGAGGTTCGCGAGCACGAGGAGCGACGAGCTGATGCCGTAGAGGATCAACCCGCCGTACAGCTGAGCGAGGCGCACGCGCACGTCCCGAACGTACACTCGCGCCGTGTCCACGGAGACGACGCTCGTCGCCCAGCTCGCCGAGGACGCGGCCGAGCGCTTCCTCCGGTACGTCCGCATCGACACGCAGTCGGACGAGGAGTCGGAGACGTACCCGAGCACGGAGAAGCAGCTCGACCTGCTGCGCCTTCTTCGCCACGAGCTCGAGCAGGTCGGCTTCGGGGACGCCGCGATCGACGAGCACGGCTACGTGACCGCGACGCTCGCGGCCACCGTCGACCACGAGGTGCCGACGATCGCATTCTTCGCGCACGTCGACACGGCGCGCGAAGTGACCGGGGCCGGTGTCTCACCGCAGCGAATCCGCTACGAAGGGGGCGACATCCCGCTCGGCGACTCGGGTCAGACAATCCGTCCCGGCGAATCGCCCGAGCTTGCGAATCACGTCGGGCACGAGCTGATCACGACCGACGGAACGACGCTGCTCGGCGCAGACGACAAGGCGGGCGTCGCGGAGATCATGGCCGCCGTCTCGCATCTCGTCGCGCATCCGGAGATTCCGCACGGGACGGTCAAGGTCGCGTTCAACCCGGACGAAGAGATCGGCCGCGGAGTCGACCACTTCCCGGTCGAGAGCTTCGGGGCAACGGCCGCGTACACCGTCGACGGCTCGACTGCCGGCGAACTGCAGTCCGAGACCTTCTCGGGCGCACAGGTGCGCATGCGCATCCGCGGCCGTGCGATCCACCCCGGCTGGGCGAAGGGCGAGCTCGTGAACGCGATCAAGCTCGCCGGCGAGGTCCTCGCCCGGCTGCCCCAGGACTCGCTCTCGCCGGAGACCACCGAGGGTCGCGAGGGCTACGTCCACCCCGTCGTCGTCCAGGGCGACTCGTCCGAGGTCGAGCTGCGGTTCATCGTCCGTGACTTCGAGGACAACCTGCTCGAGGAGCACATCGCATTTCTCCGCGGTCTTGCAGCGGAAGTCGCGGCGAGCGAGCCGCGGTGCTCGATCGACGTCGAGGACCGCATCCAGTACCGCAACATGCGCGACGCGCTCAAGCCGCACCCCGAGATCGTCGCCAACCTCGAGGAGGCCGTTCGCCGGGTGGGGCTCGAACCGAAGCAGACGTCGATCCGGGGCGGCACGGACGGCTCCACCCTGACCGAGATGGGCCTCCCCACCCCGAACCTCTTCACCGGCGGCCACGACGCGCACAGCGAGCGCGAGTGGATCTGCGTCGAGGACATGGGCCTCGCGGCCGCGGCGCTCGTAGAGCTCGCGCGCGTCTGGACTGAATAGCAACGGCAATACTGAGGAGATGGAACCGCTGCTCGACCGGCTCGGGCGTCCGCTCGAGACCCTCCGCGTCTCGATCACCGACCGCTGCAACTTCCGCTGTGTCTACTGCATGCCGAAGGAGGTTTTCGGCCGCGAGTACGCGTTTCTCGAACGCCGTGAGCTGCTGACGTTCGAGGAGCTGGCGCGCGTCGTCGGCATCTTCGCCGGCCTCGGCGTCCGCACGGTGCGTCTCACCGGTGGCGAGCCGCTCGTCCGCCGTCACGTCGAGAACCTCGTCGAGCTGCTCGCTGCGATCGAGACGCCGGACGGCGAAAAGCTCGAGCTCGCGCTGACCACGAACGGCTCGCTCCTCGCTCAGAAGGCGGATGCGCTCGCGGCCGCAGGTCTCAGCCGCGTCACGGTCAGCCTCGACTCCCTCGACGACGACGCGTTCCGCGCGATGAACGACGTCGACTTCCCCGTCCAGCGGGTGCTCGACGGGATCGACGCCGCTGCGGCGGCCGGCCTTCCGGTGAAGGTCAACGCCGTCGTGAAGCGCGGCGCCAACGACCAGGGCGTCCTCCAGCTTGCCGATCACTTCCGCGGCACCGGCCACACCCTTCGCTTCATCGAGTACATGGACGTCGGCTCGACGAACGGCTGGCGGCTCGAGGACGTCGTGAGCGCGGAGGAGATCGTGCGCCGGATCTCGGCGAAGTGGCCGGTCGAGCCCGTCGCCGCGGACCGGCCCGACTCGACGGCGCGCCGCTGGCGCTATCTCGACGGTGCCGGCGAGGTCGGCGTGATCGCGTCGGTCACGCAGCCGTTCTGCGGCGGCTGCTCACGAGCGCGCCTCTCGGCCGAAGGCCGCCTCTACACGTGCTTGTTCGCCGCGCGCGGCCACGACCTGCGGGCACCGCTGCGGCTGGGGGCCTCCGACGAGGAGATCCGCGAACGCCTCCACGGGATCTGGTCGCGCAGAACCGACCGCTACTCGGAGCTGCGGACTGCCGAAACGGCTTCGGTGCCGAAGGTCGAGATGTCGTATATCGGCGGTTGACGAACGGTTACTAGCCTTCATGTAACCCCGCTGATTAGAGTTGCGGCATGGAGCGGGTCGTCGCTCTGGGACAGAAAGTCCTCCCTCGCGGTTGGCGAGACTTTGGCCTCCAGCTCGGAATCTGGTTTGGCTTCTACTTCACGTACCTAGCCGTCCGGCATTTCACCGACCGGGACCCGGGCAAGGCGATCGTGAACGGCCTGCGCGTGATCTCGCTCGAGCAGCACCTGACGCACCACCTCTACGAGGTGACGGTCGAGCGCATCACCGACTCGTCCTCGACGTTGCTGACGGCGACGGCCTGGACGTACTGGAACTCCGAGTTCACGGTCATCGGCCTCACGTTGCTCTGGGTCTACCTGCGCCGGCACGACGGCTTCATCCGTTTCCGCAACACGATCCTGCTCGCGAACCTCATCGGCCTGCTCGGCTTCTGGCTGATGCCGACCGCTCCGCCGTGGATGTTCCCGGGCAAGGGATTCATCGACGGCGTCAACCACTCGAGCGCGCTGCTGCAGTCGCTCGGGAACTCGTACGCGGCGATGCCGAGCCTGCATTCCGCCGACGCGCTGATCGTCGCCTTCTTCATGGTTTCCACCTCGCGGACGATCTGGGCCAAGGCGCTCTGGGCGCTGTGGCCCGTGTGGGTCTGGTTCTGCGTGATCGCGACCGCGAACCACTATCTCCTGGACGTGCTCGCCGGGATCACCGTGGCGGTCGTGGCGCTCCTCGCCACCCGCTTCGCGCCGGTCCTCTTCGCGCGTGCTCGCGGGCTTGGCCCGGCTATCGCAAACCTGCTATAGTCGACATAGCAGGAATGCTATGTCGGAGATGAACTCGACCATACGCCTCCGCCGCGTCAAGCAGGGTTACACGGTCGGAGCCCGCTCGCTTGCCAGCCGCTCGGTCACGGGCCTCGCGAAGACGGGAGTCACGCCAAACGTCCTCACGACCACGGGCGTTTCGCTCTGTCTCGCCGCGGCGATCCTCGTGCCGTTCGAGAACCGGGGCGACGCACTGCTCGTCTACTGGCTCGCGGCCGCGATCTTCGTGGTGGGCTCGCTACTCGACATCCTCGACGGCGCACTCGCCCGCGTGGGCGGTAAGTCCACCCCGTTCGGCGCGTTCTTCGACTCCACGACCGACCGGGTCGGCGAGGGAGCGATGCTCGCCGCGATCGCCCTCGTATTCTCGCGTCACGGTCAAGACTGGGCCGTCGTGGTCGCAGTCGCGGCGGTCGTCGGTTCGTTCCTCGTCTCGTACACGCGGGCCCGCGCCGAGGCGCTCGGCCTCAAGGGCGATGTCGGGCTCGGCTCACGGGCCGAGCGCGTAGTGGTCATCACGGCCGGCTTGATTCTCGCGCCGTGGGGCGGCCTCCCGTGGGCGATCGTCGTGCTCGCGGCGACGGCCTGGCTCACGGTCGTCCAACGCATCCTGCATGTCAGAAAGCAACTTTCCGGAGGGACCAGTGGCATCGACCAACGGTAGGGCACGGCTCGACGACGGCAAGGTCCGCGTCGCGATCATCGGCGTCGGGAACTGCTCGAACTCGCTGCTCCAGGGAGTCGAGTACTACAAGGACGCGCCGGACGACCAGTTCGTCCCCGGCCTCATGCACGTCAACCTCGGCGGCTACCACGTCCGCGACGTGGAGTTCACCGCCGCATTCGACGTCGTCAAGGGCAAGGTCGGCGAGGATCTCGCCGACGCGATCTGGGCGCACCCGAACGACACGATCAAGTTCGCCGACGTCCCGCAGACCGGCATCAAGGTCTCGCGCGGCATGACGCACGATGGGCTCGGCAAGTATCTCTCGCAGGTCGTCGAGAAGGCGCACGGCAAGACCGACGACGTGGTCGGGATCCTCCAGGAGACCAAGACCGACGTCGTCGTCAACTACCTCCCGGTCGGCTCCGAGGCTGCGACCAAGTGGTACGCCGAGCAGATCCTCGAGGCCGGCTGCGCGATGATCAACTGCATGCCTGTCTTCATCGCGCGTGAGGACTACTGGGGCAAGCGGTTCGAGGAGAAAGGGCTGCCGATCATCGGCGACGACATCAAGTCGCAGGTCGGCGCGACGATCACGCACCGCGTTCTCACGTCGCTCTTCCGGGAGCGCGGCGTCCATCTCGACAAGACGATGCAGCTCAACGTCGGCGGCAACTCCGACTTCCTCAACATGCTCGAGAGGGAGCGGCTCGAGTCGAAGAAGATCTCCAAGACGAACGCGGTCACGTCCATGCTCGACTACGACCTCGGTGCGGGGAACGTCCACGTCGGCCCGTCCGACTACGTGCCGTGGCTGACCGACCGCAAGTGGGCCTACATCCGCATGGAGGGCTCCTCGTTCGGCGACGTGCCGCTCAACGTCGAGCTGAAGCTCGAGGTCTGGGACTCGCCGAACTCGGCCGGAATCGTGATCGACGCCGTCCGTCTGGCGAAGCTCGCGCTCAACAACAACGTCTCGGGCGCACTCGTCGGCCCGAGCTCGTATCTGATGAAGTCGCCGCCACAGCAGATCGTCGACGACGAGGCGTACGAGCTGACCGAGGAGTTCATCCGCGAGAACGCGCGCGTCGCGGTGGAGGCCGAGCAGCACGCCTGACCGGCTGCGCCGGGCGGCAATCGCCTTCGGGGCGGGGCTCGCGCTATGCGTCGGCGCGAGTCTCGCCCTCGATCTCTCGCTGCTCGGAGCTGTCCTCCTCGCACTGCCCTTCGCGCTGATCGGCTTCTTCGCGCTGGCCGGACCGTTGCGCGGCCGTGCGCTCAGGCTCGCCTGGTTCGTCCAGGCGCTCCTGACGCTGCTCGCGTGGCACGAATCGGCGGGTAGCTCGAGCTCGACCGCGGCGATCGTCTTCATCGTCCCGCTCGTCGCCGGGCCGGCGATCGCGACGCTGCTCGCCGTAGTCTCGGGCGGCTGGCACGCGGTCTCGCTGAGCCGGGAAGCGGGGTCGTGACTCTCGAGCTTCGCTCCGCGCGCTCGCTCGCACCGGCCGAGCGAGCGGAGGTCTTCAACGCGGCGTACGAGGGGTACCTCCTGCCGTTCCACATCGACGAGCGACAGCTCGCGTTCATGGACGACGCGTTCGATCTCGATCTCGACGGGTCGCGGATCGCGTACCGCGACGACGAGCCTGTCGGGCTCGGCAACCTCGGCCTGCGCGGAGAGGACGCGTGGATCGGGGGCGTCGGTGTCGTGTCGAGCGCACGCCGCTCGGGCGTCGGTGAGGCACTCATGCGGGCGCTCCACGAGCAGGCGCGCGAGCGCGGCGTGCGCCGCGTCTGGCTCGAGGTGATCGTCGAGAACACGGCCGCGTTTGCGCTCTACGAGAAGCTCGGCTACGAGCTCGTGCAGGACGTCGAGGTCTGGACGCTCCCCGGCGCCGAGGGCGACCACGCGGGACACGAAGTTCCTCCCAACGAGGCGAAGGCGCAGCTGCCCGATCAACACGAGCCCTGGCAGCGCGCCGACGGCACCCTGGACCACTACGAGGACGTGCGCGGCCTGGTCACCGACAGCGGCGCGATGCTCTTTTGCGTGCGCTCGACCGCGCAGCTGCAGCAGTACGCGGGCGAGCCCGAGCCGTTGATCCAGGCGCTCCGCACCTTCGGCGACGTCTACGTACTCAACCTCCCCGCCGACGACCCGGCGGCGTCGGTGCTGCGCACGCTCGACGGCTCGGTCGCCGTCCGCCAGCACGAGATGCTTCTCGAGCTCTAGTCAGGACTAGACTCGAACGCGTGCGGATCGCGCTAGTCACGCCGTTCGCCTGGTCGCAGCCGCACGACGTCAACGAGCACGTGGACGGGCTGGCGCGGGAGCTGCGACGACGCGGCCATGCGGTCACGATCCTGGCTCCCTCGAACCACGCCCGCGACCTGGCAGCGGGGCGACGGGCGCTGCTCGGAGACTTCGACGACCCGGAGCTGATCGCGATCGGCCCGGCCGTCCCGATCTCCCGCCGGAGCCGGATGGGTGTGCCGGTCGGCGTTCGCGCGAGTCTCTCGCTCGCCCTCGCGCGAGGCCGCTTCGACGTCGTGCACGGCTTCGAGCCTGGGCTGCCGAGCCTGTCGTACCTGGCGCTGCGCGACTCGGCAGCGCTGACCGCGGCGACGTTCTTCTCGGCGCACCGGCTCGGCTACCCGCCTGCCCGCGCCCAGCGGGAGCGGCTGCTCGCTCGGGTCGACGCCCTCCTCGCGACGAACGAGGCGGTCGCGGAGGCGGCCGCCGTGCGCTTCCCCGGCCGCTACGAGGTCGTGCCACATGGGATCGACCCGGAACTGTTCGCGCCGGCCAAGAAGCGCAACCTGGTCGTCGTCGAGTGGCGGCAGGCCGAGCGACCGCTGCTGCGCGCGCTCGTGCGCGAGCTCGCAGAGCAGCCCGACTGGGAGCTCGTCCTGTTGCGCACGCGGATGCCGGCGTCCCGGCCGTCCGTCTCGCGCCGGCTCCGCGGAAGGATGCGCGTTCGGACCGCACGCACGGGCGCCGCCCGCGCAGAGCTCCTCCGGTCGGCGGCGATCTTCGTCCCCGCCGCCGACGGTCTGTCTCGCCTGGTCGCCGAGGCGCAGACCGCAGGAGTCGCGATCGTCGCACCGCCGGGCCGCGCAGAGCAACCTGAGCTCGCGGCCGCAGAGGCGGCACGGATGATCGAAGACGAAACCTTCCGCTCACGTCGCGCTACGGAGAGCCTCGAGGCGGCGAGATCGCAGACGACCGCGGCTCTCGCCGATCGCGTCGAAGAGGTCTACGAACGGCTCTCCGGGCGCCGGCGGAGCCGTTCCGGGCAAAAGCCGCTCGAGGAGCGCGACTGGATCGTCGCCGACCTCCACATGCACACGAGTTGGTCGCACGACTGCTCGATCGAAGTCGACGAGCTGCTCGACCACGCCGAAGCCGAGGGACTCGGGGCGATCGCCGTCACCGATCACAACGTGCTGGGCGGAGCGCTCGAGGCCGTGGAGAAGGCACGCGGCCGCCGCCTGATCGTCATCCCCGGCGAGGAGGTGAAGACGGCGGAGCAAGGCGAGGTGATCGGGCTCTTCCTGCGTGAAGAGATCCCTCGGGGCATGTCATTCGGCGAGACCGTCGCCGCGATCCGCGCCCAGGGCGGCCTCGTCTACGTGCCGCACCCGTTCGACCGGATGCACGCGATCCCCGATCCCGCGACACTCCACCGCCACCTCGCCGAGATCGACGTGTTCGAGGCCTACAACGCGCGACTCTTGTTCGAGGCGTACAACGACGAGGCGCTCCGTTTCGCGCGGAAGTACAACCTCACTCCGGGCGCCGGATCTGACGCCCACGTCCTCGCCGGTGTCGGCACGGGCGCCGTGCGGATGCGCCGCTTCAACGGCCCCGAGGAGTTCCTCGTCTCGCTCCACGACGCCGAGGTGCTGCGCCGCCCGAAGTCGCTCGTCTACCTGCAGGGCCTGAAGTGGGTCGCGCAGGCGAGGGAGAAAGTGCGCTAACAGACTGCGGGCAGAGGTGCTCGAACGAACATCTCGGACCCCTCGAACCGGATCGCGAGCTGACCGAGCGTGCGTTGCAGGACGGTGAGGGCCGCAGGGTTGTCGCTCCGGACGAGTGCGGTCACCTCGACGATGCCGGCCGCGCACGCGTCGCAGACGAGCTCCTGTGTGAGCGCAGATCCGATGCCCTGCCCCTGGTAGGCGTCGGCGACTTCGAAGGCCACCTCGGCGGTGCCGCCCGAGCGCACGAGCCGGGCTATCGCTACCGGCTCCGGGTCGCCGTCGATCCAGGCGACGAGTGCGTGGTGGTTCGGGCCGACCGTCGCGAGCCAGCGGAGCTCCTTCTCTCCCAGCCGGGGCTTCGATCCGTTGAAGCGCGTGCGGCGCGACTCTTCGCCGAGCCGCTCGAACACGGCCTGGACGGTCTCGGTGTCCCCACGCCGCAGCGGCCGGACGAGGATCTCCGGCCCGTGCTTCGGCTTGACGATACGCGTCTGCATCTCCCCTCACTCCTATGACGTGCGAGCGCGAGCAGATCTTCCCGCGCCCGCTAGCCTGGCTCTCAGGCAGGCCCGCACCCCGGCGCGTCGAAAGAACGTCCGGCATGGTGACGCCGCCTATCGAGACGACCAGCTGACCGTGGCGACGGACGAGATCTACGAGAAGTACCTGCAAAAGGCAATCACCGAGAGCAACGCGCTCGGTGACGAGCTCGCGCAGACGGCCGGGGGCGCGCGCGTTCCCGTGCTCGGCTCCGGCCATCCGCTTGCCGACGTCTTCCTGCTCAAATACGCGCCGCAGGCCTCAGAGCTGCAGGAGGGAGTCGCCTTCTACGGCCGCGCCGGCAACGCGCTCCTGAAGTCGCTGCAGCGCCTGCACGTCGACCCGATGGCGATCTACGGAACGAACTGCCTCAAGTTCGCGGGCGGCGACGAGGAAGAGTCGCAGCCGTTCCTGTTGCGCGAGCTGCACATCGTCCAGCCGAAGCTCGTGGTGGCGATGGGCGAGCCCGCGCGCGCGTTCCTCAACGCTGCGGCCTTCCCGCTCTCGCGCGAGCTGGCGCCGGTCGAGGGCGAGCTGCAGGAATACACGCCGACGATCCAGGGGCTCGTCACGCCCGACATCGACGAGTCGCTCGACGAGCAGCCGGCGAAGACGGCGTTCTGGAACGCCTTCAAGATGCTCGGCGAGTGGTGGAGCCAGACTCCTCCGTACTGAGCACACGTTCCCGCGTCGCGTCGTTCGTCGTGCTCGCAGCGGCGATCGTGACGTGGGATGCGATCGCTCCGCATCTCGCTCCGGTGGCGCTCTGGCCGACGGTCGCGATCATCGCGGCGGCCGTTCTTCCGGCGACCCTCGGCTTGATCTACCTGGCGCTGCCGCTCTGGTCGAACCGCCGGGTGCTCGCGATCGGACTCGCGGTCTTCCTGGTCGCAGCGGTCGTGACCTGGCGAGCCGACGCGCACCTTGCCTCGAACTTCATGAAGCTCGCCGCGTACACGTGCGGGGGCTGGCTGTTCCTCTCGCTGTTCGAGGAGCTCAGCTGGGTGGTGATCGTGGCCCTGATCATCCCGTTCGTCGATGCGTTCTCGGTCTTCGCCGGCCCGACCAAGAGCATCGTCAATCACCACGTGGAGGTCTACTCCGCGGTCGCGGTCGCATTCGTCGGGCCGGGCGGCGTCGCAGCCGGGCTCGGGCCTCCCGACGTCCTCTTCTTCGCTCTGTTCCTTGCGACGTCCGTGCGCTGGGGGCTGCGGCCGGGCTGGACGTGGCTGGCGATGACGGCGATGTATTCGCTGACGCTCGTGCTCGCAAACGCCACGAACGTCAACGGCCTGCCGGCCCTGCCGTTCCTCTCGTTCGGCTTCCTGCTCGCAAACTGCGACCTGCTCTGGCGGCGGCTCAGGCCGCGGCGGGCCTAAGCCTTCTCGTCGTCACCGCGAAGAGCATCGCGCAGGGCGTGCTCCTCGCCGGGATCCTCGTCGTCTACCGGTTCTAGCACGGGGTCGCCCTTGACACGATGAAAGCGCCGAGGCCGTCCGAACCGCGCGAGCCCTCCGATGAAGCCAGCCATCAGACCCCGAGTGTTGAGCTCGCGGTCCGCCTCCTTGTCGAATTCACCCCACGAGACTTCGCGAGTCTCCTCGTCCAGCTTTTCGAGCGCCTGCTTCTCCTCCGGCGACTCGGCCATGGGAGGATCCTACGACGCGTGTTCGAGCAACGCGACACACTCGACGTGCGGAGTGTGCGGGAACATGTCCACCGGCGTGACGCGGCGCAACTCGTAGCCGTAGTCCGCGCGTAGAGCCTTCACGTCGCCGGCGAGCGTCGTCGGATTGCAGGAGACGTAGACGAGCCGCGGCGCGCCGATGCGGCCGAGCCGCCGCAGCGCCTTTCCGGCGAGGCCGGCACGCGGCGGGTCGACCACGACAACCTCCGGCGACCCGGAGCGCTCGAGCAGCTCCTCCACCACCTCACCGACGTTGCCCGCGAAAAACGCCGCATTCGTGATCGCGTTGAGCTCGGCGTTCTCGAGCGCGCAGGCGACCGACTCCTCCGAGACCTCGATGCCCCAGACCGTCAGCGCGTCGCGCGCGAGCGACAGCCCGATGGTCCCGATCCCGCAATAGAGATCCCAGACGGTCTCGTTGCCGGTCAACCCTGCCGCCTCGCGCGCGAGCGCGTAGAGCCGCTCCGCCATCGCCGTGTTCGTCTGCAGGAAGGCGTTCGGGCGGACGCGGAACCGCAGCCCGCAGAGCTCCTCCTCGATCCATTCTTCGCCCCAGAGCAGCCGCGTGGGCAGGTTCGTGACCTCGGCCGGCGTGTCGTTCACCGACCAGTGGATCGACCGCACCTCGGGGAAGCGGCGGAGAACGTCGACGAGGTAACCCGTCTCGAACCGCTCGCCCGGCGCTGTAACGAGCTGGACGAGGGCCTGCCGTGTGTTGCGGCCCTGCCGCACGACGAGGTGGCGGAGGTAACCGCTCGCGTCGGCCTGCGAGTACGGCTCGAGCCCCTCCTCGCGCGCCCAGTCGCGCACGGCGTCGCGGATCCCGTTGCCGAGATCGTCGGTCAGCCAGCAGCGGTCGATCTCGAGCACTTCGTCCCAGCGGCCCGCCCGGTGGAAGCCGAGCGCCGCGCCCTCGGGCGTCGCCGTGAACGAGTATTCGAGCTTGTTGCGGTAGTGGAAGATCTCCGGCTCGCACGGGAGGATCGGCTCGAGCGGCGGCTCGGCGATGCCTGCGAGGCGCTGGAACGCGTCGCGCACCTGCATCTCCTTCTGCGCGAGCTGGGCCTCGTAGGCGAGATCCTGGAAGCGGCAGCCGCCGCAGGCGGGGAAATGCGCGCACGGGGCGTCGACGCGCTCAGGCCCCGGCCGCAACACCTCGGTCGCGAGCGCCTCGGCGTGGCTGCGCTTGACCTTCGTGACCCGCGCGCGCACGCGATCGCCCGGCAGCCCGCGGCGCACGAAGACGACGAAACCGTCGAGCCGCGCGACGCCGTTGCCGCCGTACGCGAGCGAGTCGACGTCGAGCTCGAGCTCATCGCCCTTCGCAACGGGAGCCGCCACGGCTAGGCCAGCGTCGTGACGTAGATCTTGCGATCCCGCGGGCCGTCGAACTCGCAGAAGAAGACGCCCTGGTAGGTGCCGAGAGCGAGGCCACCGTCGTGCAGCGGAATCAGCACCTGCGGGCTCGAGGCGAGAGAGGCTCGCGCGTGCGAGGGCGCGTTCGGCCCGTCCTCGTCGTCGTGCCGCCACTCCCAGTCGTCGCCGACCACGCGCTGGAACGCGTTCTCGAGGTCGGTGACGAGCTCGGGATCGATGCGCTCGTTGATCGCGACGCCTGCCGTCGTATGCGGAACGTAGACGAGCGCGGCCGTCGCGCCGTTCGTCCCGCCGAGGGCGTCGCGAACGAGCTCGGTGATCTCGATCAGCTGCGTCTTGCGCTCGGTCTTCAAGGCGATCTCCTGCACGGGTCTATCCTACGAACCCGCATGCCGGAGCCGCTTGAGCAACGGGAGATCGATGAGCTCAGCGCGGACGCCGACCGCTTCATCTCGGAGCTCGACGAGGAGTCGTATCTCCACTATGCGGGGTTGAAAGAGACCCTTGAACTAGCACCGATCTACGAGCGGCACGAGCGCCTGACCCAGCTCGACACGGCGCTTGCGCTCGGAGCCTCGGTCGACGGGATCCGCAGGCGGCGCGAGCTGTGGAAGTTCGCGTGCGCGGGATATCTCGGCAACTTCGTGAGCGAGGAAGCGGAGCGCGTCGCCGAGCTCGAGGCGACCCTGACCGCCGAGCTCGAAGGCGAGGAGATCCCGTATCGGATGCTCAGGCCGCGGCTGATGAACGAGGAGGATCGCGGCGTCCGGGAGCGGATCGAGGCGGCCAGGAACGAGCTCACCGAGGAGCATCTCAACCCTCTCGAGCTGCGGGCTGCGCAGGTCGTCCAGCGCGAGACCCGGCGGCTCGGAGCCGAGAGTTACGCCGACCTCCACCGCAGCTTCGGCCTGCCGCTCGACGATCTCGCCGAGCAGTGCAGGCGTTTGCTCGCCGACACCGACGACCTCTGGCAGAGGACGGGCGACCGGTTCTTTCGCTCACGCATCGGCCTTGGCCTCGACGAGGTCACGCGCTGGGACGTCGGGCGCGCGTGGCGTGGCGTGGCGTGGGACGCGTTGTTCCCAGCGGCCCGGATGTTGCCGGCCCTCTCGGCCACGCTGGCCGACTTCGGCATCGATCTGCACGCGCAGCCGAACGTCGAGCTCGACCTCGAGGAGCGTCCGAACAAGGATCCGCGCGCGTTCTGCTCGCCGATCGAGGTACCCGGCCGCGTCGTCCTCGTGACGAAGCCGCAAGGCGGGCCAGACGACTGGCGCGCCCTCTTCCACGAGGCCGGGCACACGGAACACTTCGCCCATACCGACGCGTCCCTCTCGCCCGAGGAGCGCCGACTGGGCGACAACGCCGTCACCGAGGGCTGGGCGATGCTCCTGGAGTATCTGGTCACCGAGCCCGTCTGGCTCGAGCGCCGGCTCGATTTCCCTCGCCCGCACGAGTTCGCCGCCGAAGGAGCCGCGCAGCTCCTCTGGATCGTCCGGCGCTACAGCGCCAAGCTGCTGTACGAGCTCGAGTTCCACGCGGCCGATGACCTGACCGCGCTGCGACCGCTGTACGTCGAACTGCTCTCCGCTGCGACGAAGGTCGAGCCGGCCGCATCCGATTACCTCGGCGATATCGACGACGGCTTCTACGCCTCGGAGTACCTCCGGGCCTGGGCTTTCGAGGCGCAGCTTCGCGCATACCTGCGTGAACGCTTCGGCAACGCCTGGTTCACGCGCCGCGAGGCGGGCTCGCTGCTGCGCGAGCTCTGGGCCGAGGGCCAGAAGCCCACCGCCGACGAGCTCCTGCGCGACGTGGCCGGCGAGAAGCTCGAGCTCGCCGCCGTCGGCGACCGGATCCGCGAGTCGCTGGCCGCGGCGTGAACCTCCGGTAACGCTGAGGATTCGCCCGGAATGCGGTGGGCATCCCTCCCGTTGTAGACGGCATGCGAACCACCGAAGAGATCCACACCGAGATCGAGAGACTGAGCGAGGAGCGCACCGAGCTCTGGCACCGGCTCTCCGACGAGCACAACCCCGACATCCGGGCCGAGATCCACGCGATCGACGAGCAGCTCGACCGCCTCTGGGACGAGAACCGGGCAGTCCGGGCGCGCCTGCGTTTCGGCGACCGCGAGAAGATCGTCGCCCGAGCGCGCGTCGAAGAGCGGCTCGAGCGCGCGGCGTAACTCCGGGCCGAACCTGCCTCTACACTGGGCCCTCGCGGGGCGTTAGCTCAGCTGGGAGAGCGCCGGCTTTGCAAGCCGGAGGTCACCGGTTCGATCCCGGTACGCTCCACTTTCGCGGCCATGGTGCGGTTGAGAACGGTTGATGCGTTTGCCGAGAGGCCGTTCAGCGGCAGCCCCGCTGCCGTCCTCGTGCTCGACGAAGCGCCGTCGGACGACTGGATGGCGGCGCTCGCACGCGAGACGAGCCTGCCCGACACGGGCTTCGTGATTCGCGAAGACCTACCGGATGCCGACTTCCGGCTCCGGTGGTTCACGCCGACCACCGAGGTCGATCTCTGCGGCCACGCAACGCTCGCCTCGGCGCATTGCCTCTTCGAGGACGGTACTCCGGGGCCGATCCGGTTCGCGACGCGGAGCGGCATCCTCACGGTCGAGCGAAGACCGGACGGCTTGCTCGCCATGGACTTCCCCGTGTGGCCCTGCGCCGAGGTCGAGGCCCGCGATCTCGTAGCGGCCGCCCTCGGTGCGCCTGTGGAATGGACTGGCCGAACGGCGAACGGCGCGTTCCTGCTCGCGCTGATGGCCGACGAGGACTCTGTCCGAGCCTTGAGCCCTGATCTCGTTGCGGTGAGCCTGCTGGAATCCTCGGTTGGCCTGATCCCCACCGCTCCGGCGGCCGGAGATCGCGCCTACGACTTCGTGTCGCGCGTCTTCGCGCCGCAGGCCGGCATTCCGGAGGACCCCGTGACCGGCAGCGCGCACACAGTCCTGGCGCCGTACTGGGCGGAGCGGCTCGAACGGAAGACACTCACGGGTTTCCAGGTCTCGTCGCGTTCCGGTCTCGTGGGGGTCGAGTTGAACGACGACCGGGTGACGATCACCGGCCGGGCGGTCACCGTCTTCGACGGCGTCCTGAGCGAAACCGCCGAGCCAGGCGCCACCAGGTTGCCACCAGCCGAAATGCAAGCGACACTTCCCCTGTGAGTGAAGGGCTGGACATGCGCGGCCGCTACGAGCAGGCGATCGCCGAGGTCGAGGAGATGAAGCGGACGCTGCGCGAGCACGCGCAGCGCGTCGCCGCGCGCGAGCGCGAACTCGAGCAGCTCCGGCTGGAGGTCGCCGGCCGGCAGGGGCGTCGTCGACCGTCCGCCACGGAGCGTCCTTCGGCGCCCGACCCCGTGCGCCAGGACGAGCTCAGCCGCAAGATCGCCGCGGCCGAGAAGCGCGAGAAGGAAGCCGTGCAGGAGCTCGCTCTCGCCAAGGCGGAGCGGGAGCGGCTCGACGAGCGCGAGCAGGCGATCCGCAAGGTCGAGCGTGAGCTCGCCGGCCAGCGCATGCAGTTGCAGGAGAAGCTGAAGGGTGGGACCGGCAAGGCGTCGACCGATCCGGAGCCTGCCCGCGGGACGGATCCGGCGGGCGATCCGCCGCCTCCGACGCCGCTGCCGCAGCAACCACCCGACGACCCGGACCTCGAGCCCGCCGCCGCGGCGAAGCTCCGCCGCAGCAGCATGCTGGCCGACCCGCAGCTCAAGAAACCCCGCTAGAAACTCGTCCGAAGCACGACGCGCGCCGCTGGTATCGTCGGCGGTAGCTCGTGGCGCGGGCTAGGGGGCCTGCTGCCCGTGCGCCTACGCATGTCCAACTATGTGAGCTCAGTCGACCCGCCCGACCTCGGCCTGGTGCCGACTTTCCGACGCCTGCTCGGGCTCTGGCGCGAGCAATGGAAGCTCGGCGTCTTCAGCCTGACGTGCGCGCTCGCCTACACGTTGATCTCGATCGCGATCCCGATCCTCATCTCGCAGGCGATCGACAACGCGATCGTCCCGCACAAGGAGAACAAGCTCCCGCCCTACCTCGCCGCGATCGGAGCGCTCGCTCTCCTGCGCTTCATCATCAACTTCAACCGCCGCTATGCGACCGCCCGGATCGGCATCCGGATCGAGGCGCGCATGCGGGAGCTCCTCTATCAGGCATACCTCCGCTACCCGCGAGCGTTCTATGACCGGCACGCGACCGGACAGGTGCTGTCGCGGGCCACGAACGACCTGTATCCGATCCGCTACTTCATCGGCTGGGGTCTCGTGCAGGGGATGCAGAGCGTGATGATGATCGTCGCGGTCGGGATCGTCCTCGGGCTCGTCAACTGGAAGCTCACTCTCTACGCGGCCGTCTCGCTGCCCTTGATCGGGTTCGTCGCGAACCGCTTCGGACGGCTCGTCTCGCCGATCTCCCGCGAGGTGCAGGCCCGAAAGGGCGACGTAACCGAGTCGGCGGACGAAGCCGTCGTCGGGATCGAGATGGTGCAGGCCTTCGGGCGCGAGGACGACGTGCGCGGGCGCTTCGGCGACCGGGCCGAGGGCGTCCGCTCGGCGGCGCTCCGGCAGGCGGGCGTCGAGGCGCAGCACGTGCCGGGCCTTTACTACCTGCCGGGGCTCTCGATCGCCGCGGTGGTCTTCTTCGGCGGCCGCGCCGTCATTCACGGAGACCTGACGATCGGGCAGTTCGTCCTCTTCGAGACGCTCCTCCTGCAGCTCGTGTGGCCCCTCGAGGCGATCGGCTGGATCCTCGACCTCGCGCAACGCGCGCTCGCCTCCGCGGGCCGCAGCTTCGGCTGGCTCGACGGGATCGAGCCGATGCCCGAGTCGGCTAGCCCCCGACGCCTCCCCTCCGGCCCGCTCGGCGTGCGCTTCGAGAACGTGAGCTTCGCGTACGGCGGCGAGGTGGACGTGCTGCACGAGCTCGACCTCGTCGTCGAGCCGGGAGAGATCGTCGCGGTCTGCGGCTCGACCGGCTCGGGCAAGACGTCGCTGCTCAACCTGCTTCCCCGTTTCTACGACCCGACGGCAGGACGGCTGACGATCGGCGACGTCGACACGCGCGACGTTCGCATCGCCGAGCTACGGGCCTCCGTCGCGCTCGTCACGCAGCGGCCGGTGCTGTTCTCGGTGCCGCTCCGCGAGAACCTGACCGCCGGGCGGGAGGACGCCGACTGGGACGACGTGCTCGCGGCGTGCGAGGCGGCGGGCGTGGACGCGTTCGGCCCGAGCCTCCCCGACGGCTACGACACCCTGATCGGAGAGCGTGGCGTCAACCTCTCCGGAGGCCAACGCCAACGGGTCGCACTGGCACGCGCGCTGGTCACGGGCGCGCGGGTCGTCGTGCTCGACGATCCCCTGTCTGCCGTGGACACGCTCACCGAGCGACGGCTCGTGAGGAACCTCCGTCCGGCACTCCAGGGCCGCACCGTCCTCGTCGCGACACAGCGGCTCTCGACGATCGGTATCGCCGACCGCGCCGTCGTGCTGGTCGACGGCCGGATCGTCGAGTCCGGCACGCCCGCGCAGCTTCTGCGGGGGGATGGGGAGTTCGCGCGGCTCTTCGGGGACGAGGTGGTCGCAGCATGAGGCGCCTCTGGAAGTACATGGAGGGTCGCAAGCTCTTTGCCACGCTGATGGTGCTCATTGCCATCGGCAACGCCGCATGCCTCACCGGAGGCTGGCTGCTTGTCCGGAGCGCGATCGACAACGGAATCACGCCCCCCGGCAACGAGCACCACCTGACGGTCATCGTCCTCATCTATCTGGGAGTCGCCGCGGTCGGCTGGGTCCTGCAGGCACGCCTGATCCGCGGTCTGGCGACCATCGGCCAGGCCGTCGTGATCGGCCTGCGCCGCGACCTCTTCGACCACCTCACGAGCCTCTCGCTCCGCTACTTCTCGCAGCAGAAGGCGGGCTGGATCATCGCGCGCCTCACGAGCGACGTCGACGCCGTCTCGGACACGCTTTCGCAGGGGATGCCGACGCTCGTCTCGAACCTCATCCTCCTGCCGGCGGCGGTGATCGCGCTGATCATCGCCGACTGGCGCCTCGGTCTCATCGCGTTCGTGGTGCTGCCCCCGACCGTCATCCTCTCGCGCTGGTTCCAGCGCACCTCGCACGTGGCGAACGTCGAGCAGCGGAACCGGATCGCCGCAGTGACCGCTCAGATCGCGGAATCGGTGGCCGGCATGGCGGTCGTGCAGGCGTTCAACCGCGAACGCCAGTTCCAGGCCGAGTTCGACGCCCTGAACGACGCCAACCGTGCCCAGTCGACGTACGTCCAGAAGATCTTCTCGGTCTTCTTCCCGTCGATCGAGTTCCTCGGCGTACTGGCAACGGGGACGGTCATCTACTTCGGCTCGCACCTGTACGAGAACCAGACGCTGACGATCGGCACGCTGATCACGGCGACGTACATCTTGTCGCTCGTCTTCCAGCCGCTCCAGGAGCTCTCGGACGTCTACGGGCAGCTGCAGTCGGCCGGAGCGGCGATGGTCAAGATCGCAAGCATCCTCGACGAGGAGCCCGACATCGACAACCGGCCGGGGGCGAAGCCGCTGCCGCGGATCGAGGGCGACCTCGAGCTCGACCACGTGGTCTTCGCCTACGGAAAGGATCCCGTCCTGCGTGGCGTCTCGTTCCACATCCCACCGGGAGGCTGTTTTGCGCTCGTGGGCGAGTCGGGCCACGGGAAGTCGACCCTCGCGCGGCTGATCGGCCGCCACTACGACCCGAACGAAGGAGCAGTGCGCATCGACGGCCACGACGTGCGCGACGTGGAGCTCCACTCATACCGGCGCCAACTCGGCGTCGTCCTCCAGGATCCGTTCCTCTTCAGCGGCACGATCGCCTCGAACATCCGCTTCGCCAAGCCAGACGCGACCGACGAGGAGGTCGAGGCCGCGGCCACCGCAGTCGGCGTCGACCGGGTCGCGGCGCGGCTGTCCGGCGGTCTCGATCACGCGGTGCGCGAGGGAGGAGCGGGACTGTCCGCGGGCGAGCGGCAGCTCATCTCGATCGCGCGGGCTCTGCTGGCCGACCCGCGCATCCTCGTGCTCGACGAGGCCACGTCGAACATCGACCGGCCGACCGAGGTGCTGATCGAGCAGGCGCTCGACCGGCTGCTACGGGGCCGGACCTCGATCATCATCGCCCACCGCCTGTCCACGGTCAGGCGCGCCGACGAGATCCTCGTCGTGGAGAACGGCCAGGTCATCCAGCGCGGCTCCGAACGGGAGCTGCTGGCGGTCGACGGGCCGTTCCGCCGCTTGGCCAACACGCTCGGCGGCGGCGAGGCGGAGCTCGCGGCCGCGGGATAGACCTAGCTAGTCGCCCCAGTCGAAGTCGCGCGCGCCGCCGTGGCCCCAGAAGGCCGACTCCTCGACGGCCGGTACGACCGCTTCGGTGGTCTCGGCCGTGACTTCCTCGACCGGCTCGCCGGGCCACACTCCGACATCCTCGAGGCTCGCGTCGCTGAAGTCCGGATCGACGCCGTCCATCGTCTCCTCGATCCGCGCCTGTTCCTCGCTCTTGAAGAGCGGGTGGTTCTCGAAGGGATCCCCGTCCCCCTTGTAATGGTCGATCGGCATCGAGCCGCCGAGTCGAGCATTGCGCTCCTTCAGGTCGAGGTGCTCCTTGATGACCTGCGCGAAAATAGACGGTGTCTCTACCGGCATAAGGCGTTCCTCCCGTTGTCGTACTCGTCGTCGGCGGCCATGATAACGGCGATTGCAGCTGTTTTCAGGTTCGAGGCGTTCACAGCGTGGCCGGCACCGCTCGCTCGACCCGGTCCTTGCCGCCTCGCTTCGCCCGGTACAGCGCGCTGTCGGCGGCTGCGACGAGCTGTTCGGTGTTCGATTCTCCGCCGTACTCGGCCACCCCGAAGCTCGCGGTCACACGGAGCTCCGGAGCGCTCGGAATCCGGCGCCTGGCGAGCCCGGCGCGGACGCGCTCCGCAAGCTGCTCGGCGCCGTCGAGGTCAGCACCGGGCAGAAGGAGCAGGAACTCCTCGCCGCCCCAGCGCCCCGCGACGTCCGACTCGCGGACCGTCTCCCGCAGCACCTCGGCGAACGCCCTCAGTACCTCGTCGCCGACCGCGTGGCCGTGCTCGTCGTTGACGTCCTTGAATCCGTCGAGATCGGCGAGGACGATCGAGAGCGCCGTCTCGAGCCGTTCTGCCTGCGCGGCCTCGGCATGCAGCGCGTCGGCCGCCGCTCGGCGGTTCGCGAGGCCCGTCAGACCGTCCACGAGCGCCTGCCGCTCGACCATCCCGTGCAGGCGGGCGTTTTCGAGCGCGACCACGGCGTGTGCGGCGAGCGACGCGGCGTTCATCCGCTCCTCCTTGCTGAACGAGTCGCCCACGAGCTCGAGCGTCCCGAAGCGCTCGCCGGCCGCGACCAGCGGGATACTCAGCCGGTCGCCGTCTGCGTCCTCGTCGCCGCTGACGACGACCGCGCCGTCGGCAGACACGATCCGGCACGCACGCGCGGACGTCGCCTCTGCAGCCTCCGCGGCGACGATGCGGAGCAGCTGCTGTGCGTCGTGGGTCGCGGCGAGCGCCTCCCCGAAACGCGCGAGCGTCTCGCGCGCCCGCCCGCGCTCGGCCTGCAGCTCGGCCAGACGCTCCTCGAGCTGCGCAGCCATTTCGTTGAGTGCGGTGCCGAGAGCTGCGAACTCGTCCCGACCACGAACGGGCACGCGTTCGCCGAGCGCCCCCTGCGCGATCCCGCGAGCGGCGGTGGAGAACTCGCGGAGGTACCGGACGATCGACCGGCCCTGCAGATAGGCGACGATTCCGACGAGCGCAAGGCTCGCGAGCAGGCCGGCGAGGAGACGGTCGCGCGTCCGCGCGTCGGCCGCGTCGATCGCCGCCTTGTTGGTCAGGACGGCGAGGCGCGCCGACGGAACCCCGGGTAGCGCCGGCGCCACGAACGCGCGATAGCGCGTGCCGGAGACGTCGACGGTTCCGCTCCGTCCCGCCGCCAGCGCGACATTTCCGCGAAGGGCCGGAGCCGACGCGGCGATCCGCGTTCCCTGAAGGAGGACGAGGACGTCACCCGAGCTGAGTGCTGCACCGACACGCAGACGAGCGATCAGGCCGAGATCGAGCGGAACCGTCGCGACCACCCGGCCCAGACGCTTCGTGCCCGCGACGACTTCGACCGGATATTGCGCGACGGGATTCGGCGTGCTTCCGACCCGAAGCCCCCCGGGAGCTACGACGTAGAGCGACTTACCGGCGACAATCTGCGCCAGCGCACGACGGTCTCGGCGCTCGAGCGCCCGTTGCAACGTCTGCGACCGCGCGACCCGCTCGGCGCGCGTCTGCGCGCGGCTCGCCTGCTCGTCGTACAGCGTGAGCGCGGCCCGAAGCCCCTCCTCCTGGCGAAGGGTGACCTGCCGCGATTCGCCTGATCCGGCCACGGTCGTGAACCCCCAGTACGTGACCGCCAGCGGCACGAGCGAGAGCAGCATGAAGTAGGCGACGAGCTTGAGCTTGAAGCTGCTCAAGCTGAGCCTCCCTGGTGTCAAGCCAACCCTCCCTCCTGCCGATAGTCCCTCTGGGGATGTTGTCGGCGGGAAGGGGGAACAACATGAGTCGGAAGGAGCGGATCGTTGCCGCGCTCCTACTTGCGATCGCCGTTGCAGGTGGTGCAGTCATTCCACGTCTTCTGACCTCGCCGGCGGCGCCGCGCGGGGTTGCGCTCGGGCCGACGCCGAGCCGGAGCGTCGTTCATGCGCCCGCGATCCCGCAGGCGCGGCACCGCGCGGTCGAGCCACAGGCGAGCTCGCCGCTTCTGCAGGCTGCCCCTCTCGCGCCGGTCGCCGCGCGGCCGACGCCCCAGACGGTTCCCGCGGGAGCCGGTTCCGGTTCGAGGACTCCGCCGAAGACGACGCCGTCCAACCCGCCTTCGGCACCACCGCCTCCAACCACGACCGTCGCCTCGCCGCCGCCGCCGACCACGACCGTCGCCTCGCCGCCCCCGCCGCCGACGGCGACGACCGTGACCTCGCCGCCGACGAAGGTGCCCCCGGGAGGGGCGAAGGTGCCCCCGGGCCAAGCCAAGACGCCACCCGGACAGGCAAAGACGCTGCCCGACCAGACGAAGACCCCGCCGGGCCAGGCAAAGACGCCTCCCGGACAGGCGCTGTCGGTGCCCGGAGCCGAGCCGCCCCCGGATCTGCCAGGATCAGTGCATGGCCGGAAAGTTCCGCAAGCTCCGTCCCAGCCCGTGGGCAATCACGATCGCGGCGTGGGACATCTATCGCCGCCTCCCGCCCGCCCAGCGCCGCCAGCTCATGAACATGGCCAAAAAGCACGGCCCGAAGCTCGCGGCCCGGGCGGCAAAGGCAACAACGGGGCGCCGCCGCCGCCACCGGTAGCTCCCGCGCCGGCAGCGCCGCCGCCGCCACCACCGCCACCTCCGCCGGGGAACCACGGCAAGGGGAAGGGCAAGGGCTGAGGGTCTAGCTAGACGCCGAGTGCCGCTCGGACGATCCTGTCCTGCTCGCGCAGGTGCGCGGTGGGATAGCCCTCGCTCGGACTGGCGCGCCAAGTACGACCCACGTAGACGAGCGGCACGTGATCCGGCTTCGTCTCCTCGAGGCGGTGGCGCAGCGCGCGCCAGGCGCCCATGTTCTGCGGCTCCTCCTGGGCCCAGACCATCTCGCGCAGGTTCGGATACCGGGCCACGAGCTCCTTCACGCGGTCGCCGGGGAACGGATAGAGCTGCTCGAGTCGGCCGACCGCGACGTGAGAAGCGCCGGCGCGCTCCTCGTGCCCGGCGATGTCGTAGTAGACCTTGCCCTGGCACAGCACGAGCCGCTCGATCCGCTCGTGGTCGGCGTTTGGATCGTCGATCACCGGCTGGAACTCGCCGCCGGCGAGATCGTCGAGCGTCGAGCCCGCCTGCTTCAGGCGCAGGAGCCCCTTCGGCGTCATCACCACGAGCGGCCGCGCCGTCGCGTCCAGGGCCTGCCGCCGCAGCAGATGGAAGTACTGCCCCGACGTCGTGCAGTTGGCGATCCGCAGATTCTCCTGTGCCGCGAGCTGGAGGAAGCGCTCGAGGCGAGCACTCGAGTGCTCAGGCCCGTTGCCCTCATATCCGTGCGGCAGGAGGAGCGTCAGACGCGTCGATTCCCGCCACTTCGAGAGCCCGGCCGCGATGAACTGGTCGAGGATGATCTGCGCCCCGTTGACGAAGTCCCCGAACTGCGCCTCCCAGAGGACGAGCACCTCGGGCGCCGCCGCCGCGTAGCCGTACTCGAAGCCGACACACGCGTACTCCGACAGCGGCGAGTTGTGGATCTCGAAGGCCGCGCCGGCGTCGTCGAGGTGCTGGAGCGGCGTGTACCAGGCTCCCGTGTTGACGTCGTGGAGCACGTCGTGCCGGTGCGAGAACGTCCCGCGCTCGGTGTCCTGGCCCGTGATCCTGATCGGGATTCCTTCGACGAGGAGCGAGGCGAACGAGAGCGCCTCGGCCTGTCCCCAGTCGATCCCGCCTTCCTCGAGCGTGTCCCGCCGCCGCTCGAGCTGGCGCATGAGCTTGGGGTTCGGCGTGAAGCTGTCGGGGACGCGCAGCAGCTGCTCGTTGAGCGCGCGCAGACGGTCGGCCGCAACGGCCGTGACGACCTCGTCGCCGGTCGCAGCGGGAACGTGCGTGTCGTTCGGCTGCGGCGGCTCCTCCTGCCCGAACGTCTCCTTCAGCCGCTCGTGCGCCTGGCGGAGCTCGGACAGGACATCCGCCTCGAGCTCGTCCGCCTGCTCCTGAGAGAGATCGCCGTCGGCGACGAGCCGCGCGGCAAACTGCTCGCGCACGGTCGAGTGATCTGCGATCGCCGCCGCCAGAAGCGGCTGCGTGTACGCCGCCTCGTCCTGCTCGTTGTGGCCGTGCCGGCGGTAGCCGACGAGGTCGACGACGACGTCGTGGCCGAAGCGGCGCCGGTACGCGAGCGCGAGCCGGATCGAGGCGAGGGCCGCCTCGGGATCGTCGGCATTGACGTGGATGATCGGGACGTCGAAGCCCTTGGCGAGGTCGCTCGAATAGCGCGTCGAGCGCCCGCTTTCCGGGTCGGTGGTGAAGCCGACCTGGTTGTTCGCGATCAGGTGCAGCGTGCCGCCCGTCGAATAGCCCGCAAGCGCCTCGAGATTCAGGGTCTCCGCGACGATTCCCTGGCCCGCAAACGACGCGTCTCCGTGGATCAGGACCGGCAAGGCGACGCTCGGGTCGTGGTAGCCCTGACGCGAGGAGCGGTCGGTCTGCTCGGCCCGCGCCCGACCCTCGACCACCGGGTCGACCGCCTCGAGGTGGCTCGGGTTCGAGACCAGCGTGATCGTGATGTCCCCGCCGGGGGTCGAGCGGATCCCCTGGGCGCCGAGGTGGTACTTCACGTCGCCTGAGCCGCCCTCCTCACTCGAGACGACGGCCTCGATCGTCCGCTCGCCCTCGAACTCGCGCAGGATGGTCTCGTACGGCCGCCCCACCACGTGAGCGAGGACGTTCAACCGGCCACGATGCGCCATTCCGAGCACGACCTCGTGGGCGCCGCTGCCCGCGGCGAGCTCGACCGCCTCGTCGAGCATCGGGATCATCACGTCGAGGCCCTCGACCGAGAACTGCTTCTGCCCGAGGAAGGCGCGGCGCAGGTAACGCTCCATCCCCTCGACCTGACTCAAACGGCCGAGCAGCCGCACGCGCTCCTCGCTCGAAAACGTCCTGCGATAACGGCCGGATTCGATCGCCTGGCGCAGCCAGACGCGCTCCTCGTGGTCGGAGATGTGCTCGATCTCGTACGCGATCGAGCCGGTGTAGGTCTCCCGCAGCCGCGGCAGCGCGTCGGCGAGAGTGTCGCCCTCCACGTGGAGGCGCAGGAGCGAGGCGGGGATGCGCGCCTGCAGCTCCGGCGTCAGCTTCGGGATCAGGCGCTCGGGCTCGAGAGCCGGATCGCCGGGCGGTTCCGAGCCGAGTGGGTCGAGGTGCGCCGCGAGGTGACCGTGCATCCGGATGGCCTTGACGAGCGCCATCGCGGCGGCGATCCCGCCCAGCAGCTCCTCGTCTGCAGCCGCAGGCGCCGGTGCCGCAGCCGCAGGAGGTTCCGTAGCGTGTCCGTCTCCGTCGGCGGCCACGCGCTCGAGCAGGCGCGCCAGGCCGGGCTGGCGCTGGATCAGCGCTTCGGGCTCGCTCTCGAACAGGTCGCGCCACTCCTCCGGCACGGCTCCGGGGTTGTCGAGGTACTGCTCGAGGAGCAGCGCCGCGTAGCCCGTATTCAGCCCGTCTACGTCGGGATGTCCCATGTGCGGCTTCGTTGTAGCAGCGCGGGAGCGGCTACCAGAGCGGCTTGCTGAAGGCCACGGCGATCGTCAGCCCGAAGAAGAAGCAGGCGGTGCAGATGAGCACGGCGGCGAACTGGAGGCGTCCCTTGCCGCCGCCCATGCCGGCGGCCACGAGTGCGATCGCGAGCGACGGGAGGATCAGGCGGAGCGGATGCCAGACGAGTCCGACGACGCTCATGAAGATGGCGATCGCGGAAAGGAACCCTGCGACCGTGTCCGACGGGCGCCTCTCCGAGCCGGAGTCCGAATGAAAAGCTTCGCCTTCGACGTTCAACGGTCGGCGATCCTATCCGCACGTGCAGCTGCCGCGCGCGCCGTCCGTGCGTAGACGCGAGCCGGGCCCCCGTGCGGACGCGGTGGCCGACGGCGCGATCGGCGGCGAAGATGGTTGTCGAAGCCCGGCGGCGGAGAATCCGGAATCTCGCGAACGCCGGCCGGGCCTCCGCGTCCGCGCGGCTCGGCCTTGATCGCGTACCAAACCACGTAGCAAAGGTATGCGATGGGGATCTTGAGGATCACCATGATGAAGATCAGCTCCCACAGCGTGTCCGGCCCCTTCACCGGCCTCAGTCTACCCTCGGGCGCCGCCCTGAATCCGAGCGCGTTAACGATCCGAAAGTCAGGGGGAAGAGCAACCCCATGACTCACGACCAACTTCGCGCACTGATGGAGCATGCCGACGACGCCGGCTGCGTCAACCTCTCGGCCCTGGCACAGGTCCTGGCCGAGCTGGAGCTCGAGGACGAGGAGCTCGCGTCCCTCTACGACCAGCTCGAGGAGCGCGGCGTCGAGCTGACCGATGACTGCAGCCTGCCCGACGTCAACGAGACCCACTACTCGAACGAGACGGTGGCCGCGATGACGACCGACTCCCTCCAGCTCTTCCTCAACGAGGCAGGCCGCTACCCGTTGCTGACGGCCGCCGAGGAGGTCGAGCTCGCGAAGCTGATCGAGCGGGGCGACGGCCGCGCCAAGGACCGGATGATCAACTCGAACCTCCGCCTCGTCGTCTCGATCGCAAAGAAGTACCAGGGTCACGGGCTCTCGCTGCTCGACCTGATCCAGGAGGGGATCATCGGGCTGATTCGGGCTGTGGAGAAGTTCGATTGGCGGCGTGGCTACAAGTTCTCGACCTACGCGACCTGGTGGATCCGCCAGGCGGTGCAGCGCGGCGTGGCGAACAAGTCGCGCACGATTCGGATTCCCGTCCATATCGTCGAGCGCGAGCAGAAGATCGCCCGCGCCGAGCGCGAGCTGACGCTGAAGCTCGAACGGCCGCCAACCGACGAGGAAATCGCCAAGACGGCGAAGCTCTCGCTCAAGCACGTGCGCGAGGTGCAGGCCGCGGCGCGGGCCGTGGCGAGCCTCGACAAGCCGCTCGGCGACGAGGGGGACTCGGCCTTCGGCGACATCGTCGCCACCGACAAGGCCGATGTCGAGGAGGAGGTCGTGGTCGGGCTGAGCGAGGACTTGCTGCGTGCCGCGGTGTCGAAGCTGCCGGAGCGCGAGCAGCGGGTCATCAAGCTCCGGTACGGGCTGGACGGCGACCAGGATCCGAAGTCGCTCGAGATGATCGGTCGCGAGATGGGCCTGACGCGCGAGCGTGTGCGGCAGATCGAGACGCAGGCGCTCGAGCGGCTCGCGCGCGAACGCGAGATCGCCGCGCTCGCGCCGGCCTAGCTACGCGCTCGCCGCGAAGGCGTTCAACGCCTCGACGACGTAACGCAGATGGCGTCCCGCCTCCGTCAGCCGGTACTCGACGCGCGGGGGCCGCGTGTCGAAGACGCGCCGCTCGAGCACTCCAGCCTCCTCCAGCTCGGTGAGGCGCGCGGCGAGCGTTCGCGGTGGGATTCCCTCGAGCGTCTGCTTGAACTCGTTGAAGCGGACGGCGCCCGCCTCGGCCGCGGCCCAGAGGATCGCGAGCGCCCAGCGCCGCCCGAGGAGATCCGCCGCGCGGGCGACGTCCTCGGGCAGCGGGCGGCACTGGTTACAGCGCATGGAGACGGCTCGGCTCCGCCACCGGCTCGAGCGCGAGCTCGAGCACCTCGCCGAGCGTCATCACCGGATGGAAGTCCATGGCCTCGCGTACGTCCTCGGGCACGTCGTCGAGGTCGGCCCGGTTCCGCTCGGGGATGATCACGTCGGTGAGCCCCGCGGCGTGCGCGGCGAGCACCTTCTGCTTCAGCCCGCCGATCGGCAGCACGCGACCCTGCAGCGTCACCTCGCCGGTCATCCCGACCGTGTGTTTGACGGGCCGGTCCGAAAGGAGCGACGCCAGCGCGGTCGTCATCGTGATCCCTGCGCTGGGGCCGTCCTTCGGGATCGCGCCTGCGGGCACGTGGACGTGGAACGAGCGGTCCTTGAATGCGTCGGGATCGATCCCGAGCTCCTCTGCGTGCGACTGGACGTAGGAGAGAGCGATGCGCGCCGACTCCTTCATCACGTCGCCGAGCTGGCCGGTGAGCACGAGCTCGCCGCGCGAACCGTCCATCGAGGTCGCCTCGACGAAGAGGACGTCGCCGCCGGTGCCGGTCACGGCGAGCCCGGTCGCGACTCCCGGGACGGCCGTGCGCTCCGCCGCCTCCTGGAAGAACTTCTGCCGGCCGAGCGCGTCGCGCACGACGTCGACGTCGACGTCGACGGGCGCCTCGACCTCGCCGGACGCAATTCGCGTCGCGGTCTTGCGGAGCACCGTGCCCAGCTCACGCTCGAGCTGGCGTACGCCGGCCTCGCGCGTGTAGTCGGAGACGACGGTCTGCAGCGTGTCGTCAGAGATTGCGACCTCGTCCTCGCGAAGCCCGTTCCGCTCGACCTGCCGCGGCCAGAGGTAGCCGCGAGCGATCGCCGTCTTCTCGTCGACCGTGTAGCCGTCGAAGCGGATGACCTCCATCCGGTCGAGCAGCGGGCCGGGGATCGTGTCGGCGACGTTCGCGGTCGCGATGAAGAAGACCTCGGAGAGGTCGAGCTCGACGTCGAGGTAGTGGTCGCGGAACGAGTGGTTCTGCGCCGGGTCGAGGACCTCGAGCAGCGCCGCAGACGGGTCGCCGCGCCAGTCGGCGCCGACCTTGTCCACCTCGTCGAGGAGGATCACCGGGTTCATCGTCCCTGCGTCGCGCAGCGCGCGCACGAGCCGGCCCGGCAGCGAGCCGATGTAGGTGCGGCGGTGGCCGCGGATCTCGGCCTCGTCGCGAATGCCACCGAGCGACATCCGCACGAACTCGCGATTGAGCGCCCGCGCGACCGACTCGCCGATCGAGGTCTTCCCGGTGCCGGGAGGCCCAATCAGGGTCAGGATCGCGCCCGATCGCTTGTCGTTCGGAATCCCGCGGTCCTGGCGGAGCTTGCGCACCGCGAGGTACTCGACGATGCGGTCCTTCACGTCCTCGAGCCCGGCGTGGTCGGCATCGAGTACCTCTCGCGCTCCAGTCGGGTCGAGCGTCTCGTCGCTGCGCTTCGACCAGGGGACGGCGATCAGCCAGTCGAGGTACGTGCGGATCATCGACGCCTCGCCGCTCGCGTCGCCCATGGTCTCCAGGCGCCGCAGCTCGCGCTCGGCCTGCGCCCGCACGTCTTCGGGCATCTCTGCCTCGTCGATCTTCGTGCGGTACTCGTCGACGACGGAGCCTTCGTCCTCGCCGAGCTCCTTGCGGATCGAGTTCATCTGCTGGCGGAGGAACCACTCGCGCTGCTGCTTCTGCGCTCCCTCCTCGACGTCGTCGTGGATGCGGCGCCGCACCTGTAGCTCGGCGAGCCGCTCGCGCTGGAGCTCGAGCGCGAGCTTGAGGCGCTCGACAACGTCAACGGTCTCGAGCAGCTCGACGCGCTGCGTAAAGGTGATATCCGGCGCGTACGCGCAAGTGTCGGCGAGCGCACCGGCCTCGGTGATCGCGCGCAGGAACTCGCGGACGCGGTCGTCGGCGCCGCGCAGGTCCAGGATCTCCTCCACCACGGCGCGGTACTCGCGCTCGAGCTCGCGCGTCTGCACAGGCGGCGGGTTCTCGTCGGGAAGCTCGTCGACCTCGGCACGCAACCGGCCGAGCGCGTCGCTGTGGGCGGCGCCCATCACGCCGCGATGCAGGCCTTCGAGGGTGACGGCATGGCCGGCGCCGCGGATACGGACGCGGTCGGTGACCTCGGCGACGGTGCCGACGGCGGCGTACTCGCTCTCGTGGCGCGGCACGAGCACGACGCGGTCCTCGTCGCCGACGTCCACGGTGAGGGTGACGTTCATGCCGGGGAAGACGACGGTGTCTTCCAGCGGAACGAGCAATAGATCGGTCAAGGCGTTCTCACACTCCAGGTGTAGTAGGTATCAAAATTGTAGCTACTACGAACCGGTGTGCGTCGGCGCCGCTCTAGGCGGTTGCGAGGACGATCCGCGCGGCGCAAACCAGAGTCGCCAGCGGCATCGTGGGCGCCGCGCGCCCGAGCGCCTGCTCCGGCAGGAGCGGCACGTGGACGAACCCTCCGCGCACGCCCGGCCGTCGCGCGAGGGCGTGCATGAGGGCGTAAAAGACGTGGTTGCACAGGAAGCCGCCTGCGTCGCGGGAGACCGCTGCCGGGATGCCGTCGGCGCGAAGCGCGTCCACGATGGCGTCGACGGCGAGCGAGGAGCGGTAGGCAACCGGCCCGTCCGTGGAGATCTCCGCCCTGCGCTCCTCGCCTTCCTCGTCGGAGCCCTCGTCGAAGTTGAGCGCGAACCGCTCGACCTCGATGTCGGGGCGTCCGTCCGCCTGGCCGAAGCAGACGACGAGCTCCGGCTGTTCCTGCTCGAGCGCGCGCACGAGCTCGTCCGCCGCGCGCGTCCAGACAACAGGCAGGACCGCAGTCGCGAGCTCGAGCTGGGCCGGTGGGTCGGAAGCGAGCGCCTCGACCAGCTTCTGCGACGCGTTGACCTCCGAGCCACCGAAGGGCTCGAAGCCGGTGACGAGCACACCCGTCACGCGACCTCGTCCTCGAGCCCCGCGGCCTCGAGAGCCGACTCGAGATGCGGATGCTCCTCGACGCGCACGACCCGGCCGTCGCGGATGTAGACGATGGCGGCCCAGCGACCGAGGAGGTACGAGCGGCGGCTCTGCAGCGGCCGCTCGTCGGAAGAGTCGAGCTCGATGCGGGAGAACCGCATGCTGACGACGACTCTGTCGGCGAGCCCGATCGCCCGGTCGACGACGACGTGGTAATTCTCGGCGGCGCGAGCGGCGACCACCTCGAGGACGCGGTCGCGACTGACGACGACCGCATCCGTCTCACCGGCCGGCACCCACTCCACGTCGGGGTCGAGCATCGACGCCATCGCATCGAGATCGCCGTCGACGAACGCGTGGTATCCGCGGAGGAGGACGTCGGCGCTCGCGTGGCCCATAGCCCCGAGTCTAGGCGGGTACACTGGTCGTCCCAGGGGCCCATAGCTCAGCTGGGAGAGCGTCGCGCTGGCAGCGCGAAGGTCGCCGGTTCGAGCCCGGCTGGGTCCATCGCGGTGGGTGTTGAACCGGAAGAATGGCGGACGCCCTCGCGGCAACTGCTGAAGCTACGTCGACTCGAGGTGGGCGTGGCGGCCGTCGCACTCGCGATCCTGTCGGGGATCGTCACGACGACGTGGGCGGCGGTCATTCCGGTCGTGGCCGGAGCAATCGGCTTCGTCGTCGTCGGTCGCCGCTTCCGCTCGTGGGGCTATGCGGAGCGGGAAGAAGACCTGCTGGTCCGGCGGGGCGTGATGTTCTCCCGCGTCTCGGTCGTGCCATACGGACGAATGCAGTTCATCGACGTCCAGGCCGGTCCGCTCGAACGCCTCTTCAGCCTCGCGACAGTTCGCTTGCACACGGCGGCGGCCGCGACGGACGCACGAATCCCGGGCCTGGAGCGCGACGAAGCGGCTCGCTTGCGCGACCGCCTGGCCGAGCTCGGCGAGGCCCAGGCGGCGGGTCTGTGAGCCCCGGGGCGCCGGAGGTCTGGCACCGGCTACATCCGGTTTCGCCGGTCGTCCGGGGCGGACGGGCGACGACGGGCATCGCGATCCTGCTGTTGCTCACGATCTTCGGCCGCGGCAAGTTGAGCGACGCCACGCCGCAACTGGCGGTCGTCGGGCTCCTGCTCGCCGGCGGCTTCGTCTCGTGGCTCGTGACACGGTGGCGGATAGAGGAGGACGATCTGCGCATAGAGACTGGGCTGCTACGGCGCAGGTCGCTGCGGTTCCCGCTCTCGCAAGTCCAGGCGATCGACGTCGTCCGGCCGGGGCTGGCGCGGATGTTCCGCGTCGCCGAGCTGCGGCTACGGATGGCCGGCGCGAGCGGCGCGACGGCACGACTCGCCTATGTCGCGGAGCACGAGGTCGAGCCGCTCCGCGCCCAGCTGCTCGCTCTCGCACGCGGTGCGCGACTCGACGAGGGCAAACCCGAGCTCCCGCCGGACGAAGCGCCGGTCGCAACCGAGGAGCATGTCGTCGCCGTCGTCTCGAGCGCACGACTCGTCGCCTCGATCGCCCTCGAGTACTGGTGGCTGATCGGGATCCTCGTCGGAATTCTGATCGCCGTCGCGGTTTCTCCGCATACCGTGGGGCCGCTTCTGGTCGGCGGCGGCCTGGTGTGGACGCTCAGCCTCGTCACCTTCCTCTGGCGCCGGTTCAACCAGCAGTACCGGTTGACCGTGGCGGAAGGGCCCGATGGTCTGCATCTGCACGGCGGGCTCGTCGCCCTGTCGGCCGAGATCATCCGGCCCGGCCGCGTGCAGGCTGTGCGGCTGGTCGAGCCTGTGCTCTGGAGGCCGTTCGGCTGGTGCCGGCTCGAGGTCGACCTCGCGGGCCGCCAGCGATCAAAGGGAGAAGGCGAGGCGCAACGCGGCCAGCTGCGAACGCTGCTACCCGTCGGCAAACGGGCGGTCGGGGTCGAGCTCGTCGACTGGCTGCTGCCCGACCGGCCCCGCGACCTGTCGCCGCCGCCCTCCCGCGTCCGCTGGAAGAGCCCATTCCGCTACAGAGCCCTCAGCTGGGGGCGGAACGAGACGTGTGTGGCAACGACGAGCGGCCGGCTCCGCCGCATCACGTGCTGGGTTCCGCTCGAGAAGGTGCAGAGCCTTCGCCACGTGCAGGGGCCCGTGCAGCGGCGGCTGCAGCTGGCGACCGTGCACGTGGATACCGCCGGACGGGCCGTCCACGCGACCCTGCGCGACCGCGACGCCTCCGAGGCGGCTGAGGCGTTCGCCGAGCTCACGAATCTCGCACGCGCCGCACGAAGGAACGTCGCACTCACGTAAAGCGCATTGGCGGGTCCGCCCGGGGTCCGTGACAATGCGGCATGTTCGAGATCGGGGGGAGCCTTCGCGAGGCTCGCCTGAAGCGCAACCTCACGCCGGCAGACGTCCAGAAGGCGATCCGGATCCGGGACCGCTACCTGCAGGCGCTCGAGGAAGAGCGCTGGGAGCTCCTGCCGGGAGACGCGTACGTCAAGGGGTTCCTGCGGACGTACGCCGACTATCTCGGCCTGGACGGGAGCCTCTACGTCGAGGAGTACAACAGCCGCTTCGCGCATCCCGAGGAGACGCCGTTCGTTCCCGAGCGGTTCGCGCGCACCAACGGCCCCTTGGCCGGGGTCGGGTTCCTGCGGCCCCTCGTCGCGATCGGCGCCATCGTCCTCGTCGTCGCGGCCATCGCCGCCTTCGCGGCCTGGCAGCTGAGCGGCTCCTCGGGCGGAAAGCGGGGCACGCCGCCGACAACGTCCTCCGGCACGACGACCTCTTCTCACCACACGACGACGAAGAAAGAGCACACGACGCCGCCGCACCATCTGGCGGCCGCGCCGCCCACCCACGCGGTGGTCGCGGCTGCTCGCGGAAACTGCTGGCTCTGGGTGCGCTCAGGCAGCGCGAACGGGCCGACCGTCTACGAGTCGACGCTGTTGCAGGGAAAGACGCTGGCGCTCAATTTGACCAAGGGTCCGGTCTGGATCGACATCGGCGACCCGAGCAACATCGACCTGCGCCTCGGCGGCAAGCTCGTCCACGACCTGCCGGCCCAGGCGGGGATGGTGCTGCTCACGCGGCACGGGCTCGCGCCCGCGTAAGCGATCAGACCGCGGCCGCGTCGAGCTCGATCGAGGGCACGTCTCCCCAGAGCTCCTCGAGCCTGTAGTACTCGCGCGCGTCCGGCGTGAACACGTGGAGGACGACGTCGAGGTAGTCGGCGACGATCCAGGCCCCTTCGCGCGGGCCGTCGACGCTCTGCGGCAGCAGCCGCTCCTCTTGCTTCAGCCGCGCGTGCACCTCGTCCCAGATCGCGGCGGTCTGGCGCGCGTTGCGCCCGGTCGCGATCACGAAGTAGTCCGTGAACGAGCACTCGGGCCGCATATCGAGGATCACGACGTCCTCCGCCAGCTTCTCGCGGGCGAGAGCGGCGATGCGGCGGGCCTGTTCGAGGGGAGTCAGAGTCTCTTCGTATCCTTGGATCGCTCTTTCGGCAGTGTAGCCCCGGCTCACGGACGGTAGAGGC